>DATGYJ010000204.1:0-30589 GCA_035298105.1 Anaerolineales bacterium | reverse complement strand
GTCTACGGGACGAACCAGATCTGGCGTCACACCGGATCCCTTTACTGCGAAAAATCTGATGAGCGAGCGCATCACAGGGAATGGAACGCGCAAATTCATCTCATCTTCCAATGTCGCAAAGGGACTGTCTGCTACCAGGGCTTCGATTTCCGGATATCGGGCGGTCGCCCGGATCATGGTCACTGCGCCCATCGAGCCGCCCCAGGCGCCGATGTGTTGAACACCGGGTTGAGCAAGAACGAAATCCAGCGCGGCTTTTGCATCCAGGATTTCATAATAGCCTAGCGATGAGAACTCGCCCTCACTTTTTCCGTGGGCCCGGAAATCCCATGCAATCACACCATAACCATGACTGGCGAAGAGCACATAGAAATCCTCGGGGCGCTTATCTCCATATCCATGGGCAACCAGGATAACGGCGCCATTTTTCGGCGGTGTATACCAGGCCGAAACCTTCACGTTATCTTCTGTGGTTAGTTCAACGTCCTGAAATTCAATCCCATTGGCTTGCAGCAATGCCCCCGTTGCAATGTGTCGCTCCGGGTGGAGATAACTCCTGGCTTGTCCATAACTGACCCAGATCACGCTGCCGGTTAACCCAAGAAGCAAGGCGAAAATTGTGGCGAGAATCAGTCTCGCCCAATATTGCCATCCCCTGGAAGTGCGTATCATTGATTGCTCCAAAGTCATTGTCTATAAGATACAGCGCGCTTCGACTGCCAGTCGACGAGAATGACTTTCCGCCCAGCGCGAAATGCTTATCCCAGCACAAAATTATCGATCAACCTCGTCTTTCCCAGGAACACAGCCATGGAGAGCAAGGTCTTTCCGGTCACGGTTTCCAACTCCTGGAGGGTATCGTAGTCTGCACAGGAAACATATTGCATTTGCGCCAGCGGCTCACTTGCCAGCTTGTCTCTCATGATCTGGCGCAGGATCTCAGCATTACGCTCACCGCGTTCATAAGCCTCTTTGGCTGCACTCAACGCGCGATAGAGGATCGTGGCCGCTTTGCGCTGCTCAGCATCCAGATACACATTCCGGCTCGACATCGCCAAGCCATCCGGCTCGCGGACGATGGGGCAGACCACGATCTCAATGGGGAAGTTCAAGTCCCGTGTCATCTGGCGGATGACGGCCGCCTGCTGGGCATCCTTCTGACCGAAATAGGCCTTGTGGGGCTGGACTCCGTTGAACAGCTTGGCGACGACGGTCGTAACACCCCGGAAATGACCGGGTCGCATAGCGCCTTCCAGAGGGAGAGTGATCGTTTCGACCTCCACCCAGGTTTGGTATCGTGGTGGATACATGATCTCGGCTGTAGGCATCCAAACCAGGTCAGCGCCGGCTGGCTCCAGCAGGCTCAAATCCCGGTCAAGGTCGCGCGGGTACTTGGAAAGGTCTTCCTTTGGTCCAAATTGGGTTGGGTTGACAAAAATGGAGACGACAACACGGTCACATTCCTGCCTGGCACGCTTGACCAGCGAGAGATGCCCTTCGTGTAGATAACCCATCGTTGGCACCAGCCCCACCGTCCCTGAGAAAGAACGACGGGTGGAGTGTAGGTCACTAAGAGTAATGACGGTTAGCATACACGCAACTCCTGATTGACATAGCTAGAAAATCTGTGCTACACTTACGCTACAATTTAGAATCCCGCACGCTTCTTTAGAAGACATTTTGGGGTGTGCGGGGTAGAAAAAGGAGAGAATAATGGCTTACGCGTTTACGAATTCAAAAGGTGTGACCTACTATCTGCACACAAAGAAGTCCACGACTTCCACCGGCAAGGAACGGACTCTGTTCTTCTTCTCAAAAGAGGTCAAGGACGGTACGCTCGATTCTGTACCCGAAGGTTATAAAGTCGTTGAGATGAAGACAGGCTTGCCTGTCCTCAAGAAAACAGGAGGTGAAGCGGAAACTCAAACTGAAGCGGCACCAGAAGCCGCAGGAGAGTAAAGTATAACTCTCTTCGTAACAACCAAATATGTTTCTTTTAGATTCCCAGGAGACAAATTATGACACGTAGAATTGCATCTAAAAGTCTGAAACAATATCACACGAGGGAAACATGCCATCACTAAATCGCGTTCAACTCATCGGCCGTTTGGGCAAGGATCCTGAAAGTAAATATACGCCAACAGGCAAGCAAGTAACTCATTTCAGCCTTGCTGTTTCGCAGCGTTGGAAGGCAAGTGGCGAAACCAAGGAATACACAGAATGGGTGAATGTGGAAGCCTGGGGCCGACTCGGCGAGGTTTGCCAGGAATACCTGAAAAAGGGCAGCCTGGTCTTTATCGAAGGAAGGCTTAAGACGGATAAGTATGAAGATAAAGAGAAGGGCGAAACGAGGTTCTATACCAAAGTGGTTGCCTTAGCCCTGCAGTTCCTCGATAAGAAAACCTCCGACGAGCCATTGATGACCATTGAAGAAGAGGCTGTGGATTACGAGGCATAGCACTTCATTCTGACTGCTAACTGCAAAAATCTAATAATAAAGGCGTAATGCAATCGTCAGGAACATGCATTACGCCTTTACATTTTCCTGTGTTATATTTGGGGTGACCAGTTTCCATCCAAAGCATTCCTTCCCATAAGATGCCTAAGCGTAAAAACACCGTCACATCATCGTTCGGCTCCCCAGGACGCGAGGGACATGATTCCTCGGCATTCTATAAAACACGTCTGTATGCCGACCGGGTTCAACTGGAGCCTGAGGCATATGTCGAGAATTCCATGAGTGGGATGGATGTGATTTTCAATAAGTCATCTGAAGAGATGCAGGAACTCCCCGACAATTCTGTGCATCTGATGGTGACCTCGCCGCCCTATAACGTGGGTAAGGATTATGATAACGACCTCACGCTCGAAGAATATCTCTCCTTTTTGATGCGTGTCTGGAAGGAGACCTACAGAGTCCTGGTCCCTGGCGGGCGAGCGTGTATCAACGTTGCAAATGTGGGCCGCAAGCCATATATTCCATTACATGCGTCCATTATGCAGGATATGATCGACCTGGGCTTTTTAATGCGGGGTGAGATTATTTGGGATAAAGCCGCCTCAGCCAGTACATCCACGGCTTGGGGGTCATGGCAATCGGCAACCAACCCTACATTGCGCGATACCCATGAATATATCCTTGTTTTTTCCAAGGGTAGTTTTCGCCGCGACAAAATGGATGGTCGTGTCAGTACGATTTCAAAAGACGAGTTTCTGGAGTTCACGAAATCCGTCTGGGGCTTTCCCTCTGAATCAGCTAGAAAGGTGGGGCATCCTGCGCCGTTCCCAATCGAGCTGCCCTATCGATTGATCCAGCTGTATACCTTCTCGAATGAAATTGTGCTGGATCCGTTCATCGGTTCGGGGCAAACAGCTCTCGCGGCATTGAAAGCAGGCAGGCATTTTGTGGGCTATGAGCTGAGTGATGAATATTGCCAGCTCGCGAATTCCAGGATTCAAAACAGAAAGTGAAGTCGCCGCCTGAGTTCTTAATCAGAAACACCCGTTTAATGCCATCCAATCACAATGTGAAGAGAACGATTGCGATGAATGCCAGAAGCACGCCAAACGCTTGAAGCCAGCTGATCCTCTCTTTCAAGAATATCCCTGCCAGCAAGACTGTGGACGCGGGATATAAGGCCCCCAGCACTGCTGCGACGTCAATCCGTCCCATTTGGGCGGCGAGAACATAAAAGGCATTTCCGCCGATGTCGATCACGCCGTTGACGAGACAGAATCCCCATACCTCACGTGGGGGCATGGCAGATTGACGCATGATTAGCGCATAAACTCCCAATCCAACAAACCCTGCGAACCGTGCGGCGACCAGGGGCCAGAAAAACGCGTGGAGTGTCGCTTTGTGGAGGATGATAAAGTACAAGCCAAAGAATAGACCCGAGAGCAAAGGCAGGCGCAGGTCTGTAAAGCTAAAACGCCAGTTCAGCATATCTGTTTGTGAAATGAACCAAACTGCCAGGAAGGCGAGACCGAATCCAACTATCGTGGCAAGGGAGGGAGCGCCCAACGTAAAAAATCCGAAGATCACCGGAATAAGGGCAGCAAACAGCGCAGAGACGGGCGCGGCGATCGTCATTTGGCCATCTGCAAGAGCCCGGTAAAGAAACAAGAGTCCCGTCAGGCCGATAAGACTGGAGCCTGCGCCTAAAAGCATGTCGGCAGTGGGAGGGATGGTTTCGCGTGTGAAAAGGGCGAGTGCAATAAAAGGGACCAGCCCCGCCAGTTCAGCCAGGAAGAGGACGCGATACGGACTGGTGCGCTTGCTAGCCAGCCCGCCGATAAAATCTGCCGCGCCCCATGATGCCGCGGAGAGAATGCCATAGATGATGGAGAGCAAATGAATTTCCTCAGTGCTTGAAATTTATAAAAATGTCACCCCGAGCGACTCCTGTCTTCAAACAATAGCTCAGAGTGACAATACTGTTTCTCTAATTATAATTACTTGTTTCGATGGGCGTCCCACCAGTTCATAAGAAATCCATACATGACTTCGTCACCCTCCGGAAACCCTGAAAGGCTAAAAGCATTGCCTTCGATGGGTTCAACGTGAACATAATTGCTTGCGATACCGTGACGGCTGCGAACGGTCTTCATGCTGATACTCTTTATTTGTCGAGCGGTAAATTGTTTTTCTCCCAAAAAGGACTCGGTTGATAACCTATTGTTCTGCACCTTGACCAGGTTAATCGCAAAGAAAGATAGACTCATAAAGATTAAGGCAACTACTCCTACGCCTATCCCGGCAAAATAATCTCTGCGTGAGACGATTAACCATACTGACACCAGACATAAAGGAATCATCAGCAGAACAACACCATACTGTGCAAAAAGGCTCTTCTTAAATGTTTTTACGTCCGAGAAGGCATGTGTATGAGCCGGACTGCCATAGCTAGCTGAAGATGCTTGTTCGTATCCGCCCGATGTATACATATTCCCTTTTCCGGAGGAAGCAGCAGATATGTCAAACAGATCGGGGCGTTTTTGCCGAATGATCTCAACGATGCGCGGATAGCCACTCACCTGAGTTGAGACCTGGATGATCTCCCCGTTGCTTTTGAACAGTTCCAGCCTCCGTTTAATCGCACTGGATTTCATGCTCTTGATATCGCTCCATTGAACCTCAGCACTGCTTAGCATACCAGACGTACGGATACCTGCCTCCCTGATTTCGACTTTAGGAGAGAATGCCATGGCTGTGAGTCCGATAAGTAAGGCAAGACCCAGGAAAGGCAGACTGTTGACCACATTCTGGGATGCAATCAGCAAACCGACACAGCCAAAAAATGCAACGAAGAAATACATAAATATGCGCCAGAAGAGCGGGTATTTGAAAACCAGGGGCTTTTCTGGGCGCATCTGGGGCAGTGGTTTCGGTGTCGCCTGTAATTGAACCTGTGACTGGACAGGTGTTGGTTGTTTGGGAGCAGGGGCAGGCTCGAACGCAGATGTGCTGGTTGGGTAATTTGAAAGGGAGGCTGCGGTCCGATATGTTGGCTGAGAAATAGGAGCCGCCGGGGCAAACAGAGGCTTGCTGCCCAACGCAGCGCGGTCCATCTCCAGCAATTCATCACGTGCGATCTGGTTGGTGGGATCCAGCGATAACACGCGATTCAGGCATTGTCGTTTGCGCTCGGGTTGGTCAATGATGGCGGCGATCACCAGCCAGGCATCTACATTCCTGGGGTCAGTGGCGAGCACCTGCTTGAGGTACTCCATTGCCTTGTTTTTTTCACCGCGGTTGGCTGCGTCGATCGCTGAATGAACAAGTGGATGCATAATTTACTTCCAAAAAGAAATACATCAATTATGCAACATTCTCCCTGCTCTTAAAGTCATCAATTTCCTTGCATAAAATCATATCTTTCCTGCCGCCCTGGCTCGCTCCAAAACCTTTTGAGCGTTCTTCAACAATGGCATGTCGATCATTTTGCCGTCCAATGCAAATGCGCCTTTGCCCTCTTTTTGACTGGCAGCGAATGAATTCACCACTCGCTGCGCATATGCAATAGCCTCACGGGATGGGGTAAACGCTTCTTGCACAGCCGTGACCTGATTCGGATGAATGATCTGTTTCCCGCTGAAGCCGAGTCTTGCCCCCTGCTCTGCTTCGAGGCGCAGTCCCTCAATATCACGAAAATCAATAAAGACCATATCTATGGCTTGCAAGTCATTCGCCGCGCAGGCGGTAACCACGGCCGAGCGTGCGTATAGGACTTCAGTGGCTTCCCTCGTACGCATTGCCCCCACTGAAGCGGCGAAATCCTCCGCACCAAAGATAATGGCTTCCAGACGTTTATCCGATCCGGCAATCTCCTTGAGATTCAGAATCCCTTTTGCGGTTTCCACGCCGACCAGTAAACCAATACTTCCAACTTTCATCTTGCTGGACAGTTCATAGGTCTCAATATACTCACTGATCGACCTTACTTGTTCGGCAGTTTCCACCTTGGGCACCACGATGGTGTCGGGATTGGTGGCGACTGCAGCAGCAAGGTCAAACTTTTCAAAACCTGATCCAAAACTATTGATGCGAATACACCGTTCTGAATTGCCAAACTCCAAGTCTTTCATAGCTTCCGCAATGACCGCCCGCGCTTCCGCTTTGCGTGTAATTGCCACGCCATCTTCCATATCCATGCAGATACAATCCACGCCGAGGGTGGCGGCTTTTTCTATCTTGCGGCGGTCATCACCGGGCATGTACAGTAAGGCGCGTCGTGAGTGCATAATTATCCTTTACGTCATTGCGAGGGCGCCAGCCCGAAGCAATCTCCAACACTACGCTAAAGGCGACACTCCTCACAAGGCCGGATTATCTTGACTTTTTCAAGAACATTGCTGTTCTCTCGAACTCGACCACAATGGTACCGTCTGGTTTCTTACCAGTACATTTGATTCGCACAATCCCTACCTCGGGCCGGGACTTGGACTCACGCTTCTCGATAATCTCACTCTCGGCATAGATGGTATCGCCATGAAAGACAGGATGTGGGTGCACGACCTTATCGTATCCCAGATTTGCAACAATTGTACCTTCCGTCAGGTCAGGGACGGTCAAGCCAACGACAAGTCCGAACGTAAATACGCCATTGACCAAACGCTGTCCAAACTCTGTCCTGGATGCGAAATCTTCATTGACGTGCAGTGGTTGTGTATTCATCGTCAGCGCCGAGAAAAGAACGTTATCCATTTCGGTGACAGTTCGCCCTCCATGCTTAAATCTCATCCCCACTTCGAGTTCCTCAAAATATTTGCCTGGCATAAAGGCTCCTTACTTTTGGAATTTCATTATTCTCGATTTCTCAGGGAGGAACTATATCTTTGCCTGACCATCATCTAGCAAGCCCTTCAATTCCGATTGGCTCTCTTCCATCGTTCTTTCTAACTCGTCCAGCCGGCGGATCAAATTACCAATCTCCAATTCCGCTTTCGTGTTCACCTGATGATCAATCTCCGCCGCAAGGCGGTCTTTGGCGGATTGCCGGTTTTGACTCATCATGATCACGGGTCCTGCGTATGCAGCTTGAAAAGAAAGCATCAGGTTGAGCAAAATGAAAGGATACGGGTCCCAACGATTGATCCAGGCCGAGACATTGAGTGTAATCCAGACTGCCAGAATGATACTCTGTGTGATGATGAAAGGCCACGAACCAATCGTATCTGCCACCCTGTCTGCGACCCGCTGACCAAAAGTCATTTGCTCTTCCTCTAGCTCATTCACATTGCGGCTGACCATCCGTCGCAGGATCGTATCATTTTCATGGAGACGACCACCCAATTCCACCATGACGTCAATTGCAGCATGAGTATGAGTCCGTAGGAATTCAAAGAAATCATCGCGCTCCAGGGCCAGTGTGCTGAGGTTCTCTACAGCACGTACCCGTGCCGAGCGCGGCTCGTTCGTCAACATAGAAAGCTCACCGAAGAAATCACCTGGGCCGGCTTTATGCAGAACCAGGTCGGCTCCGTCTGCATCCCGAATGATGACTTCCGCGTAACCTTCCGTGATCACATAGAACAAATCTCCAACATCCCCCTCACGGATGATGATCTGACCGGCCCTGAACCTCATCTCCTGCATGATGGCGCGGATGCCAGCGACTTCTTGCTCATCCATTTCACTGAAAAGAGGGATCTCACGCAGTTCGATTTCAGCCATTCGTTCTCCTTGGTTGCCGTTATGAACCTTCTCCGATTTCTACCAGGATTTGTTCACGCTCTACGGTTTGTCCTTGCTTCACGTATAACTTCATCACCTTCCCGGCATGCGGGGTCTGCACACGGATTTCCATCTTCATCGCCTCGATCACCAGCAGCGTTTGACCCTTGGTCACTGCCTCGCCTTCACTGATATTCACCGCACGGACTTGCCCCGGCATGGGGGCAATGAGTTCGCCCGCAGCGTGATGCAGTCCATGCCCACTCCTGTGCGCGCCGGATGATTTGGTCAACACAAAAGTCTGTCCATGGACAGTCACCCAGCGTTTCGCGTTATCGGAGGAAACGTAAGCGATCACGTGCTTCCCATTAATTAGTAAATCTAATTTTCCGCTTACCGCGTGTAATACTTCAGCGCGAATTGTTTGATTATCCAACGTCAGTGTAAATATTTTGCCGTTGGACGCAATATCGACCGTAATGTCATTGAAGATTGATTTCATGAGTTACGAAACCCACTGGCGATTTTCCATGGACTATACGGATCAGGTTCATTTTGATTTGCGATTTCAGGTTTACGATTGAGGATTGTCAAATCTGCGAGGGCGGCAGCAGCCATATGGAGTCCGGAAGCGTGCTTCTGGTTGGCTGGCAGCAAGCTGCCTGACTCCAAATTTTGTTCCACCCAACGCGTGGTTATCTCGCCGTTTTGAAAATCAGGATGAGATAAGACGGTTTGCAGAAAATCAATGTTAGTTATTACACCATGAACAACAAATTCTCTCAAGGCAGTCTGCATCCGCCGGATGGCCGCATCACGGTTCTCGGCATAGACACTTAGTTTTGCCAGCAAGGGATCATAGAAATGTGTTACTTCATCGCCAGCGGTGAAACCTGAATCGACCCGGATGCCTGGTCCACGCGGTTCGATCAATTGCAGAAGGTTGCCTGTGCTCGGCAAAAACCCATTGGCGGGGTCTTCAGCGTAGACGCGGCACTCGATGGCATGTCCGTGTTGGGTGAAGTGGGACTGCGCAAATGGGAATTGTTCTCCCGCTGCAACACGGATTTGCCAGTGGACGATATCAATTCCGGTTACCAATTCGGTAACAGGATGCTCCACTTGCAGCCGCGTGTTCATTTCCAGGAAATAGTAAGCTTGAGTACCCGGATCGACAATGAATTCGACTGTCCCGGCGTTGTAGTAACCCACAGCTTTTGCTGCCGCAACTGCGACTTCGCCCATTTCGGTGCGTAGTTCAGGAGTTAGCAACGGAGAAGGTGTCTCTTCGATGATCTTCTGGTATCTGCGCTGCACGGAACATTCACGCTCGAAGAGATGGATCAGGTTTCCGTGCTGATCACCGAAGACTTGAAATTCAACGTGATGCGCTTTTGGAATATATTTTTCGATCAATAATCGTTCATCGCCAAAGGCATTCAAAGCTTCACGCCGCGCCGACTCGATGGCTTCACTCAAATCACTTTCCCGGTTGACGACGCGCATTCCTTTTCCGCCCCCACCCGCCGCAGCTTTGACCAATAGGGGATAGCCAATCTCTTCAGCGATTTTCGTAAGCTCGGCACTGGTCTCCAGACCGGTGCCTTCAAATCCGGGGACGGTCGGGACGCCAGCCTGCTCCATCCGGATCTTCGATTCTGCTTTATCACCCATGGCACGGATGGAATCCGCCGAAGGACCGATAAAGGTCAAATTGGCGGAAGTAACTGCGGCTGCGAAAGAGGCGTTCTCCGAAAGGAATCCATAGCCCGGGTGAATGGCATCCGCACCGGTTTGCCTTGCCGCCTCGATGATCTTCTCCAGCTTGAGATAAGATTCCTTCGGCGCGGCAGGTCCGATATCAATGGCCTCATCCGCAAGCTGGACGTGCAGAGCATTTTTGTCGGCCTTTGAATATACCGCGATCGTCTGGATGCCAAGCTCCTTGCAGGCTTGCATGATCCGAACAGCGATTTCGCCGCGATTGGCAATAAGAATCTTTTTGAACATTACAGTAAATTCTGAAAGAAAAAGATCAGCGTGCTGACGATCAAGCCAGTGAAGAAGAACATATAGCCATAGCGAATGTATTTGTATTTGCTCTTTACCAGGTACACACCGGCATAATAAATTTCCTTGACCATCACCTCGTAGGAACGGTCTGAGTCGTTCATGATCTCTTCAAGGTCTTTGAGGTATTCATCATAAGGGATATCAACATAATTGCCGAAAAAGAGCGGACTGTAATTAGGATCGTGGACGGAATATTTTTTGTGGCGGAAACCCTGCACTCTTGGGATCACCGTCATGAGCGCCAGAAAGATCGTGATCAGCAGGAACCCGGCCAATACGATTAAAGCACCCGTAAACCGCGGATCGGAAACTTTGGTGAGAGAAATAGTTAAAAGCACCGATGAAATACTGAGCAGGATGTTTGCCTTCGTGTCAGCCATCTGGCTGAAGCTGATCAGGTGGATGCGCGTTTCGCGCAGCATGTGATCGAGTTGCTGGCGAGGTTCTTTAATATGCATCTTACTCTCTCTTTAAAGCGGCGAGCGCCTCTGCTTCCCGTTCTGCGGTTAGGCCCGCTTGCCACTCATGATCAGGTGGACGGGTCTTTGCCCATTCTAAGGTATCACGGACAGTTTCTTCCAGTGGGCGAAATTTCAGACCCGCCCGGATGGCTTTCGATATATCGAGGCGGGAAGCGCCCACACCTTCCTCATCGTCGGGAACCCAGGCAGGCATATCGCTCCAGGCTTCGATCTTGTTTTGATTCAGGAATTCCACGCTCGCCCAGTTGAAGTTCGCACTGCTGCCGCTCACTTGTTTGCTTACCTCCAGCAGCCTGCCAAGCGTTAATTCATAATCGGGGCCCGCGGCATTGTAGGTGCCATACGCATTTTCTTCGATCAATTTGATGATGAAGTCGGAAAGGTCGCGCACGTCGATGATCTGAATGGTTGCCTCAGATTTCTGAGGCGCGAGCACTTCACCGCCGCGTGCCACACGCACAGGCCAATAGGTGAAACGATCGGTTGGATCATGCGGTCCGACAATCAAACCCGGACGAATGATCAATGTCCGTTCAATACCGTAAGTATCCTCGACAGCTTTTTCACATAATGCCTTGAGCGGACCATATGCTCCGCCGGTGATCTCCTCAGTGGTCTCATCTTCGATTTCCCCAACCGGATAGGATTCATCAATGCCGATCTTCTTAAAATCTTTGTAGACTGAGATGGTTGAGATGAACACATAATGACTTACGCTTCCTTTTAAGCTCTCAGCAGAGAGCCGGACGAGGCGAGGCAGATACCCTGACGTGTCAATCACCGCTTCCCAGATCCGACCCGACAACTTATCCAAATCCTTTTCGCGGTCGCCGATGATCATTTCTACTTGGGGAAACAGACCCGGGTTCGTCTTGCCGCGATTAAATAACGTAACGTCATGTCTGTGTGCAAGCGCTGATTCAACCAGATGACGTCCCAGAAAACGTGTACCACCAATGATCAATATTCTCATTTATTGCCTTTCGTATTCGTCATTGCGAGGAGTGAAGCGACGAAGCAATCTCAAACATTGTACGTGAGATTGCTTCGGGCGGAAAAGCGCCGCCCTCGCAATGACGGGTCATTTCTTCACCCTAGTCAATCTTGTTTCAGTTGCTTTTGCTTCGCCGCCTTCAGGTTCGATATTGTATGCAGTAATGACGAGGTGATCGGTGTCCACCAATTCGACTTCTGTGCGCCAACCCCAGTCAGGTCCGCCAGCGGGATCAGGATAACTGCCGAGGACGGAGAAGCCATCTTCTTTTTCGGAACCGACACAAAACATAATAGCTGTGTTGTTGTGCCAGCTATCCACCCAACTGGCTTCGTATTGGTCTGATAATGTATTGTAGCCAAACGTGAAAATTCCCTGCTGTGGCTCGCCTTCCACTGAGCCTTGATAAAGATACAGTGCAAAACGCCCGCCCAACACCAGTTGGACGCTTCCCTGAACAGGCGATTCGTCCGTCAATACATTAGGCTCGAGCCATAACTTGGTCGTACCTATCCACCCACCGACGAGTTTGGTGAAGAAATGATGTGGGCTGCCTGATTGCCTGGATTCTTCAAAGGTCATAAACGGCTCCTCCATTACTCGGGCTTAAACCCCAGAATACAAAAGGTTCTATCTTCGGGATTGACGGGTTCCATCGTAAACTCATGAAATACTTGAATATCTTTGAACCCTGCTTCTTGATATAACGCTATCGCTTGCTGCTGGGTATAAGAACGTGTGGCAGGTGATTGTCGGTGTTCTTCAGAGGCGATCACCTTGCCAGCGCGGATGATCTCATAACGGTCAATGGTATGTTCCAAACCTGATTCAGGATCAAAGCGAGAGTATTGCCAGCGCCGGACAATCGCGCCGTCCTCGGGCCGGGTGGCTTCACGCGGATATTCACTCTCCAATGGTCGTCCCGGTTTCCAAAGCGTCATAAATGGCATGGCCAGAACGCCGCCTGGCAGCAGATGCTCGTAGAAGCGCTGCATGGCAATCGGTGGAAGTGCAACATCCAAAAGAAGTTGAAATGTACTTGAAGGAACAAGGATGGTTTGATATTTGCGCGGCAGCGACAGTTGATCCATTTCCTGCTGATAGACGGCCGGATGGAGATTTAGCTTTTCGGCTTTCTGATAGAGTCGTGCCAGCATATCTGGCCAGTTGTCAACCCCATCGATGTCAACGCCCTGTCCCATGAAATCCAATAGAATACGTCCTGTCCCGCAGCCTACATCAAGCACGGGTTGCCCATACTTTTTGACGACATCGAGATAGAAGAAACGATCGTCCCAACTGGAAGTATCTCCGCGAAAGAGGTCCCAGAATTCTGCGATCATGCCGTAGTATTCGTAAGGAGGAGTTGTTGACATAAAATGTTCCTATTCATCCCGTCATTGCGAGCCTTCGGGAAGCAATCTCATCTAGCATCCAATTATATGTTTGCAGGTTAGTTGAGATTGCTTCGTCACTTCGTTCCTCGCAATGACATACTTGAAACTACATTCTAAATACTCCAAACCCATGCTCCTCTACCGGTGAATTCAATACAACAGATAAAGCCAACCCCAATACCTGTCTCGTATCTACTGGATCGATCACACCATCATCCCAGAGCCGTGCCGTGGAGTGATAAGGATTTCCTTCATTTTCATACTTCTCCAGAATGGGACGCTTGAACTCATCCGTTTCTTCTTTTGTCATGGCTGGCTTGCCTTCTCTCTGTAACTGTTCCTGCTTTATTGTGAGCAATACATTCGCAGCTTGTTCCCCACCCATAACGGAGATGCGGGCATTGGGCCACATCCACAGGAAGCGTGAACCGTAGGCACGCCCGCTCATGGCGTAGTTGCCGGCCCCGAAGGAACCGCCGATGATGATGGTCAGTTTGGGAACGCGGGTGTTCGCCACTGCATGAACCATCTTTGCCCCGTCCTTGGCGATGCCGCCTGCCTCGTATTCCCGCCCCACCATGAAACCAGTAATGTTTTGCAGGAATACGAGTGGAATGCCGCGCTGGTCACACAGTTCGATGAAATGCGTCGCTTTGAGCGCGGATTCGCTGAACAGCACCCCGTTATTGGCAATAACCCCCACAGGGTATCCATAAATGCGGGCAAAGCCGCAGACGAGCGTCGTGCCGTAGCGTGCCTTGAACTCGCGGAACCGGCTGCCATCTACCAGTCGTGCAATAATTTCATGAACATCGTACGCTTCTCTGAATGTGCTAGGTAAGACTCCGTAGAGCTCTTCGGCGGGATAAAGAGGCTCTTCTGGTGGAAAAGAGGAAAGACGAAAGAGCCACGTCTTTCCTCTTTCTTCTTTCACCGGTAAGGACTCAACAATATCGCGTAGTATTTGAATCGCATGATCATCATCTTCCGCAAGGTGATCCGCCACGCCTGAGAGCCGCGTGTGCACGTCCGCTCCACCCAATTCTTCCGCAGTGACATCTTCCCCCGTTGCGGCTTTGACGAGTGGGGGACCACCCAGAAAGATCGTGCCGGTGCCCTTGACAATCACCGCTTCATCGCTCATCGCGGGGACATATGCGCCGCCCGCCGTGCAGCTTCCCATTACGGCTGCCACCTGCGGGATCTTCTTGGCAGACATGCGTGCCTGGTTATAGAAGATCCGACCAAAATGGTTCACATCCGGAAAGACTTCATCCTGCAGGGGTAAAAACGCCCCGCCCGAATCGACGAGATATAGGCAAGGTAGGTAATTCTCCTCGGCAATCTGCTGGGCGCGCAGGTGCTTCTTGACTGTTAGCGGGAAATACGACCCGCCTTTGACCGTGGCGTCATTGGCAACGATCATCACTTCGCGGTTGGAGACCCGCCCAATGCCTGTAACAATCCCTGCCGCCGGACCTTCATTCTCATAGAGATCCCAGGCTGCCAGAGCAGACAGTTCCAGGAACGGCGAACCAGGATCGAGCAGACGTTCGATCCGTTCGCGCACGAAGAGTTTGCCCTGTTCTTCCTGTCTCTTGCGGTATTTCTCACCGCCCCCTTGTCGCACGAGAGCAAGGCGTTGTTTTAATTCATTGGCAAGTTGTTTGTGATGTTGGGAGTTTTGTTGGAAGTCTTCTGAATCGGGATTTGTGTTGGTTTGGAGGGTTTCCATAACTTGGGTAATCAGTAAATGGTAATTGAAGGATGAGAGATTGGAGACTGGAGATTGTTGTTGCGAGTTTAGCACAAAATCCCCGAGAAAAACAAACTATGAAGACACTGAGACACAGAGAAAATTATCATCCCAAACCGTGGTGGAGTAGTGGCGCTAACAGCGCCACGTATCAAGCGAGACCACATCATGAAATTTCAAGCTTATTTGCTGTTGCTGGCTTCCACCCCTCTCTAGCCCTCCTCCCTCACCCAAGGTTCGTATTCGCTTCACTCCAGTTCCGCAATGGGTATAGACTGGGTAAATCGTGCCTATATCGTGGCTATATCCTGCCTATATCGTGTTCATATCCTAAAGCCGCTATACTTTCGTAATGCCTTTCGATTCTCATCTATAAGGTCTAATTTGAGCTTCTTACTGATGTTTGAAAATTATTTTCCGTTTTCAATGACCGGTATGTTGCCGAAATTATTAATTCAAAATTAAGTAGTTTGCCTTTCGAGTTAATTCTGCGATTAATTGTATAGGAATCCCCCTACTTTTCAGCTTTCCATCCTGTGATAACATTTTGAGGTGAATTTTTCAAGAATAACGGACGATCTTTTTATCGGTACCACCCCTTCGGTAAGTGATTACAATGCCCTGCGGGAGGTGGGCGTGCGGCTGGTCATCAATATGCGCTTCACCTATGGTCCCCGTCCTGACCCGCATAGTCCCCCTCTCCTGCTGCTGTGGCTGAGGACGTTTGACAGCCCGTTCTTTCCCATTCCCATGGCCAAGCTGGTGATTGGGGCACGTGCTGCGCTGGAAACGATCCGCATGGGGGGTAAGGTTTATGTCCATTGCGCAGCCGGACGTCACCGCGGCGTGGTGATGGGCTCCTGTATCCTCATTGCGCAGGGCTATCACCCGGAAGCCGCAATGAAGTTGATCATAGAGCGTAGGACGATTGCCGACCCATATGCGTATCACATCCGCCCGCGCATTTTGCGTTTTGCGCGTGAGTGGCAGAGAGAGCTAAGCCTTCCTGAAACGCCAAAGTGACTTTTTACCGGATGTGGACTTCCGCCCCGTGATTGGACATCTTCAATTGGAAGATTCGTGCTGAGAGTCCCGCCTGCCCGAACGCCCCTCTCATCGCCTCGCCGATGGCTGGATCCCGTTTCGCAGAGAACGCGATCACGCTGGGGCCTGCTCCTGATAGGGCAGTAGCCGATGCGCCAGCCTCTTTCGCCGCGTCCATCGCTGCTTGCGCGCCCGGGATCAACGGCAGGCGATAGGGTTGGTGCAATGTGTCTGCCATGGCTTTGCCAAGCAGAATCAAATCGCCGTTGCGGAAGGCTTCTGTCACCAGCATTGCCCGGCTGATATTATGGATTGCGTCTTTCATGGGGACCTGTTCAGGCACGGCTGCGCGTGCCTGCTGGGTGGAGATTTGAAACTCTGGCAGCGCCACCGTGATGTGGACGGGTGGTGCATTCTCCGCGCCGATGAGTTTGCGGGCAAAAACCTTTTCGTCTTCCACGGTCGAAACGACCAATCCACCCAGCAGCGCCGGCGCGACGTTATCAGAATGTCCTTCCATTTCTGCCCCAAGATTCAAGATTTCATTGTTTGTGAGCGGCTTGCCAAGCAGTGTGTTCGCGCCGAGCAGACCCGTCAATTTGGCGGCAGCAGAAGACCCCAGCCCTGATGACAGTGGGATGCGATTGATGCAATCGATATGGAAAGGTGGCAGACGCTTTCCCACGCAGTTTGCCAGCTTCTGCGCAGACTGAATGATCAGATTATTTTCCCCAAGTGAAAGTCGCTCCGTACCCTCGCCATTGACCTGGGCCGTAAATTCAATGGCAAGCGTGAGGACGGTTTCATTCCATAGATCCAATGCCAGCCCGAGTGAATCGAAGCCAGGCCCTAGATTGGCAGATGTGGCAGGAACTCTGATCGTGATGTTCATAATTCTTTGTAGGGGCGGGCCTTGTGCCTGCCCTGGGCGACCACACCCCCTTCGGGGCACTTAGGGTCGCCCCTACGATAATATAATTTCTTCCAACGCCTCCAACTTTGGTGGCACGATCGGCGGCTTTTGCATATCTTTCGTAATGATATCAGGGTCCTTCAGTCCGTGACCCGTGCAAATTGCGACCACACGTTTGCCTTTGGGTTCTAAAGTCCTATTTACGATCTCGATTGCCAGGCCGGCCAGCCCTGCTGCAGAGGCGGGTTCGACCCAGATGCCCTCCAGCCTTGCCAGCATTTTTTGCATATTCAGGATCTCCTCATCGGTGACCGCGATAATTCGTCCTTTTGATTCTTCGGCGGCTTGCAGGGCCTGCTCTCCACGCGCCGGTTTTCCAATTCGGATCGCCGTGGCAACGGTCTCCGGCTTTTCAACGAGATGTCCCAATACGAGCGGAGCGGCTCCAGCAGCCTGAACTCCCAATACTTGCGGCAATCCTGTTGACTTCATTCCATGATACTGTTTAAAGCCTGCCCAGTATGACGTAATATTACCTGCATTTCCAACCGGCAAACATAACCAATCCGGTGCAGAATCAAGCACATCGCAAATTTCGAATGCCGAGGTTTTCTGTCCTTCAATACGATAGGGGTTAATGGAATTGACCAAACAAATAGGATGTTTATTTGTGATCTCCACGACCATTGTCAGCGCGTCATCGAACGAACCGTCAACCTGGATGACCTGCGCTCCATAAGCGATCGCACCGGCCAGTTTGCCTGCTGCTACCTTTCCCTGTGGGATCAACACAATAGACTTCATCCCGGCACGGGCTGCATACGCTGCCGCCGAGGCCGCGGTGTTCCCCGTCGAAGCGCAGATCACCGTCGTTGCATGGCGCCCTAAAGCTTCGCCTACCGCCGCAGTCATGCCGCGGTCTTTGAAGGAACCTGTGGGGTTGAGCCCTTCATATTTGATGAATAACTCGAATCCGCCGCCAAGTTCGCGAGATAAGTTGTCAGCCTTGATCAGAGGCGTATTGCCCTCGAGCAGGCTCACGGTCCGCGTGTGAGAGGGGAGGTCGAGCAGATACCCGTATTTGTGGAGGAGGCCCTGGTACGTCATAGGGTGAGTGTAGCATAAAATTTCATTACTGCTTAATTTTCCCCAGATATACTTTAGGGTGATGAATCGCCTACTGGTATTTCTTTTAACGGTTTGTTTGGTATGCGCCTGTACGACCCAATCCATACATGCTCAAAGCCTGCCGTCACCAGTCCCCGGTCAGCAGTTCATGATCTCCACATCGGCACCGCTTCCCACGGCAACGCAGAAGCCCAGGAAATTCTCTCCGATTATTCCCGCACCAACCTCAACACTGGTATCGACTTCGATCCTGGGATTACCTGAGCGTGATCCTGCAGAATGGAAGGGCTGGCCTGTCATCCCGGAGAACATCGATCCCAGCCTGCAAAAGGTCTATGAAAGAGGTTTGGTGCTTGGCAATGACCCGCATGCCTTTTCGATCTTTGGTGATTGCCAGGAGAGACCTGGCGATTTCTTCGGTGTGTTTGAAACTGACACCGAACTGGTCAGAAGCCTTTCCCCCGAATTGCAGGAGGTGATTCATAATTTTTACGGTTCCTTCAACCGTGAAAGCCCAACTGCGCAGGACGGCACTACTCCCGGCGCGCTGCTCTGGAATCAATGGCATCGCGGCGAGTACGGCTGCAAATTCTCCGAGACCCCGGTCGAATGCGAGCTGCGTATCCATCGACCATCGTTCGTGATCATTCAAATCGGCACCCATTTCGAGTCACGGAATACGGAATATCTGCGCAAGGTTATCCTGCAGCTCATGGACGCCGGCGTTGTGCCTATTCTGGCTACGAAAGCGGATAACCGTGAGAAGGACGAGCGCATCAACCGCGATATGACTGTGCTTGCCGCCGAATATGATCTTCCACTCTGGAACTTTTGGGCCGCGCTGTCTGATCTCCCTGATCGAGGGCTCTACATCATGGATGGACGTGAAGCACAAGGTCCAGTCTACCTCAACGAGGAGGCGACGATACGCCACCGCATGACGGGTCTCGAAGCGCTCAACGCCGTCTGGCGGGCGGTCACGGAAAAGTAGCCCTGCGCCTACGTTCCTCGCTTTGCTCGCGGCGCAAAGCGCCAGTCCGCTCTGCAAGAAGATCACTTAGAACAAAAAGACTCTCCTCATCGAGAGTCTTTCTTTGCTTAATCAATTGCTCCCACTACTCACTGCCTACTGGATACTGTTTACTGATCGCTATCCTTTTAGCGGTGGTGCATCCTTATCATACACAAACACCTGAATATCCAATCCATCGCTGTTCAACAGGTCAATTGCAGGCTGGAAAGTTACATCCTTGATCTTTTGCATATCCCCGGCAGGCGCATAGACGCTCAAGCGCGCCTCTTCGTCAGACATTTTGACCGTCTTGATCTCCACGCCTGGGCAAGCTGCTCTGATCTTGTCACTCATCTGCTGGATGGCTTCATCAAGAGACATAACTCACTCCCAAAAAATAATATCAATCTCTTCGCGCTGAGCAGAGATACGTTCGTTGCATCACAGTCGAAGCGCATGTAACGAAGAAATTGTGTAGCCACGGTGCCACGAACCAATCTCTTATTACCCGCGCTGCGACTACAGGACCTCGACGAGCACTCGGTCCTTCCGCTCAGCGCGAATTACTTCGCCATCTTGGCAACCGTCACGCCTGAACCGCCTTCAGTATCCTTTGGCTCTTCGAAGGAGTCAACATACGGGCTGGACTTCAAGGCGTTACGCACGGCTTCGCGCAGCCTGCCCGTCCCTTTGCCGTGGACAATCCGCACGAACAACAAACCCGAAGAGTAGGCTCTCTCCAAATAGCGCTCCAATTCTTCAAGCCCATCTTCCACCAGTTTGCCTCGCAGGTTCAGTTCGATCCCAGGAGATTTGCTGCTGCTCAGTGGTAACTGTTTACCGGCCACGGATGACTGCTCGCCGGAGACTGGAGACTGATTACTGCTCACTGCCTCACTGGCCTTTCTTTGTAGATCAGCCAACCTTGCCCTCACGCGCAGACTACCGATCTGCACCTCCGCGTCGGATTCACCCAAAGCGGTTACCACTCCATCCGCATTCAGCGTGCTGACGAGGACGCGTTCCCCCAATTGGATTGGCGATTTACGATTAACGATTGACGATCGTTCCGCGGCAGCTATTGCTCTTCTTTCCACGGGCGCTTCAATCCTTTCTTCAATCTCTTCTACTTTCTCCTCAATCTCTTTCAGGGCTTGTAAAGGTTGCTTCGCTTTCTTAAGTTCTGACTTGAGCGAATCAATGTTCCGCTTTAATACCGCAACTTCCAATTCGCCTTCCGCACGTGCTTTGGCTAATACCTCGCGGCGCTCATCTTCGATCTTTTCCAGACGCTTTTCAAGCTCCCTGGTCTGCGCTTCGAGCCGGTCGCGGGCTTTCTCTAACTTCTGGCGTTCGCGGGAAGTGCGATTACGTTCCTTGCGGATGTCGTCGAGCAGTTTATCGGCGCGCAGATCTTCGGGGTTGATCTCTGCTTTGGCGGATTCGATGATCGGTTGAGCGAGTCCAAGTCGCTGGGCAATGAGCAAGGCATTGGAACGCCCGGGGAGCCCAATGGTCAAGTGATACGTCGGGCGCAGAGTCTTGATGTCGAATTCCAGCGAGGCGTTGACCACACCCTCGGTTGAATGTGCGAACGTCTTGAGCTCGGGATAATGCGTGGCGACCAGCGTCGTGCAGCCCGTTTCAAGAAGATAATTGAGGATCGCCCGCGCCAGGGCTGCGCCCTCTTGAGGGTCTGTGCCTGCACCGAGTTCATCAATAATGACCAGCGAGCGTTGATCGATCTGCTTGAGGATGCGAATAATGTTCGTGATGTGACCGCTGAACGTACTCAGCGATTGCTCGATGGACTGCTCATCGCCGATATCGGCGTAGACTGCCTGGAAACAGGGCAGCTCCGAGCCGCTTTGAGCAGGGATATGCAGCCCGCTTTGTGCCATGAGGGCAAACAACCCAACTGTTTTGAGCGATACCGTTTTCCCGCCGGTGTTCGGACCTGTGATGACAATGGCCCGTGTGCCGGGTTTGGGATCAACATCTATCGGCACTACTGTGTTGGGATCCAGGAGAGGGTGTCTTGCTTTATTGAGAAGAAAGACGAAAGAAGCAGGACGTGTGGAGTCCTTCTTGCCTCTTTCTTCTTTCATTGAATGGAGAATGGGTTCCGATGCCTTCAACTCCTCCGCGTATTTCGCCTTGGCAAAGATAAGATCAAGCATGGCAAGGTTTTCAACACCATAAGTGAGTTCATCACGATGTGCACCGATCTCTACGGAGAGTTCATAAAGGATGCGCCGCTCCTCATCCCGTTCCTGCAATTCCAACTCACGCACTTTATTATTGAGTTCCACCACAGGCAAAGGCTCGACGAATAGTGTCGCGCCGCTGGAGGATTGATCATGGACGATCGCTTTGATCTGCCCTTTGAATTCTGCCCGCAATGGGATCACGTAGCGTCCGTCCCGCTGCGTGATAATGGGCTCCTGGAGCTTGCTGCCTGATTCGGTCAGATATTTTTGTAAACGTGACATCAAGCGGTCATGCGCGATCTTGATCTCCCGCCGCAGGGTGGCAAGCTTCGGGGAAGCGGAATCCAGTACCTCACCGCGATCTGAGAGCACACGCGTGATGGCGTCTACAATCCCATGTGACTCAGGCAACCCGGCCGCGATCTGGGCAAGCCGTGGATATTCGCCTGTTTTGCGCTCCAGGGACCGCTTCAATTCACGGCAGGAAATGAGCGTGGATTTGATATCCAGCAATTGTCCCGGGTCAATTACGCCTCCGCGCGCTGCCAGATCTGCGGCAGGGCGGATATCGTGTGCGCCGCCAACCCCAATATCCTGCGTCGAAAATAATTTGCGTGCTTCACTGGTTTCTGCCAGCCGGGCACGTGCCAGATCGTAAGAATCAGTCGGCTCAAGCGCCCGTGCTAATTCCATCGAAGCGGAAAAATCACAAAACGCCTTCAGGCGTTCCAGGATCTTCGGATATTCAAGAACGGAGAGAGTTTTGGAATCCATGGGATGATTTAACCACAAGATGCGTGATTAGAGAATGGAATGGAGAAAAATGCAGAATTGGTGGGGAAACATGACAAAAGGATTGCAGGCTGGGTAGTCCTTAAGCGCCATCTTACAGAATGGTTAGCCAAAATTTAACGGAATTTAATTTCAGGATACTACACTCACATCGTAGGCGCAGGTGCTTTTTCTCACAATCCTACATATTAGACATCGATACGATTTACGCCTGCACCCTGATGTACCTTCCCATGAATTTCTATCAAAAAATGAAGCCGATGCTGGTGACGCAGCATCGACTTCGTCGGTCAAAGTGCCTGGAGGACACAGATGACTCACTTTAATCTTATCACCCGGTCATCGCAGCCGCAAGTAGGGGGTTCACGTATAAGCGGCCAAAATCTCCAACCTTTGGCAGTCCATCTTTAAAAGGCGAATTTCGGTTACAGACACCAAAACTTACAGATATAGCGAACTCCACAACTTAACTCTGCGTTCACCACTGCTCTGGTAATGCAACGAAGCCCACAACAAAAGGAGAACATCAATGTTTACAGCAACACAAAGTTCAGCACGGGAATCATTACGCTGGTTGCGGTGTGTGATGACCGTCATCCTCATCGTGTCTAACTTTGCGACAGTCATGTTAGCAGGGGCAACTTCCATCCAGACCGATACACAACCCTCATTCCCCATCCGAGCTGCGTTCTACTATCCCTGGTTCCCCGAAGCCTGGAATCAACAAGGGTTCAATCCTTTCACCAACTACACCCCCTCCCTCGGGTTCTACGATGGCAGCAGCTCCACGGTGATCAAGCAGCAAATTGCTGCCATGCAATATGGTGGTATCCAGGCCGGTATTGCCTCCTGGTGGGGTCAGGGATCCAAATCGGACAGTCGTATGCCAGCTCTGTTGCAAGGTGCTGCCGGGACCAGTTTTCGCTGGTCTGTTTATTATGAAAATGAGAGCCTGAGCGACCCTTCTGTGGCCCAACTCACCAGTGACCTGACATATCTACGTGATAAATATGGGAACGATCCAAGTTTCCTGCGGGTGAACGGGCATTTTGTTGTATTTGTCTATGCCGATGGTGCAGACGCCTGCGGCATGGCTGATCGCTGGAAGCAGGCTAACACGGTCGGTGCCTACGTCGTGCTCAAGGTCTTCTCCGGATATCGCAACTGCACCAATCAACCGGATGGCTGGCACCAATACAGCCCGGCTGTTGCGGCCGATAGCCAAAGTGGTTACTCGTATGCGATCGCACCGGGCTTTTGGAAAAAAGGTGAGGCTATACGGCTGGCTCGAGACCTGACCCGTTGGAATCAGAACGTCCGCGCTATGGTTGCCTCCGGCGCGCCTTTCCAGCTGGTCACAACCTTCAACGAATGGGGAGAAGGCACATCCGTGGAAAGCGCTCAGGAGTGGGCAACCGATTCGGGCTATGGGGCTTACCTGGATGCGTTACACAATAATGGCAACGTCGCTCAACCGACTACGGTACCCGCGACCCAAACCGCACAACCAACCTCTACCACGATACAACCCTCGCCGACAACAGTACTGCCCACTCAGACAACACAGGCAACTGCTACGGCTGTCTCGTCCACCGCGACTTCTATTGCGACAAACACACAAGCTCCCAACTTGCCCCTCCCAACGGCAACCCTCATTCCGACCTACACAGCCAGCCCAATTCCCAGCCCCACCAAGACGGCAACTGCTGTTACAACCGGTGATCCGGTGATTGCAGCCGCCGGGGATATTGCCTGTGATCCCAGCGACGGCAACTTCAATGGCGGCAACGGCACGGCGACTGCCTGTCGCCAGAAAGCAACCTCAGACTTGTTGGTCGGTAAGAATTTATCGGCAGTCCTCACGCTGGGCGACACTCAATACGAAGATGGAGTGCTGGCGAAATTTCAACAGTCCTTTGATCCCACCTGGGGTCGAGTCAAAAATATCATTCACCCTGTGGTAGGGAATCACGAATATCACACTGCCGGCGCGAGCGGTTACTACAGTTACTTTGGCACTGCCGCGGGTGATAAGACAAAAGGGTACTATAGTTATGATCTCGGTGCCTGGCACATGGTTGCGCTTAATTCTGAGTGCAGTCAGGTGGGCGGTTGTGGCGCCGGCTCACCGCAGGAACAATGGCTAAAAGCTGATCTGGCAGCCCACCCCAACATGTGTACACTGGCTTACTGGCATAGCCCCAGGTTCTCGTCCGGTAACCACGGCAATAACACGGCCTATGACGCCTTTTGGAAGGATTTATATGCTGCGGGCGTGGAACTCGTGCTAAACGGTCATGACCACAGCTATGAGCGTTTTGCTCCGCAAAACCCAGGCGCTGCAGCGGATCCAAAGGGCATTCAGGAAATCGTTGCCGGTATGGGTGGCAAGAATCACTATGCGTTTGGCACAATCCAGGCCAATAGTGCTGTGCATAACTCCGATACCTTTGGTGTCCTTAAGCTGACATTGCATTCAACCAGTTATGACTGGCAATTCATCCCCGAGGCAGGAAAAACCTTCACAGATGCAGGCACAAGAGACTGCTTCACCCCCTCCTCAATCCAGCCGACTCCCACCCTGCTGGCAACGAAAGTCCCTCAGGGGACAAGTGTCCCGGTAGGCTCTCCTACTCCAACAGCCTTCTCCTCAAGCCTGACCTTTATACCCATCGCAGATGCGTATGTGACCTCTGCAATCCCCAACACTAATTATGGCGGCTCGCAGTACCTCCGCTTTGACGCCAGCCCTGTCGTGAGAAGCTATCTAACCTTCAATGTGCAGGGATTGAGCGGCTCGGTAGCTAGTGTAAAGTTGAAGGTGTACGCCGGCAGCAGTTCCGGCACCGGCTTTAAAGTATATAAGGTTGCTACCACGAGCTGGAGTGAAAAGAGTATTACCTACAATAATGCTCCCCCTCTGGGCAGCCAGATCGGCTCATCGGGCACTCTTGCCGGCAGCAGCTGGACTACTGTAGATGTGACCAGCCTCCTGACAGCCAATGGTACATTCAGTCTGGCCGTGACCGGCGTTGGTACGACTGCCGTTAGCCTGTCAAGCCGTGAAACTGGCGCCAGAGCACCGCAGTTGATCATTACGACTCGTTAGAATAAACTCAACCAAAACGGCGGACCACACTTTTGTGCAGGGTCCGCCGTTTTTCTTTGTATTTACTCCTAACCTATTCGAGCATTGCTCACCCTTGTAAGAAACATAACAAAACGATTGCAAATGCAATAGTCCTTAAGCAGCAACTTACAGAATGGCAAACCAAATTTTAACGACAATTAATTTTAGGATACTACACTCGCGTCATAAGCCCAGGTGCAATCCCGATCGTAATTGTGAAAGATCAAAAATTGATTTGAAAACCACCTGAGCCCATTGGTCTAAAGACTACGAGACCAATCAAGAGTGAAGCCGACGCTGGTGACGCAGCCTCGACCTCATCGGTCAAAATGTCTGGAGGACAGAGATGACTTTTTTCAACGTTATTTCCCGGTCATCGCTGCTACAAGTAGGGGCCTTATGTATAGGTAGCCAGAGTCTCCAAACTTTCACAACAGATTTTTCTGCTTAAGACTGCTGATTTCTTTTTCTACGTCCAGCAAACACTGAGCACAAACCCAGACCCCAAATCGTGTTCGCCATCCCTCTAAAACCATAGCGAAGTAGGCCGTAAAAAAGGAGACTACCCATGTTTACAACGACCCACAGTTCAATGCAAAATTCGTTACGCTGGCTACGCCGTGCCATGACGCTCATTTTGCTCATTTCCAGTTTGGCAACTACCGTCCTGGCTGGTGCGACTTCTGTGAAAGCAGATACACAACCCTCGTTCCCCATCCGGGCGGTGTTCTATTATCCCTGGTTCCCTGAAGCCTGGAACCAGCAAGGGTTCAACCCTTTCACGAATTACACACCGTCCCTTGGCTTTTACGATGGAAGCAATGCCACGGTGATCAAGCAACACATTGCTGCCATGCAATACGGTGGCATTCAAGTTGGGATTGCCTCCTGGTGGGGGCAGGGAACCAAAACGGATGGACGCATCTCAGCTTTACTTCAGGGTGCTGCCGGAACCAACTTTCGCTGGTCAGTTTATTATGAACAGGAAAGTCAGGGCAACCCGACTGTTACTCAACTTACCAACGACTTGACCTATCTCCGCGACAAGTACGGGAATGATCCCAGCTTTCTGCGCATTGGCGGTCGTTTCGTTGTGTTCGTCTACGCAGATGGCTCCGATGCTTGTGCCATGGTAGATCGCTGGAAGCAGGCCAACACGGTCGGTGCCTATCTGGTGCTCAAGGTCTTTTCCGGGTATCGCAACTGCACGAATCAGCCTGATGGATGGCACCAATACAGCCCGGCTGTCGCGGCAGATAGCCAGAAAGGATATTCCTACGCGATTGCACCGGGCTTTTGGAAGAAAGGTGAGGCTGTCCGTCTGGCACGCGATCTGACCCGTTGGAACCAGAATATCCGCGATATGATCGCCTCAGGTGCCCCTTTCCAACTCGTTACAACCTTCAATGAATGGGGCGAAGGCACTTCGGTGGAAAGCGCCCAGGAATGGGCGAGCAGTTCAGGTTATGGCGCCTACCTGGATGCCTTACACAGTAACGGTAATTCTGCTCCAACGCAACCCACTGCCACGACGATCCCACCTACCCAGACAAAGCAGCCCACCTCAACAACCATACCGCCCACGCAGACAACCCAACCCACGGCGACGGCCGCCCTGCCCACTCAGACCTCCATTGCAACAAACACGCAAGCTCCCACCTTGCCCGGTCCCACAGCGACTGCTGCCGCAACGAGAACACAAGCGCCAAACTTGCCGCCGCCAACCCAAACCCCGCTTGGAACAAGTATCCCTGCGGCGACTGCCACACAATCCTCCACCTCAGGAACTCTGACTTTTGGGCCTGCCGCGGATGCGTATGTGACGTCTGCGATTCCTAATACGAATTACGGCGGTTCACAGCAGATTCGCTTTGATGCAAGCCCTGTCGTTAAAGGGTACCTAACCTTCAATGTTCAGGGATTGAGTGGAGCAGTTTCCAGTGCAAAACTAAAGATTTATGCCAATAGCAGCTCTACGGCCGGCTGTAAGGCATATGCTGTGCCAGACACGAGCTGGGGAGAAAGAAGCATTACATACAATAATGCGCCTGCCCTCGGTAATCAGGTGGGCTCTTCAGGCGCTTTCGCGGGTGCTGTCTGGGTCACCATGGATGTGACCCCCCTGGTGGCGGGCAATGGAGTGTTCAGCCTGGCGTTGACAGGAATAAATGGCACGGCTGTCAGTTTGGCCAGTCGTGAAACTGGTGCACATTCTCCCCAACTGATCATCAAAACGCTTGCCAGTGGTGTGCCAGCTCCTACACAAACAGCCCCTCCGGCCAACACGCCGATAGCCAGCCCCACAAATGCACCAACTCAGGTCTTCACAACGACGCCCGCGCCGACGAAAACAACCAATCCCACCAGCCTGCCTACTCAAACGCTCGCGGCTACCGCTACGAAGACCGCTACGGTGGCTCCATCGAGCGTGCCGAGCAGTTCGGCCATCCAGCATGTCTTTGTGGTGGTGATGGAAAATCACAGCTACAACGAAGTTTGGAATACCAGCTCGTCCCCTTACATTACCAGCCTGGGTAACTCATTTGCCCGTGCCACAAACTACCACGCGACCACACATCCCAGCCTGCCCAACTACCTGGATCTATATGGCGGCAGCCATTATGGCATCACCACCGACTGCAATCCATCCACTTCCTGCCATGTCAATGCCACGAATCTGGCGGATAACCTCGAAGCCAAGGGACTAACATGGAAAGGCTACATGGAGGCGATGCCCTCGCCTTGTTATTTGACCACCTCCGGCAAGTATGCCCCCAAACACAATCCGATGGTCTATTTCGATGACATTCGCAATAATGCCACCCGCTGCACCGGTCACGATGTACCGTACTCTGCCCTGGCTGGCGACCTGGCCTCCAAGTCGACAACGCCGAGTTATGCCCTGATTGTGCCGGATCTGTGCAACGATATGCACGACTGCTCGGTCAGCACCGGCGACACGTGGTTGAAGAACAATCTGCCTGCGATTCTGAACTCACCAGCCTGCACAGTGGATAAATGCCTGCTGATCCTGACCTGGGATGAAGATGACAGCAGCCAGAGCAATCAGGTTTTGACCATCTTTGCAGGTTCTGCAGCGAAGACGGGCGGCGTGACTTCAGGAGTTTCCTATACTCACTTTTCGCTGCTCCGCACGGTCGAGAACATCTTCGGGTTGCCTACCCAGACCAGTAATGATGCAGCTGCCAGCCCGATGAATGACCTGCTGCGCTAAATCGGACTGCAGAATACCCTCTATGTTAAATAGACAGGCACCCGTTCGAAGGGTGCCTGTTTTGCTCCTGTAGAAAATATTTTGGTGCTTCGTGATCTGTGCAGGTCAGTCGTTATATTCAATAGAATTATTCGAGCGGGTTCATCAGAAAATCATCAAACGATACAGTCGAGGCGTTTGGTTCTTTGCCACTCCAGGTGAACAGGGCAATACTGCCATGGGTATAGGAGGAATCGGAAACTGAGTCGATCTGTTGCCCATCCACATATAAAGTCAAGGTGCCATTCCCACAGTCCGCGCCGATGCGATACGAATCCGCGTTCTTTGTAATGCTGTCAGAAGTTGCCCATTGATCATTATTCGTCAGAAAGAGATCATTCTGCCCCTTCTCGGCTTTGACAATGGCATACTCGCCCGCCGGCGTGATGGCGAAATAATAGAATGATTCCTTTGCATCCGCTTGCTGGTTGCACATCAAACCAAACGCGGTAGTGGCATCTGTGCTGTTATTAATGACGGTTACTTCCATGTGCACATTCTGATAATCATGATCATTGGGTGTGCTCCAGACGAAAAAGCTCTTCGTGTAAACGATCATCTGTAAAGTTTGATCTGCATATTCGATGGAACTATCTTTATCGGTGCCAGTTCCCCATTGTGAAGAGGAAAAATCATCGTTCAAAAGAACATTATCAACACTGGTGGGAATGATCGTCTCGGTTGGCGGGAGAGGACTGGCAGTTTGGGTGGGGACAAAGGTCGGTGTGGGCGGATTGAGCAAAGATAGATTTTTCCAGTTGAGGGCGAGAAAAGCGATGCCCACCACTGAGAATAGGAGACACGCCCCAGCCAGGCAGCCGACAATCCAGCCGGTCGGGTTTCCGGATTTGGATCGGCCTGTCGGCGTGGGAGCAGGCTTCGGCGGAGTCTGAGCGGATGGTCCAGCACTTGCAGCAGGTGGAGAAATCGTTTCCGGTGCGACGCGGACCGTTTCCTTTTCTTCGAGGGCGCGCTTCCAGGCGGCAACAAACTCGGCTGCGGTAGTGTAGCGATCCTGAGGCTCTTTGGCAAGCGCTTTGAGGATCACTTGCTCAATGGAGGGCGGGATATCTGGCTTGACCAGAGAAGGCAGTGGTAAGGGATCACTGATATGTTTGAAGAGCACGGCGAGCGGTGTATCGGCGACATAAGGGACGCCGCCTGTCACCATTTCGTACAGGATGATGCCCAGGGAATAAATATCTGAGCGCTGGTCGACAGGCTTGGCCTGGGCCTGCTCGGGACTGATATAAGCTGGCGTACCCATGATCGCATCGGTCTGCGTCAGCCGCGGAGAAGCGCTCTCCAATAATTTCGCGATACCGAAGTCGGTCAGAAAGACATTGCCCTGCGAGTCGATCAGGGCATTGGCGGGCTTTAAGTCTCGATGCACAATGCCATGACCATGGGCGTAGCTCAACGCGTCAGCGAGTTGGGTGAATATCCTGTCAATATCATCCAATGGAAGGGGACGCCTGGCTTCCATCCTATCCTTCAGCGTCCCCGCATCAAGATAGCGCATCACGAAATAGGCAACGCCTTCGCTTTCTCCATAATCGAAGACCGGCAGAATGTGAGGGTGCTCCAGTTTGGCAATGATGCGCGCTTCCTGGTGAAAGCGCGTCGCGAACTCTGGGCTTTCGGCAAGTTGACTTGGCAGGACCTTAATGGCAACGTAACGATCGACCGAGGCCTGATAGGCCTTATAAACGGTTGCCATACCTCCTTTGCCAATTTGACCAATAATCCGATAAGCGCCGAGCATCTGCCCGGATTGAAGATTGTCCATGCGTTCCAGATCCTCTAATTAGATTTGTACAACGGGTCCATTCTACGACTGTTTCCTGTGAAATTCAATTGTGGTTTCCCCGCAGGGCATGGCTTTCTTAACTCCGGGCAAGCAATCATTTGTCCGCTAATCTTTAAGTTCTCTTTAGTAAAGCACTTTTTTCCACTATTTTTTTCGAGCTGCGAGTAGTAGACTCGGGAAAAGCAGTGCATCTAAGGCAAATTAATCTTTGATCATCTAAAGGTAACCAATAATGCATCGAGGTTTGTTTCCCTTCATCCTAGTACCTCAACAAGTTAAAGATGTAGGGTAATGTTCTTTAAAAACGTTTCGAGCATCTTGGACAGTAAAGTTCCAACGGATCATGGCATGCTTCTCATTGCGTCTCTCTTCCCAAGCGACGATTTCAGTGATCAAGG
>DATGYJ010000203.1:0-4122 GCA_035298105.1 Anaerolineales bacterium | reverse complement strand
TGACGGGTTCAGGCAAGACGGAAATTTATTTGCGCGCTACCGAAGAAGCTATCAAGCGCGGAAAACGGGTCATTGTTCTCGTGCCTGAGATTGCGCTTACCCCACAAACTGTCCATCGGTTCCTGAGTCGCTTCCCGGGGCAGGTTGGATTGGTCCATTCAAAGTTATCGGAAGGAGAGCGTTATGATACCTGGCGGCGTGCCCGGGCCGGTTTGTTGAAGGTTATCATTGGCGCGCGCAGTGCCTTGTTCTCGCCGCTGCCGGACATTGGTTTGATTGTGGCAGATGAATGCCACGACTCCTCTTATTACCAGGCTGATCCGCCGTTTTATCATGCAGTGACTGCCGCCCAAATCTATGCGCGGCTGGCTGGAGCAGTCTGCGTTCTGGGGAGCGCCACTCCCACGGTTGTCCAGCGGTATCAGGCTGAGAACTTCCCTCTCCTAAAAGGAGGAGGGGTGGGGGTAGGGTCCATGAGGCGGCTCGAATTACCACGCCGCATTTTTGAAGCCGGATTACCTCCGGTGGAAACAGTGGATATGCGGGATGAGTTGAAGGCGGGTCAGCGTGGCATCTTTAGCCGGTTCCTGCTTACCGAGCTTGAATCCACACTTGCGCGCGGCGAACAGGCGATCCTGTTCCTGAACCGGCGCGGCACTGCCACTTATATCTTTTGCCGTGACTGTGGCCATGTCCTGCGCTGCCCAAACTGTGAAACACCGTTGACCTTGCACGTAGAACAGAAAGAACGCTTGCTCTGCCATCATTGCGGATATGAACGCAGCAAACCATATACCTGTCCATCCTGCGGCGGAAGACAAATCCGTGAGTATGGCCTGGGCAGCGAGAGAGTGGAGACTGAAATCAAGGCCCTGTTCCCAAACCTGCGTACGTTACGCTGGGATTGGGAGACCACCCGTGAAAAGCATTCCCATGAAATGATCCTGAACCATTTCGCCGCACATCGAGCGGACGTGCTGATTGGGACACAAATGCTTGCCAAGGGACTTGACCTGCCGTTGGTGACACTGGTAGGTATTGTCCTGGCGGATGTTGGCTTGTATTTGCCTGACCCATTTGCAGGAGAACGCGTCTTTCAAGTGTTGACCCAGGTAGCGGGACGGGCGGGGCGTAGCGAACGCGGCGGGAGAGTAGTGCTACAGACATTTGATCCGGCAAACCAGGTGATTCGCTCTGCGGCAAGACATGATGTCAATGGCTTTTATCAGTATGAACTGGAGCAGCGCCAGAGACTGGGATATCCGCCCTTTGCACGTTTGGTCAGATTGGAATACCGTCATCAGGACGCCGTGTTTGCCCAGGAAGAGGCACGTAAATTAGCTTCCAGGCTCCAAGACTTACTGGCTCATAGTAACTGGAAATTGACAACTGTCATTGGCCCCGTCCCGTCGTTCTTTGCGAAGATCGGAGGGTATTATCGCTGGCAGATCCTCCTGCGTGGATCTGATCCCACTTCAGTTTTGAGAGAAGACCCTGTCACAAGATGGTTAATAGATTGGCGGGTTGAAGTCGACCCAATCAGTTTGTTGTGACTCTATCTGTTCTATTCTATTGTTTGGTTGTGCGTAATTGTATACGCTGCTGCCAGCTTATGAAGACATCTACGTAGTTCGCCACACCTGCCAAATATTTTGCTATAATGATTTTGATTTCACCAGACAGGAGAATCGATTATGGAATCTTTTTCCCGGGGTTGGTCTTTCCTTCAACAAGCCTGGCAAATGGCATTCAAAGATAAGGATTTGATCAAGCCGTCTATTTATGCACTGATTGTGGGGAGTATTGTATCTATCATCGGAGCGATTCCCATTATCATCGCAGCCTTTTTGATTGGCGATACAGGGCGCATCGGTCAATTCATCCTGGCGGTGATGGGTGCCTTTTTGGTTTTCTTGAATTTCGTTGTCTCCTATGTCTTCTCAGGTATGACCGTTTATCTGATCTACGAGTATCTCACCCAGGGGGATGGTCGTATGAGCACAGCCTGGGCGATCGTGCGCCGTGATTTCTTCGATCTGGTCACCCTGGCAGCAGTCTCCACCGGTGTCAACTTACTGAAGAATGCAGCCAACCGGAACAGGCGTCGACGGGGAGGCCTCGCAGCCAGCTTGATCAGCAGCGCGGCAGGTCTCCTGGATATCCTTTGGACGGAGGCTGCGTTCCTGATCCTGCCTGCCATGGTCATCGAAGATATGAACCTCGCCAATGCCGCCAAACGCGTTGCACAGATCGTCAAGGATAATTTGCTGCTGGTCGGAGTGAGCACGGTAGGTGTGCGCGCCGTCACTGGACTGATCGGTTTTGTCCTGGGCATAACTGGCGCCGTGCTGGGTTTTGGCCTTGGTTATGGCATCATTGCCCTGCTGGGGACAGGAACCCTGGGTCTGATCTTTGGCATCGGTCTGGGAGTGGTGATTTTCCTGCTCTTCACGATGGTTGCCAGCGTGATCAATACCTATACATCCACTGCTTATCACACTTGCCTCTATTTATGGGCGCGCAATGTCGAGGTGGCCCAAACTTCCGGCCAGCCCATTCGAGTTGCTGCCCCTGCACCATTGGCAGCTGTGTTAGGATAAAGAGAATTCTCCTGCTTCTTTCCAACTCCTGAAGGAAGAAAGATGCAAGTCTATTTGGAATTTCTGCAAGGAATTACATGCAACCACAACCCCACCAACCTCGCCGCGAAATGATCACCTGGGAAGAGGTGGATCGTCTCATCGATCATCTCATCCCACAATTCCGCCGTGAATTTACTGCCATGGTCACCATTACTCGGGGTGGCCTGATCCCCGGCGGTATGCTCGCCGAAGCGATGGATGTCACGCACATTCTGACTGCCGCGGTCGACTTTCCTGCTCAAACTGCCAATGAACAAGCGAAGCTCATTGCGTGGCCCCAGTTCATCCAATTCCCCTCCGATGATAAGCTGCGCGGCAGACCTACCCTGATCGTGGACGATGTTTGGGGTTCAGGGCGTACCATTACGGCTGTGAAGAATCGCGTCTCGGCTGCCGGTGGCTTTCCGGAAACCTGCGTGCTGCATTTCAACCCGTATCGCAACTTGTTTGGGCGTACCCGCCCGGATTATTTTGCAGCCGTCACCGATGCATTTATTATTTATCCCTGGGAGATCGACCGGGGCGCAGATCAGGTGTTGTTGGGCGATCTGGGCAATATATAGGGACTGGTCCAGTAAAAGCGAAGCGGACGTAATTACGTCCGCTTCTTTTGAATTCATTTCCCGTCAATGCGGTTCCCGTTCAGGGGAGTTTTTCGAAGTTTGAGATGTCCAGGGTTAATTCGTCGTCAACGGCGTTCTTGATGAAATCGATCTGCGCCTGGGCAGGGAAACCATAGGTCGGATCGTACGTGACGACGACTTCATCGGCCTTACGAGGGGCAGGATCAGAAGAGCTGCCAACCTCATCGGTTGTCCCCTTGATGGCTTTTTCCAGCTCCGACAAGACGCGGTCGATTGTTTCATACTGTTTGTAAATTTCACGATTGTTCGCGTCAATTTCATTTCCACTTTGAGATACCATCGAAACAACCTTGCCATTCTGCACTTCGATGACCAATGGCATGTCCTGGCTGAATGGGCAGAAACAACCGATCGACAGGTTAAAGCGATAGTGTGAAATATTTGCATCCTGCCACTTTTGCTGATTGCGGTCAATTTCAGATTGGCTTCCCAATGAGCAGGCAGCCAGCGCGAGTACCATAAAGATAAATAAAAGTTTTCTCATTCTTACTCCTTCCCCCGATTGACGAATCTCCCTGCTGAAAAGTTCCCCAATTCTCTTCTATTACTCAGCAAACTTCGAAAGAGACGCTGCCCAACTGAGCAGCGTCTCTCTTCTTGAAAATGTGTTATTACTATTGGCCGGTTTGATAATACGTTCTGGTTTTCAGTAAAGACATATCGTTCACGGACTGGGCAGCCAGCATCTGGGCCTGGCGTGCAAGGTCTGTGGAGCCCGCCAAAATCTTCAGGGCGTATTCAGGGTTATGGAATCCTGTGCTATTTTCAGCAGAGACGAAGTCCCACATGAATTGGGCCTGGCGGTGCAGGTTGCGACCGGCAGGTCCACGCGTGGC
>DATGYJ010000202.1:0-4819 GCA_035298105.1 Anaerolineales bacterium | reverse complement strand
TCTCGATACGCCGAATTTTCGTTTGAGAGTTGGTTCTTCGTAGTAAGTCACGAATAAATGAAAACTAACGAAGACGACGATTGCATAAAGCAACAGATGCCAATATCTGAACCACAGAAAATGGCCGATGATCATTGCCAGGACACCCACATACATCGGGTTGCGCACATAGCGATAGAAACCTGTCGCGACCAATTCCTTTGGCGGATCAATGGGTGCAGGTGTGCCGCGTCCTTGCACAAGGAAATTCCAGAAACTCCATAAGAGGATGATCGAGCCAATCAACCAGAGTGGAAATGCAAGATAGGAAAAGAAGCCCGTTTCGATCCAGGATCCCTCTCGGAGTAAAGCGAGCGGAATATAACCGGCGACCATCCCTGGTGCGATAATAAGAAATAACAGGGATCTGAGTGCAGTCATTGGGACTCCTTGATGAAGTCAATGATTTGTTGAAGATGGGTTTGTCCGTCTTTCAGTTCAGCTTCCGGCAATCGTTGAATGGGACTTTGCGTTCATGAGATTACTTGCCATCAAATTTTCCAAAGAGAAGCAGTGCCGTAAGACTCCAGATTACCGCGGCACTCTGTAGTTTCATTTTAGCGCGATATTTGATTTAAGTGAAAATTGAAGTGCGTCACAGGATAATGGAATAACTTCTCCAGCGTCATGAACTTGTCAAAGTTGGAATCCCATTTCGTTGGATAATACATGCCCCGTTCCCACTCTTCAGCGTTGATGGAATTGACCTTAATCAAGAGCGAAAAATAGACACGGTCATAGATTCTGCCTATCCGTTGATAGGTAAAGACTTTGCCCTGCATTCGTGCCCCAAGTGCATTGAACCAGTTGAAAAGACCGGTCAACGCGTTCAGCAACCAGGCAAACCATTTGGATAAGCCTTTTGGCAATCTGCCCCAGAGACGTGCCATTGGCAAAAGCACATTGATTACTATGAAGCCGAAGGTCATATGAGCCAGGATTTCGCCGTTCGTCCAGCCTGAATTGAGACTCTGCTTTTGAAAATCCTCTTCTGAAAGCGATTCAAGCAAGGCATGAAACTTGCCGCGCGTGGTTTCAAGCTCCTTAAAGATCTCTGCCTTTGTGGTCTGATGATTTGCGATCATTGGCTCTGGCTCAGAGCTGGAGCGATCTGCTGCATTTCGTCTTCCAACTCTTTCTTAACGACTTCTACGATCGCGCTTAAGCCGTGTGCCAGCGCCTCCAACTCCTCATCACTCAAATGGCTCAGCCAATGCTGCCATTGTTTCTCGCGTTGTTTTCGGCGGCCTGCTCCGATCTCTGCACCCTTCTGACTTAGCCTGATGATTGTATGTCGTCGATCGGTCGCCTGCTCTGTGCGAGTGACCAGATCACGCTCTACCAATTGCTGCACGAGAATACTGGCTGTCGGGTTTCCTACTCCCAGCAATCTCGCCAACTGGCTAACGGTTAGCTCTTTCCGGGCTGCCAGCATGAACAATGCCCTGGCTTGTGCAAAAGTCAGCTCAAGCATCAACCAATGAGAGACCGCATTGAACTGCATGGTTATGAACAAATCCATATAGGCTTGAATGATTGTGCTGACAAGGGTAGAACGGTTCGGGTTTATGCTTGTTGCCTTTTTCATTTTGTTTCCTCGGATTTCAAGACGAGCCCACGCGATCCATCCACCTGGATCCACTGGCCATCTTCAAGTTGCTTCGTTCCATCCCTTGTGCCCATGACTGCCGGAACGCCATACTCACGGGCAACGATGGCAGCGTGTGAGGCCGAGCCCCCGGTATCCACCACCACCGCGACGGCCCTCTGGAAAAGCGGTGTCCACGCCGGGTTGGTAGCGGGGGCGACCAGTACGTCGCCTGCCTGGAGTTTCCCAAACTCCGAGACATCATGTACGATCTTTGCAGGACCGTGTGCAATGCCAGGGCTTCCGGAGGTCCCGTTCAAGAGAACATTCTCTCCGGCCCGCGCCTGAGAGGTCACCATTAACAGACGCGGGTCAACCATGGGCTTGTTTGCTAAACTCTCGCGCTTCGCTTTTCGACGAGCAACCAACTCACGGATTTGTCCGATCGTTTTCTCGGTTGGAGGCCATGGATCGCCAAAGGCTTCAAGTTCATTCAACCGCAGATGAAATACATCTTCAACCTGCTCGAGGGCGCCTGCCTGCATAAGGCGCCTGGCAAGCTCAAGTGCCACATGCCGGATGGCGGGTTGCACAAGAGTCACATAAAAATGGGTATCCTCACGGATTTGGAATAGAGCACGGGTGTTTGTCAGCGATTTCAGAAACAGATTACGCAAAAGCCGTGTTCCAAGAATCGAATGTGCGAGCAACTCGTCGCGCGTTCGCCCCCAGGCATCATAACTCCCGGGTTGCTGCGGTTGTGTTTCTGCCAGTACTTTCAAGATGGCTAGTACATTATCCGGCTGGTCTTTCCAGGCTGGCTGCGAGATGGTCAGGGACGTCTCACGATGACCATATTGGTCGAGGAATGCTTCGAACTGTTTCAAAAAAGCCTGCCCTATCCGTGAGGTTTCCAGGTGAGCGCGCAACTTGCCTGCCTCTGTGCGATGGAACAAATCTTGGAGTGTGCTATCCGTTCGAATTTGCTTTGCCAGATCCTCGAGAGCCTGATTGGTTTCAGTGGTCCTGGTCCTGACACCCGAGACTAAGGTGCCAAAACGATCCTTACGATGTGCGAGCATAAGAAGTAACCATAGGCTCCCTAGCCCCAAAATTGCTTGAGGTGCATAACGTTCTCGCAATTCCATGGCGCAAGGGATCAATGCCAGCGACTCATGCAGCGTTTCAATATTCCGGGTCCATGAGAGTGTTTGCAAATCCCGCTGATCGATAGCACGGGCCTGCGTGATAAATGCGGCCAGCAGGGGATCTGCCTCCCAACGCGCCGGGTCTTGATGGCGTGTTCGCCACATCGTCAGCCATGGCGTCAAAAGCATGCCCGGCGATGGGTGAACGACAGGCGGTTTGAACTGTACGACTACGCCATCCTCCTCGACAAGGGCCTCGTCTGGATTTGGGGCGCTCTTGCCGATCATTACCACGAGAAGATTACCGATCGCCCGTTCCACCGCCCCGGTAAAAGTTGTCATGTCGAGTGGATAAGGACGCGTCGTCCACATCTCAGCCAGCATGGGAACGACCAGCCGCATCGGCCCGCTGATTTTGAGAGGCTCAGGCAAAGCAGTCATGGGGCGTGCCTGGAGCACGAGGAACTTGCCCATTTTAGTTTCATCCTGAACCCAGGCCCACTCGATATCCTGCGGTGTACCATAATGTCGCTCAATGGTGATTCCGAGTTGGGCAAGCTTGCGCAGTGCCTGAAGTGGTACGGCGGCATTTGTTGTTTCCTGTGTAGAAGTGATCTGCTCGGTGCCCCCTCCTGCTTTCGAGCGAATAATGATTTCTCTTCTTCCGAGCTGCTGTTCTTTAATATGCAATCCGCGTTTGTTCAGGATGAAATGATCGGGTGTAACCATTCCGCTCACCACTGCCTCCCCAAGCCCCGGGTTGGCATCAATGATCAACTCGTCACGCGCGCCACTGACCGGATTGGCAGTAAACATCACACCGGCTGCATCGGCCGGTATCATCTTTTGAACGACAACAGCCAGTTTGACAGCTTTTTGATCTACTTTTTGCCGGGCACGATACAGTATGGCACGTTCAGCCCATAGGGACTTCCAACAGGCGCGGACTGCCTCCAGTAATTCTTGTTCACCAATCACATTGAGAAAAGTTTCCTGCTGGCCTGCGAAGGCGGCTTCAGGCAAATCCTCAGCGGTCGCACTCGAACGTACGGCGACCGCGTCGCCTCCTAACTCACGATAGGCATTCAGAACCTGATCGGTGATTTGTTCAGGTATGGCGATTTGCTGCAACATCACGTCAATTCCCTGACTAACTTTCCTAACGGAGGCAGGGTCATTCAGATCCCGGGAAGCGAGCAGGTCTCCCATACGGGTCTCAACATTATCTTTTTGAAGTAACAGATCGTAAGCGGCAGTAGTAATGACAAATCCAGGTGGAACAGCGAAGCCTGCTCGAGCTAACTCACCAAGATTGGCGCCTTTGCCCCCGGCCAGCGCCAAATCGCTGTGCCGAAAGTGGGGCAGGGGTGCCACCAGCACAGCATGATCAAACCGATTCATAGACATTGTTTTTCTCCAAGTATCAATACGAGTAAAACGGACTAACCAGGTTTAATTAATAATAACGAAATAGTTTGATTTTGTCAAACTAATATTTTGGAGATTTATATGAGATATTGTCCTTGCAGGTTTTCCAGGTTGGCGCTTAAGTAATTTTCCCCTCTAATGCTTATCAAATTCCTTGAGCATGTCATCTAATACCGACTTCAAGACTTGAGAAAGCAGGCGTTACCGTTTCCATTAATCAAAATCATTGGAAACATTATTCTTCAAGACGTGAAAGATGATAGGCGAATATTCCCAGGCCCAAGACGAACAGCACTGCACCCAGCAGGTTTACGTGCCAATTCTCGACCCCATATGCAGTTGCATCAATCGGCAACTGCCTAAAACCAATCAGCAGAAGGGCAGCACCGATCAGAGCATCCAGGATTCCGCTGATGATAAAGGCAAGCCGTTTACTCCGATTGGAAGGATTGTTCAGCCTATTTTCCCCGCTTCTTCAACCAATCCAACAGTTTCTTTTGGGACCATGTATTGATCACATCCTTCGGCTCCAGCCAGGCACGCCGTGCGGTTGCCACGCCGTAGAACAACATTTCGAGATCCTCTTCGGAGTGTGCGTCGGTGTTGATCGCGATGG
>DATGYJ010000201.1:0-9523 GCA_035298105.1 Anaerolineales bacterium | reverse complement strand
CTCTCCTTAATAGCTTTCAAACCTTTGTGGTGAAATTCCTTATGCAAACCATTCGCACCCGTCTCTCGCTGAATTACCTGCTCGTGCTCATATTGGGGATGCTGCTGGCGAGCGTGCTCGTTTGGCTGGCGGTGGAGCGGTTGTACGTCAACACCCAGCGTGAGAATTTACTCGCACAGGCGCATCTGATCGCCACGGCGCTGCAAGGTACTACGCTCCCGACCGGACCCATCCAGCCATATTCGCAGACATCCAATACAGCACCTGGGATTCATACACGACTGCTCAGCGAAGGAGGGGCAGTCATAGTGGGATTGCCGCTCTCAGAGGCGTTCACACAAGTGCCTGCTGCAGAACAATACGCGTCCATACCTACATCGGAATTGATCCAGCGCCCAGAGATTGGCTCTGCTCTGCGAGGGACGCCTGCCACCGCCATCCGGCGTGTCCTCGGGAACCAGCGTGTGCTCTATGCTGCCGAACCTGTTTATGGCGATAATGGTCAGATCAGTGGTATCGTTTATATCGCCACTCCCCTGCCCGCCTCCGGACTGCCTGCAAATATCATTCTGCAATTGATCGGCGCAATTGTTATTGCTGTTCTGCTTGCCACCCTCGCGGGGAGTTTGCTGGGCCGCAAGATCGCCCGTCCGCTGGAGAGGCTTGTCCATGCGGCAGCCGCCATTTCAAAAGGCGAATTGAAACAGCGGGTCGAAATTGAAAGCGGCATCCGCGAACTTCACAGCCTGAGCAATACATTCAACGACATGGCGGAAAGCTTGCACCGTTCTGATGAAGCCCAACGGGCTTTCATCGCCGATGTCACTCACGAACTGCGAACTCCGCTAACCGTGATCAAAGGCACCATTGAGACACTGGAAGACGGCGCACTCGACGATCTCGAAGGGCGCGGTCCACTGCTCACATCGATGGGACGTGAGACAGAGCGCTTGATTCGACTGGTCAATGAATTGCTCGTGCTGACGCGTGCCGATGCAGGGTCGCTGAAACTTAATTTGCAGCCGGTTGATCTGGCGGAACTGGCTCGAGCTCGTTGCGATGTCTTCTCGCGTTTGGCTACGCGACGAGGGATTATATTGAAGGTTAATGACGATTTCGGAGTGCGGCAACTTGCGACGGGAACTTTAGCATACCCACTGGTGATATCCTCCTCTCCCGGTGTTTTGGCCGACCCTGATCGATTGTGCCAGGTCCTCGATAACCTGCTGGATAATGCCATCCGCCATTCGCCGGAGAATTCAACCATCACGGTCACGATCAAACCGGCAAACGCGGGTGTGGAATGTTCCATTAGCGATCAAGGGCCGGGCATCCCTGCCGAGCATTTACCTTTTATCTTCGAGCGCTTCTACCGCGTGGATGCTGCCCGGGATCGCAAAGACGGCGGCACCGGGTTGGGTCTCGCGATTGCGCGGACATTCGTGAACGCACAGGGTGGACATATTTCGGCGCAGAGCGTTGAGAGCCAGGGGACGACGATTATATTTTGGTTGCCCAAGGATTGATGTCATTGCGAGAAGGGCTAGTGGTCGAGTGGCGCTTTTTGCGTACCGAGTCCCAGCACCACGACCGCACAGCGTGCCTCTGGCAAGCAGTCTCACATTCCGTAGCGATGAAGCAACGAGGCTTTTTTCATTGAGAGAGGAGATTGCTTCGCTCGGTCTCGATACGGTCGAAACGCTTCGGGCACTGACCTACTCGACCATCGCTCGCAATGACATAGAACTGCCCAACTTGTGACACAGATTTGACTGCCCGGAGGAATATCCTGTGAAGCGAAATAGATTTCGCGCAATAAGGAGATTCCCATGAAACACATATCGACCATCCTCAACGCAATCCTGGCGACTGTATTGATCCTGATCCTGCTCACCCTGGGCTTACCGAACTTCAATGCGCAGGCTGCCAGGCAAGGAGATCCTATCCCTACAGTTACAGATGAACCGGCTCAGGCAGCGCCGGCCATCTGTGACGATAAGCGGACCGTGCAAGTCAGCGGCACAGCCGTGGTCAATGTTCCTCCGGACCGCGCTTTGATCCAGCTTGGCGTGCAATCCAATGGCAGGACGCCGAAAGAAGTGCAAGCCAGGAATGCCGCCACCATCAAGAATGTGATCAAAGCCGTGAAAGCCTTGGGCGTTAAAGCCAAGGACATCTCAACAGACCGGTATGTGATTGAGCCGCTCTACGAAGATTACGAGTCGCTTCACATCAAGGGCTATCGCACTCACAACGTCATTGCGATCACCATGCGCGATGTGAACAAGGCGAGCGATGCCATTGCCGCAGCCTTTCAAGCGGGGGCGAACCAGGTGGTCAATGTGGAGTTTTACACCAGCGAACTGCGAAAATACCGCGACCAGGCACGGGAGATGGCAATGAAAGCCGCCTCTGAAAAAGCGAGTGCACTGGCGCGAGCCGCAGGCTCAGATATTGATTGCCCTCTGAATATCGGCGAAAACTCCTGGTCTTATTTCAATGGCTGGAACTGGTGGAGCGGCGGCAACAGTCAAAACTTGTGGGCCCAGAATGCTGTCCAAAATGCAGCCCCTGCCAGCAATGGCACGCCTGCTAGTGATGATTCTCCCGTCAGCGCAGGGCAGATCTCGGTCCGAGCGGAAGTGAATGTTACGTTCGCGTTGAAGTAGGGTAGGTATACAAGTACTCAAGTAGACAAGTACACATGTATATAAGGGTTTCCTGTATACGTGTGTACTTGTTTACCTATCTACTCTTTTCCAATAAGACTTGCCCTACCACTTCATTCAAATCTTTTCAAGTTAACCGCAAATGTGGTCCCCAGGTTAAGGACGCTATCGACGCGAATGGAGCCACCTAATTCTTCCACGATGGATTTGACGATATACAGCCCGATACCGCTGCCGGGGATCTCGGCGATCGTCACATTCTTGGCACGATAAAACCGCTCGAAAAGATGAGGGATGGCTTGCTCAGGAATGCCAACACCGCTATCCATAATATCAACGACCACTTCGGTTTCGTTCTCTGAAACATTGATACTAACTGTCCCGCCCTGACGGGAGAACTTGACCGCGTTGTTGATTAAATTGATGAAGACCTGCTGTAATCCGCTTTTGTCGCCGACCACTCGAACGGGGCGCTGTGGAGCCGCCAAGCTTAATGAGACTTTTCCTTTGGCAGCAATCGGTTTGACAGCTATTAACGATTCTTCGAGCACAGGGATAATATCCATTGGCTCGATTTCCAGTTTCATCATGCCGCTCTCCAGTCGGCCGGCGATGAGCAAACGATCGATAAGAATTTTCTGGCGGTTCAATTCACTTTTCAAGGTGTGCCAGTATTCATCCAATTCCTCAGATGTCCCCCCTTCCTGGATCAATTCGGTCATCAGCATCGCCGTGGTCAGCGGAGTCCGCAATTCATGCGAGGCCCGGTTGATGAAGTCAGATTTCATCTCGTTGAGCCTGGCCTGCTCGGTAATATCGCGGATCACGATCAGGGCTTCACGCGAACTGATGGGATAAAGCCTGGCCTCATAAGCATGGTTGCTATAAGGAAGCCGGAATTCATCGACGCGGCAGGGAGAAGTAAACGAGTTTTCGTTTGCTTCTCCAATGATACTTTTCACAGTCTCCTGGGGCCATACTTGCGAAAACTTTTTCCCGGTGATCATGTCGCGATGAATGTAGAGCGGATGATCAGAGTTGGCACTGTAATCAAGGATCGTTCCGGCCACATCGATTCTGATCAACAGGTCCGGCAACGCTTCCAGAATGATCCGGTTGCGGGTCTCGTTGAGACGGATGGTCTCTTCATAGCGATTGCGCTGCAGGGCCGACCCAATCAAATTGGCAGCGGTCTGCGCGGCATCAAGTTCGGAAGGCGACCAGGACAGCTTGTTCCCTTCATCGAAGAATCCCAGGAAACCCCATGAGCCGAGATTCCCATTAATCGGCATAGCAACAAAGGTGGGCTTCGAAAATGAAGCGCCTCGAAGTTCTGATCCGCAGGAGGAAAAATATCCGTTGCTTAATTTGAGAAGTTCCGGAATGAACGAGCCAATCGCCGACGAAATATCGAAATCCGTTTCGTCGGGCAACTGCCACTTATAACGGACTTGAACAAACGGGTCCTCAGTAAATGTATCGATCTCAAAAATAGCACAGCAAAAAACATCCATGGCCAGCCCAAGAGACTGCAGCACCTCGGGGATTTTGATTTCAATACTCGAAGAGCGCAGTAACCGGGCGGTGGCATCACCGATCACAGAAAGAATCCGTGTGTGCCGCTTGAGGATCCATTCAGCATTTTTTCTTTCGGATATATCACGGGCAATGCTTTGGATGTACGCCGGTTCTGCATTCTCATCGTAGACGATGGAAGTGCTTACTTCAACCGGAAGCGTGGACCCGTCTTTACGCTTTAGGATCCTCTCATAAAGGTTCGATTCATCGTTGATGAACAATGAATCATGTCCCAGGAAATCATCCTGCGACATGACATCCCTGACCGGCATGCCGATCAACTCTTGTTCTTCATAGCCGAGAAGATTTAACGCATGGTGATTGACGGCCAGATAGCGAAAATCCAGCCCGATGATAAAAACACATTCACTGGTTTGCTCAAACAATGCCCGGTAATGCAGATCATCGCCCCACTTTTTTTTCACTTTATCCGCAGCACCTAGTCTTGATTCAATCTCATATTTTTGTAAAGGGATGGTCTTTTCATCCATAAAAAATATCTTCGGGCCTTAGATTGGGAAGCATTGCCTGCACCGAGCAGCCATTCGAGCTATTTAAAATCATGATATGGCCGCCCAGGCTGGAGAACACCGCCTGAGCAATAAACAAGCCCACTCCCAGACCATCATGTTCACGGTTATCGCCCTGGCTGATCTGGTAATACCGTTCGAAGACCTTCTCCCGTAAATCTTGTGGAACACCTGCCCCTGTATCTTCCACCAAAAGCATAACACCCCCATTCGTATCGATCTGCAAGGTCAGTTTCACCTGGCCGCGCTCCGGGTTGAACTTGAAGGCATTATCCAGAAGGTGCACCAGGGCATGAGTGAATTCACGGCGCGGCGCCATGATTTCTCCGGTGCCTTTTATTTCATAAGTAAATTCCAATTCCTTTGTTTTGTAGCGCGCCAGTCTTTTTTGAATAGGTAAGAGGACGTGATTGTTGAGGTCGATGCGCTGGCGGATCCGGTTGAGATCGCCATGATCGATGTTGGTCAACAAGATGAAATCGGTTACCAATGATTCGAGGCGGTCAACACTGGATAGCGCCGTGCGGACAAATTGAATCTGCTCTTCAGGGTTCTCAAATTTGTTGTTCACCACCAATTCAAGCGGCATGATGATATTAGACAAAGGTGTGCGCATTTCATGATGAAAGTTTTGAAGGATTTCACGCTTCAAATCTTCCATATCTTGTTGAGCACTCGCCCGGGCTTCTTCACGGCCGCGTTCCTGGGACACTTGCACCCGCCGCAGGACAGCCTCGATGCGGGCAAATAATTCCTCGGTAATAAATGGTTTTGTGATGTAATCATCCGCACCATCGCGGATCCCATTCACGCGATCTTCCACACCGGTGCGGGCAGTCAGAAAAATAAACGGGATGGAGGCAAGGTCCGGGTCCTGACCCATCAACCGGCGCAATTCAAAGCCATTGGGAGGCGGCATCATCACATCCGAAAGAATGAGATCAGGCAAGACCTCTTTCGCTTTCTGCATCCCTTCGCTGCCATCTGAAGCAGTGACAACCTGGTAGCCCTGACGTTTGATCTTTGCCGCCAGTCCAAGAAGCAAAGCTGGCTCATCATCAATAATGAGAATTGTGGAATTCCTATCCATATTATTTTTCTTGTGGGAACCGACCACTCATCTGCAATTCCTGGGTTGTGCCCAATGATTTCCCGGCGATCTTCGGGTTATTATTTACAAACATGATGTAGATGTTTGCCAGGGAAATCAAATCTCCAGAATTCAGAACACAACGATCGATCCTTCTGCCATTAACAAAAGTTCCACTGGTCGAATCCTTGTCATACAAGACATACTTATCATTCTCATGAACGATTTCAGCATGAAAACGAGAAAGAAATTCCTCGTGAAAGACAATGTCATTCTCCAGTTGACGTCCCAAGGTTGTCACAACCTTCGTCAAGGGGACGATTTGTTTGTTAATGATTAAGAACACGCCCGGTTGATAGGGAGAAAGACTGGGGGAATGGTCGTTTTCCTGCATAAAAACAAGTTATACCTGCCCGTATCCATCGAACAATACAGGTTTCCCCCCATTTGGCGGATCTCTCAAGGTGTAGACAACAAAATCGTAAGGGGTAGAACGTTATTCTTTTCCCGCAGAGCGGGAAGGCGCTGAGGCGCTCACTTCTTTCTAAACCCGACCAGCGCTGCAATGAGCACTGACAAACTGATGACCAGGGCAACCACGACCAGGCTGTTTTGCTTGAGAACCTGCCCGGCCTCCATTGAACGGGCAATTTCAGTCGACGCCGGAGTAGAAGTAGAGGGCAGCGTTGGCGTATAGAGATCCTCTTTGACTGGCTCAAAGGTTGAGGGAGTTAACGTAGAGGGCGCAGGCTGGGTCGCTCCCTTTTGGATCAGTAATACCCATCCGGGCGCGATAATGTCTGAATCGAGATTATTCCAGCGCTTGATCTGCTCGATCGTGGTCCCATATTGGATGGCGATACTCCAAAGCGTTTGTCCGTATTTCACTTCGTGGATCACATCACCGTCAGGACGTGCGGTGCTGAGCACAACCGGGACAGAGTATTGTGAGAGATTCCCATATTCTGCACTTTGAGTGGTCCAGCCCATACAGGCGGCTTGCGTGATTGGAATGCCGGTCAGAATAGCATGAGCAGTGTACTGCATCTGGCCTGAGTTAGTGCTTAATGCCGTCTCCAGCACAATGTAGATCTGATCACTGACTGCAACTGCCGCGCCGATATCGCTGCGATTCGGAGAAAGCATTGTGTTGGCATGAAGGTCATCGCCCAGCCACATGGAAATGGCCTCTTCTGCCGTCATTGCAGTACCCCAATTTTCAGAGCGATAGCCATCCTGTGAGAGGTCACCCCACAGCGGAAAGCCTTTCTGAAGCAATTCCTGTCCAAGCGTCATGCCACAGGGACGATTATGCCCAACAGCGCCCTGTGAGGCGGCTAGCGCATTGGCTTGTTCTGCGGCAACTGCCATCAGAACGTCATGTACGGTCAGTGCGTTCAAACCATTGAGCAGCCTCAAGTTATTGACGGCACTGATGACATCGGCAGGGGAGGGCGGCGCAGACACGGGTGTGGATGTGGCCGTCTCTTCCTGCAACGGAGGCAGGTCCGGAGGTCCGGCGAGAGTATGGATAGACGGCAGCATCAACACCATGAAAAACAAAGAGAAGGTCAGGCAGCGAAGAGGCATGTGCATGTAAAAGTCCCAATAGTTTGTTGCAATGAGAACCAGAAAAGTAACAATGAATCACCATATTATAGTCTCGCTCCAGTCAGAGTTTCCCCTGCAACGCCTTAAAAGCGCACCCCCCACATATGGGGGCAGAAAATGGCGTATAGCTAACATCGTTTTGAAAATATGAATTCGCTCTGAATTCGCTCTTCCTTTACTCTAAACTCGCTCTGAACCTGGAGACAAAATGACCCCCAAATGTGGGGGGTGCCTTTTCGAACGATTTGAGCGCGTATCACTAAAATCCATATTCCGGGTGATCAGGTGATAGCACATGTGAGTTCAGCGCCTCAGGGCAGGCAAAGAGGCGGGTCGCTTATAATGTATCTATGTTTACAGACCAGGTAGAAATCTATGTGAAGTCGGGTAAGGGTGGCGATGGCATGATGCATTTCCATCGTGAGAAATTTATCCCCCGCGGTGGACCGGATGGCGGCGACGGTGGTAAAGGCGGCGATGTGGTCTTCGAAGTGAAGTCCACGCTCAACACGCTTTCGTCCTTTCGACAGAATCAAAAGTTCAAAGCCGAGGATGGCGCGCGAGGTGGACCTTCACAAATGACAGGCCGGAATGGCAAGGACCTGCTCATTTATGTGCCGCCGGGCACCGTACTGTTCGATGCGGATACGAACGAACTGATCGGAGATTTGACGGAACCGGGACAAAAGTTGATGCTGCTCAAAGGTGGGCGCGGCGGACGAGGCAACCAGCATTTTGCGACATCGCGGAATCAAGCACCGCGCACCGCCGAAAAAGGCGAACCTGAACAAGAGAAACGGGTCAAGCTGGAACTCAAGCTGATTGCCGACATCGGGCTGATTGGCGTCCCGAATGCCGGCAAATCCACGCTGCTCTCGGTGCTGACGAATGCCAAACCGAAGATCGCGGCTTATCCATTCACCACGCTCGAACCAAATCTCGGGGTCGCGAACATTGACGAAGATACGACAGTCGTCCTGGCCGACATTCCCGGTCTCATCGAAGGCGCCTCCCAGGGCGCGGGACTGGGGCATGATTTCCTGCGCCATATTCAACGCACGCGCGTCCTGGTGCACTTGTTGGATGGCTTGTCAGAAGATCCGGTAGCAGACTATAGCCAGATCAATTCGGAGTTGTCGCTCTTCGATCCAAACCTCGCCAGGAAGCCTCAGCTGGTAGCCCTCAACAAAATAGACCAGCCCGAAGTCCAGGAAAGACTCGCAGGCATCGAAAAGAAGTTCAAAGAACTGAAAGTGGAATTGATGACTATCTCCGCTTTAGCGCGCACGAACACGCGTGAACTGTTGATCAAGGCGTATCAAAAACTTCAGGAGACACCTGCGCTTGCAGAAGTCGAATTGCCATTGCCCGTCTACAAACCCAAAGAAGACCCGCGCGAGTTCGTGGTCACTCGTGAAGGAGGGAATGAATGGCGCATCTCAGGCACAGCGATTGAGCGTGCTGCTTCCATGACGTATTGGCAGCACGATGGTTCCGTACGCCGTTTCCAAAGGATCATGAAAGCGCTGGGCGTGGATGAAGCGCTGCGCAAGGCAGGCATTCAGGAAGGCGATACGGTGGCCATTGGTGAGTTTGAGCTGGAGTGGCAGGAATGATCTTGATATGGCTGTGAACAAACAACGCCTGCTGGTCCTTGGGCTCATCATCCTGGGTATAGTGATCGTTGGCTTGTTCGGCTTACGAACAATGCGCGCCTTCAGACAGTTTCATGGACACGGCCGGCCCCCTCCTCCGGGCCGCGTCGAAACAGATGTAGAGAAGATCCAGGATTGGATGACGATCCCATTTATCTCCAGAACATACCTGGTCCCGGATCGAATGTTATTCAAGGCGGTGGGGGTCCCGGAAAATGGAAATCGCCAGAAAAGCCTGAAAGAGCTGAATGATGAATATTACCCGCAAGCAGATGGGGTTGTATTGGAAAAGATCAAGGCCACAATTCTCACACGTCAGCCGCCTGCGCCTCCGTAAACGAGAACATGCATGTCGGATTTTCTGCTGACACAAATCATCAATTATGGCTT
>DATGYJ010000200.1:0-3427 GCA_035298105.1 Anaerolineales bacterium | reverse complement strand
GTTCACATCCTGAATGTGGTGGTCTGTAAGTCAAAGATCGCATCTTGAACAATTATCTGTATTAAATAGAGGATATAGTATGAAAAACAAAATTAAAAACGATAACACAAAGGAACTCCGCTCAAAAACCTGGCGACTGATCGCTCTTCGTTTGATAGCGATTTTCTTGATCATCGTTTTTCTTGCCAGTGAATGTGCGCCCCTGTTTTCCGAGTAGCAACTACCGGATCGGGCAGATTGTGATGCCGCGTTGTAAAAAGCTCAGTGGATGAAGAGGCTATTTCCATCATCAGCATTGACCTTTGATGTTGATCATGCGGGCTGACTTTACCGTTTCAATTGGTAGTGTCAAACCTGTGTGAATGACTGCTTGCTAGTGTTAGCTTCTTGCGCGCATCAGAAGATGCAAACAGATATCCCATTGAGAATAATTAGGTGTCTGAGAACATATGATCATCTCCTTCTTAACCCATCTCATCCGGGTATTGGATGGTCTGCAGTTTTCTTCCGCAATCCGATGATGCCGACCAGCAACCCGAGCAGGAGAGTCGCTGCGCCACTGAAGAAGGGATATTCAATATTGATGTCATAGATGTAGCCGCCCCAAAGCGGACCGATAACGCGGCCCAGACTTGTGAACGCGCTATTCAATCCCATCACTGTGCCTTGATGTTCCCCGGCGAAGTTGGAAATGTACGAGTTCAGCGCCGGCCCGATCAGAGCCAATCCGAGAATGAAGAGCCCGAGTGCCAATAGTGTGGTGATGTAATCAACAGCCAATGCTACCAATACAAAACCGAGCGCGCCTCCGAACAAGCCGATCTTGATAAGAGGCAAGTCACCGAATTTTTTGCTGAGTGGACCGACTAATACCCCCTGTCCAAGAATCAATACGCCGCCCATCACCATCCAGATTGCGCCGACCTGTTTGGTATTAAAGGCGAATTTGTCAACGGCATACAAGCCGATCATACCCTGGAAGTTGGTCATGCCAAAGCTCATGATGAAGATGAGCAGGAGCAAGATTCCGGCGGGACTGAGAAGGATGCGCAGATAAATATCGAAGACAGACAGACGTTTCGATGTGGGGCTGGCGGAATCAGATTGAAGCATTGGAGACTGATCAATAGACGGTGACACTTCAACCGTTTTAGAGGAAGCGGTTTTTGATTCCGGTAAAAGAAAAATCACTAGCAGGAGAGCAATGAAAGCGAGTCCCGATCCCACGAAAAATGGAAGGGAAAGCGAATCGCTGGAAAGCAAACCGCCGAAAAGAGGTCCCAGAATGACGCCTAACCCAACCATTGCGCCAAGCTGCCCCATGCCTTTGCTTTTTTCTTTTTGCTCGGTGCTCTCTCCAATGTAAGCCATGGCAGTCGGCTGTGTGGCAGAGGATAGAATGCCTGAGAGGGTTCTAGCCAGAAAAAGCATGATGAAATTTTCGGCGAGACCAAATAAAAAGAGCGTGATGGTGTAACCGAGCACGCCGATGGCAAGGATGGGTTTGCGCCCATAACGGTCAGAGATGATGCCCCAGACCGGCGCGCAGAGGAGTTGCATGAGCGCATATGTGGACATCAACCAGCCAAGCTCCCTGCCGCCCACACCGAAACGTTCGATGTAGAATGGCAAAAGTGGCATCGCCATCGAGTAGCCCAGCATGACCACAAGCAGGGTGAAGGACAGAATGAAAATATTTTTGCGGCTGAATGTATTCACGGCATTTTGCCTTTCCGATGCAGGTCTATGAGAGATTCATATGAAATCCTTTCATGCAAGTATATTTTCACCGAGTGTTACTGTTCCTGCGCTGCCATCCACAGTGAGGGTCTGACCATCCTGAATGCGGCGCGTGCCGTTACCTGTGGCTAATACAGCGGGGATTCCATACTCACGCGCCACGATGGAACTGTGACTCAGCGGACCGCCAATGTCGGTGACAACAGCCGATGCCATCGTGAAGAGTGGAGTCCATGCCGGAGTAGTGGTGACAGCGACCAGCACATCGCCAGGTTTCATCCTGCTGAAATCTTCCGGGCCGAACATCACGCAAGCGCTGGCGGTGACCTTCCCGGCACTGGCACCGAGTCCTTTGATGACACTGCCCGATTCGTTCTGCCGCGACCAGGGAATAAGCTTTGCCCAGCCTGACTTCTCCGGCAATACGGCAGGTGGAACAAGTTTCATCTGCTCGCGCCATTCGGCTTTGCGCGCGGAAGCCATGCCGGAATAATCGTGCAGTATCTCGCTTTGTTCAAGCAGGGATGCAAGTTCGTCCACTTCATCTTCCACAAGCCAGTAAATATCCTCAGCGTTTTCAAGCGCGCCATGTGCAGCGAAACGATTCCCGAGCTCGCCCAACATGCGGCGGATGGTGGTGTGTCCCATGCCCATATCGGCGAGACTGTCTTCGCGCGCGGGACCAGACTCCATTGCCCATTTGAGTGCTTTGTCGAACCAACGATTCGGGAGCAATTTAAAGCGGCTGTGAATCTTTTGCACAGTCTGTTCGCGTCTTTCGACAACTTCGCGTTGGCGTGCATACGGGTCACTGCCTTTGCCTTCCACATACATTTTGAGTGATTCAAGAATCAACTCGGGGGTCTCGGCAGGAGTTGGGTTCATGAAGTCGAACTCAAAAGAGGTCTGACCAAACTCCTCGGCATGTTTTTCAAGGCGGGATTTGAACTCATCCCATTCTTGAGCAGGAATCGTTTCGGGATGAGAATCTGCTTGTAACGTGGCGACCAATTCTCCCGTCGAGGTTTGAAGTGTGAAGTCTCGCAGGGCAGGGCGTTCGCGAATCCACATCCCTAGATCGAACAGCGATTTTTCCGCTCGCAGTGGCACGGTCTCAAGCCCGAATAAAAGTGTCGCTGCTTTCGGTTCATCTTTGCGGCTGACCAATTTGTACACGCTCGTAAAAATGATCTCGCTGCTGCTGGCGGTGGGCAACGTGCTGGATTGAATGACGGTGTAATATTTTCCTGCGGCATACATCAGGGCGCGCACCCCTTCGAGCAATTTGGAGGGCGATAGGTTTTCAACCTGTTTCTTTTCCCAAGGCATGATCGTGTTTGCGAAAATCTCGCGCGCCTCAAGCCAGCGTTCTTTGCTCCGCGTGTACATGAGGTTCAGGCTGGTGAAGGTCACTTTTATCATCGCCCACATGAACTTCGTGCTCATGAGGAAGCCAAAAAACACGTAGCCGTTGATGACGCGATACTGATACTCCGCCTCCAGCAAGTTTATGCCGCCCATGAAGTCGCCCAGTTCGAGGGTGGCTTTGTTAACTGAATGCAGCCCCAGTGTGCCAAACAACGGTGAAACGGCGTTGGGCAAATGTTCTGCAAGGCTGCCGCGCGCCATCATTAACTTGGGACGAGGCAAAGGCCATTGGACGGGTTCGGGCGGCAACGCTGTGATG
>DATGYJ010000199.1:0-39715 GCA_035298105.1 Anaerolineales bacterium | reverse complement strand
GACCATACTTCGTCCACAGGGCGGAGTCAAAGTCAAACTGCTGGAATGGATCCAAGTCAGTTTGGATGATCAGTAGGCTCAGAGAAATACAAAGGGGCGTTCGATATCATGTCGAGCGCCCTTTTCAATGCTCTCACTATCATAGGATATGAATCAGTGTTTCGCGAAAAGATTCACACACCTTGTGCGGCGTTATCTCTGTGGGATTGGATGCTCGTCATAGTGTTCCACGATATCCTCTGCGAGCCAGCTTTCGATATCTTTGTTTCGAAAAGCATCCTCCGGCAAACGTTCGATCAAATCCATGAGCGCTAACCGCACACATTCATAATGCTTGAGCAGATCATCGTCAGACCACGCAGAAAATTTCCGGATCAACTCAAGATTGAAGGGATCGGTTTCGGGGGTCTGCCAGGTGAAAGCCGGGCTATCCAGAATTCCGGTAGTCGTGCGGGCTCCTTCTTCCCACCAGCCAATGATATGGGCGAGCAAATCATGAAAACTATCGAACCCCTGTTTCGATAAAAACTCTTTTTGCAGTTCAGGTTCAAGACGCTTGAAATCTTCGATGTACGTAGCCCAATTATTCTTCAGCATATCGATGGCCAGAAAACGGCTCAATGTGACGAGATGCTCACGGGCATGCTCCAGAATGACCCCGCGCAGCCAGGTCCTCACACGGCGATTCTCAAATACTGTCTCATTCATAGGCTTTAGATCGGAGGCCATCTTCTGACGCACTTTTTCAAAATGAGCCATGAACTCGCTTTCATCCCAGTCCTTGTATTTGGCGACCGCTTCCGCATTGAAAAGGTCAAAATCATATTTCTTCCGCTCGAATGGACGTTCCTCTGCAATGGCAAGGATTACACCCAGCCCTTCTTCCCACCATGCCAGGATATGTGCCAGTAGATCGCGCAGGGAATCATATCCCGTCGCCTTGACGCGTTGATCCTGTTCCACTTTGGGCAGGCGATGGAACCGCTCAACGTAAGTTCCCCACTCGAACTCTACATAATCCAGGACGCGCTGCTTGCTTATAGTCAATGGACACCTCCCGAAATATTGCCGTGCTATACTAACGTTTATATCTTTAATTCTATACTTCTTAAAAGAATTTGCAGGCTCAAATTCAGGCTTCCGATCTAGATGATTTATGCGGTTCCCTGTAAATGTATCAGGATTTACTTGACTTTGCAATCCAAAAATACTCTCAAACCCACCCGGGCTGATCTGCTGGCCGCGCAAGATAAGACTGTTCGCGATCTGATCGCACCCAATCTGAAGGTGCTGTTCTGCGGCATCAATCCCGGTTTATACTCCGGCGCAACAGGTCATCACTTCGCTCGTCCGGGCAATCGCTTCTGGCCTACCTTACATCAGGCTGGGTTCACGCCGCGTTTGTTTGCTCCATTTGAGGAACGCGAATTATTGAATTACGGCTATGGCATTACGAATTTGGTCGCGCGAGCTACTGCCACGGCAGATGAACTTGCTTCTGAGGAATTAGTAGCAGGTCGAAAGCGGCTGGAAGCGAAAGTGAAGCGTTACAGTCCACAAACCGTAGCAATATTAGGCATCGGCGCCTACCGGACGGCTTTTGCGCAACGAACGGTTGCTCTGGGAAGGCAATCGGAACACCTGGCAGGTGCCATCGTTTGGATCTTGCCCAACCCAAGTGGATTGAATGCGCATTATCAATTATCAGGTCTGATAGAGCACTTTCAATCGTTGCGCCTGGCAGTTGAGGACAATATTTAGGACTAACAATGAAAACTCGTTCCGTCTTTGTAGTTGCCCTATTTTGTGTTTTTACGATTGGGTGTAATGGCGAAAATCGAAGTTTCGAGAAAGTTATTCCTACGCCATCGAGTATGCCGGCCCTTACTCTAACGTCAAATTTTACGCCGACTCCTCTTCTAACTACACCTCAAGGCTCCGCATTCAGTCCAAGTCCAATTTCATCAATGACTATGCCACAATGGGTCACCGACCCAAAAGTACAAATATTATTCGTGCCAACAGGGACTTTTAAAGAGGGTTATAAGAACTTAACGTTGGTCAACGCAATGACTTCAGAAAGATTTGACCTTCAATTGTCCGCCGATTCAGGAGATTATTTCTGGTTGCCAGATGGCTTACATGCTGGAATGCTCTCAAGAGACATGCCTCAAATTACCCTTGTTTCAATGATTGATGGACAGATCACCTCTATCTCAGTTCCGGAAAGCATTACTAGGTTTGCAGCACAAAATTTAAGCGGACCTCCTTACCCACTTCAAGCATCAAGTTTACATCCTAAAGACCCCAACTTTATGCTTCTACCATCATGGATGCAATTATCCCCTGATCGAAAATACTTTATATACCAGGAAAACTATGATCCAAAATATACAAGCGTCTTTGAAATATCAACCAATCAAACAATTGTTATGACAGACCCAAACGATAAGTATTTCGATTTATTCTCAGAATGGTCACCAGATTCTCGCTATCTGGCTGTTTCCCAGGCTGATCAAGAACCAGGTATGCTATACCATTTTGATAGTCCACCCACGTTTAGGTTGAGAGTCTATGATATGAACACTCATCAAATGGTTGCTTCCTATAAAGACGTAACTTTTCCGAGCTGGTCTCCTGATGGTCTCAAATTCTTGTTCCAAGAATGGAGAGACTGGTTTGGCGAATCGCCCCCATGTCTATTCGATACTATTTCAGGAACAACAAAATGCTATTACGACGAGCTAATCCGTCATAAAAAATCTAACACAAGCCAAACAACATTTAGCTCAATCCAGTGGTCGCCCGACAAACAATGATTGGTTACATTTATTCAAATGTGGATCAGGCACCTTATGCTGAGTATGGCGGCTTCTGCGTAATTACTTTGGCCTCGAATAATTCGAGGTGTATGCTAGAAAAATTTGAGCTTGATGGCCAAAAGATAATTGATTACTCCTGGTCGCCTGATAGCAACTTCATTTCCTTTCAGTATGATACTTCATGCCCCTATTGCGATTACAGTGATTCTCCTCAATTGGCTATTGCTGATGTAAAGACTGGTAAATACTTTCCCATTGGCGATAACGTTAACGGTTTCCAGTTAGGTCTATGGCGGCCACCGCTTAAACCCTAGCGCCATACTGGGAACAGCAAACCCGTTAAGTGCTGTTTCCGCCAGTCTGCTTTTTTCAAGAGTCCGGCTAAGATATAAATAGTGCTTGTGTTTATGAGGTAATTTTTATGTCAAACAAGGGTAAAGCCTTTAATTTTGAAGACCATTTTTCCAAACATTCTGAGCAATACGCGCAGTCCCGCCCCCATTACCCCGATGAAGTTTATGCCTACCTCGCCTCCATTGCGCCAGGGCATGCATTAGCCTGGGATTGCGGCACCGGCAATGGGCAGGCTGCTATTGGACTCGCCAAATACTTTGACAGAGTCTACGCGACCGACGCCAGTGCGGAACAAATTGCGCTCGCATATCCACATGACAAAGTGGATTATCATCTGGAACCCGCTGAACATACCTCGCTTGGCCCCTCCAGCGTGGACCTGGTCACTGTGGCGGTTGCCATTCATTGGTTCAACTTTGATGAGTTTTATCGTGAAGTAAAGCGCGTGCTCCAAACGGATGGTATTCTGGCGGCCTGGACATATAGCTTCACCGAAATTTCTCCAGAGATCGACGGATTGGTCCGTCGCTACTATTATGAAGTGGTCGGTGAATATTGGCCCGAGCGCATTCATTATCTCGAAGAACGCTACGAGACGCTTCCATTTCCGTTTGAAGAGATCATCCCTCCACAGTTCGCGATGGAACAGGATTGGAGCCTGAGCCAGTTTGCCGGCTTTCTTGATAGCTGGTCCGCCACGCAAAGATACAAGGCTCAGAAGGGACATCACCCGCTGGAGATCATCTGGCCCCAATTGGCTGCTGCCTGGGGCAACGAAAATGAACCGCGGCTGGTCCGCTGGCCTTTATATTTCCGAATTGGACGGAATAAGGGGCGCGCTTAACGGTTTGCCCGATCCTCTATAATCCCGCTTTCTTCAGCATCCCTTCAATTGCCTTGATCGTGATCTGGTGATGGCGGTCGCGGACGCGCTCGAATAGCGGACGAATATAACCACGCGACCACTCTGTCTCGATCATGGCACGCACGATGGGAAAAATATAGAGCATACGACCAATCATTCCGATATATCCTTCGATGCGCGGCAGGATCGCCTCATAACCACTCGCGATGCAGAGAGTGTAAAAATGTGAAAAGAGCGCAACATCATTCCTCTTTTCAAGCTCGAGAATATCGTCGAAATACTGGCAGTCTTCAACCGGTATCTGCTTGGGCAAGCCTTGTAAGAAGGACAAGATTTGATAGCGGTGCCAGCCCAATACCTGTTCCCGGGTCGGCTTGAGACCCTGCTGGTAATGGTTCAAAACCAACTGGACTTCATCAAATAAGCGAGATTGCGGCCTGTGCCATTCAGCGGGTAACCCTGTCTCGTAGATCCACTGGTGTACGTTTACCTTTTCGAAAACTTCCGGCAGTTCTCTTTTCAGGAAATCCAGGAATGCCTCGGTCGTCAAAGATTGGAATTGGAATGTAGCCATATACTTTTGAATGAAGGCGTCGAAACGTTCACGCCCCACTGCATATTCACATTCCTGCAGGAAGAAACAGCCTTTGTGATAGGGAACGATGGGGGCTGGGGAATCGACATCCTTTTCAGCCTGTAATTTTAGGCACGTATATGGTGAATCCATGCCAACACGTTCCATAGTGGCAAGCAATCCTTTTTCGTTGTAAGCCTCATGCAGATCCTTGGAATCTTTTCCTTCCAATATTTCGGTGATACGCGTTTCGGCATAGGTCGTCCAGCCTTCATTCAGCCAAAAATCCTGCCAAGTGGCATTCGTCACCAGGTTGCCGGTCCAGGCGTGGGCGAGTTCATGCGTGATCAGAGAGGTGTGACCGCGGGTGCCAAGAATGGCGGTCGGCGTGAGGAAGGTGAGACGCGGGTTTTCCATCCCTCCATAGGGAAAGGAAGGCGGTAGCACCAACAGATCATAGCGTCCCCAAAGATACGGTCCCAGCAGCTTTTCCGCTTCGATGATCTTGGTCTCGTTCTCGGCAAATTCCCAGGCCGCAGCTTCGATGATCTCCGGTTCGGCATAGATCCCGGTCCGCGGTCCCAATTCACGGAAAGCTAAATTTCCAATGCCTAACGCAAACAGATAGGATGGGATCGGCTGCGGCATCTTATAAATAAAGACCGCCTGTCCGCTCCCTTGCTGAACCTGGATTTGTTCAGCTGCCATCACTGCCACCAGCCCTTGAGGGACTTCCACTTCTGCCGAGTACGTGAACCGCACCGAAGGCGTATCCTGGCAGGGGAAGACGCTGCGGGCGTGCGTTGCCTGGCACTGACTATAGAGGAAAGGATAATTTCCACCGGCGGTTTGACTTGCATTCAACCATTGCAAGGCGCGGGCTTCTGGGGAAGTGCGGAAGCTCAGTGTAAAGCTTGACTGGCCCTCCAATCCTTTCAAATGTAAGCGTTCGCCCAAAATCTCATCCCTGGCATCGAATTCCCATTCCAGTTCACGACCGTTCGTGTGAGCTTGTTTTAGATCGATCTTGAACGCGTCCAGATAGAGTGAGTCTCGAATGGGTCCCTGCATTTGATAGATAGCTTCAATGTCCAGTGTGTGTGTGGAAAAATCAACACCGATGCGAAAATCAATGTGCTTGATCTTGCCTTGTGATAGGTCTGTGTAGGTAGTTGGGTCTTTGATGTCCATAGGGGATGCTCCAGGCTAGAGTTATGTTGTGGTGAGTAGACAAGTACACGGGCAAACACGTATGTACTTGTCTACCTGTTTACTTATATACCTGTGTACTTCTCACAAAATCTGCAAACAACCCGTAAGCTGTTTCGACCGGTCCGCCTGCCATACCTTCGCGTTCAGAAACGATGATCGAGTAATCAGGCAGCACGTCCGTGCGGAAGGTCACGCCCGTGGAAGAATTCATCATTCCGTACAACGGTGATGAGGCATCCAGGAGTTCAGGCGCGACCCGGGCGTGGATTTGGTCTCCTACTTTCTCAGCCGAACAGACCAATTTATAGCGTTTGCCTGCTGCTTTGGCTGTAGCGATCATCTCGGCTGTGATACCGCGAATGCCGGTGGGGTTCACTTGCTGCGGTGTAAATGGCGTATCCATGAGAACTGTGATCAAGGCCGCGACCTTGATGGCTGCATCCCAGCCATCGACATCGTTCGTGGGATCGGTCTCTGCGACGCCAACCGATTGACAATACCTGACTGCCTCTTCGTACGATTCATCGTTCTCCATTCTGGAGAGAATGATATTGGTCGTTGCATTGAGAATCCCTTTGAAGGATGAAAGCTCTGCCAGCGGGAATGTTTCCCGGAATACGGAAAACACCGGTGAGCCGCCGAGAACCGTCGATTCGAAGCGAAATGCTTTGCCTTTCGATTTGGCGAGAGCTGTCAATTCCCGGTAGCCATGCACGACCGGACCCTTATTAGCCGTGATGGCGTGCATACCGAGTTCCAATGCCGTGCGGATATGCTCGAGCGCCGGTTGTCCCGTCTCATGATTGACGGGCGAGTTTTCGAACATGACGTTTGCCTGGGAGTGTTTGATGACTGCCAGGGAGTCTTGCACATCGAAAGTAGAAAGAGGAAAGATGGACTTTCCAGTTTCTACTAATTTAAGTGCCTTGTTGATGTCCAGTCCGTTGGGATTGACCGCAAAACCATGCCGCCCCGTCGAGATGCCAGTAAATGAAAAGGTGATGTCGTATTGTGACTGGAGCAGTTCCTGTTTGCGAAGCAGGAGCCGGGCCAGGGCACGGGCGACATTTCCAAATCCGATCAGGGCGAGGTTGTAATGCATAGGTGCTCCAAGGTTATGTCATTGCGAGGGTTGGTGGTTGAGTAGCATTCTTTGCGTACACTTGCACCGGGCGCAGGTGCCGGTGTCGAAACCGCTAGCCCGAAGCAATCCCCGACTCTGAGGAGATTGCTTCGTCGGGAAGAACGCCCTCCTCGCAATGACATGAAAGCTACAGCGGCGGCCAGGGCATGGCACGCCGGTCACGGGGCTGGCGGGGGAAAACGCCTCGTTTGATAATGGTCTCCGCACGGGTGCAGAGGGCCGAGAGTTCCCGCGGGCTGAGATAAGGCTCCAGTTCAGCGAGCAGGCTCTGGCTGAGAGAGAGACGATAGATCAACTCGGCTGGGATCTTTTGCCCGCTGAAATCCCAGAGGACGGTCCGCAGTTTGTTCTCTTCATGGAAACAAATCCCGTGATCGATGGCATAAAGTTTGTGCGTGCGGTTCTCGAAGAAAACGTGACTGCCTTTCCGGTCCGCGTTGTTGCAGAGCAAATCAAAGAGTACAACGGGCTTGAGGAGCTGCTTGTCCTTTTCAGTGAAATTGAAATAGTGATATTCGGGATCGTATTCGATGAACTGCTGGAGCGAACCTGCACCGTAGGGACCGTCGTCACGCAGCGTCGTAAACGGGACAAAATGAAAGCCCAGGCGCTCGCTGACGATATACGCAGCGACTTCGCGTCCCGCCAGCGTATTCTCAGGAAAATCCCAGAGGGGCTGTTCGCCGCGGGTCGGTTTGTAAACGGCAGGATAATCCTGGCCTTCATAGTGGACTGTAACAAGGAATGTGTAATTCGAGCCAAATGCGAATTGGCCCTTGAGTTCATAGTTACCGTGTTGCAATGCGGTTTGTAATTGTGTAATTTGGGATTTATCCATTACTGGTTAAAAGTCAGCATATCAAACGTTAGGCGTCCGATATGATTAATGTTTATACCCATTCTTCTTCGGGCAAAAATGTCCCTCAGGTTCTTCAGGCTGACCGCATTGCGGGCAAACAGGTCGCCCACGCGAGACAACTTCCACGCCCCAGCGCGCCAACATACGGATTTGAGTCCGGGAAGCCCAGAAACGGACGACCGCGGCAGTCTCCTGGTCATCTTCTTCCGGCAGCAATTCCTTGACGAACAGTACCACCAGATCGCGGTCCTTGTCATAGCCGAGGCCGATCTCTCCGACACGAAAGAGCGGATCCACAGGCGGGTTGATGCGCATGACTTCCTCGACATAATCGCCTGAGGCCTCAGACAAATCCGGGTTCTGTTCGCTGACCTGCGAAAGGAACTGTTCCACTCCAATCGCAAGGGAATGCAGTTGCACCTTTTCAATGATCACTGTGATCGTGCGCTGATCTTGAAAGGCCTGGAGATAAAAAACTCGCTGACCTGGTTTGCCAATTGCGTCAGCGGTAATATGGTCACAGGGGTCAACATCAATTTCAAAACGAGGCATAGTTTCCTTTGTGAGGCGAGTATACCACCCCCTCCCTTCGTCTCCCAAACCCGGGAGAACATCTTAAAATAATTTTCTGATGATTGATGTGGGTTTGGGGAATGCGAGACTTGGACCGCCCCAGCGGTTCGGTGCCGGGCAGTGCAGGTGAGTGACGATGAAGGGTATAATCTTTTCATCTCGCCAAAGGAGAGAAACATGTACGATAAAAAGAAATTAGATGAGTTAAAAGCCTCATTAAAAGAGTGGGAGGAGACTTCTTTACAGAAGGCTTTATCTTCCCTCCCGGAACGCGCCGATCAGTTTATTACTACCTCCTCAGAACCGGTCAACCGCCTTTACACGCCCCTCGATGCCTCAGATCAGGATTACGCCACCTCGCTTGGGCTTCCGGGTGAGTACCCTTTCACGCGCGGCGTCCACCCGACGCTGCATCGCTCCAAGCTTTGGACGATGCGCATGTTTGCGGGTTTCGGCACCGCAGAGGAGACCAACGCACGCTTCAAATATTTACTGACCCAGGGACAGACCGGCTTATCGATCGCTTTCGATCTGGCGACTTTAATGGGTTACGACACCGACCAGCCCGAAGCATTGGGCGAGTTTGGCAAATGTGGTGTGGCGGTCACTTCGTTGAAAGATATGGAAATCCTGCTCGATGGCATTCCGCTCGAGAAAGTATCCACGAGCATGACGATCAACTCACCTGCCGCGATTATCTGGGCGATGTATATCGCCACGGCAGAGAACCGGGGTGTCCGGACTGATCAATTGCGCGGCACTATTCAGAACGACATTCTGAAAGAATTTATCGCGCAGAAGGAATACATCTTCCCGCCAGAACCCTCCATGCGGCTGGTTGTCGATACCATGGAGTTTGGAGCGCAGAAGGTGCCGCAATGGAATACGATTTCCATTTCCGGGTATCACATCCGTGAAGCAGGCTCGACCGCCGCGCAGGAACTGGCGTTCACACTTGGGGATGGAATGGAATATGTCAGATGGGGCATTGCCCGCGGGATGAACATCGATGACTTCGCACCGCGGCTTTCTTTCTTCTTCAATGCCCACAACGACTTCTTCGAAGAGATCGCCAAGTATCGGGCTGCCCGCCGCATTTGGGCGCGTGAGATGCGTGAAACATTCAAAGCCAGGAATCCACGTTCCTGGTTATTGCGCTTCCATACGCAGACCGCGGGAGTCTCACTCACCGCACAACAACCTGAGAACAATGTAGTGCGAGTGGCAATCCAGGCTCTGGCCGCGGTCTTAGGCGGGACTCAGTCCTTACATACCAACTCACTCGATGAGGCGCTGGCGCTGCCCTCTGAACATGCCGTGACGATTGCCTTGCGCACTCAGCAGATCATCGCAGAGGAGTCGGGAGTGGCGAACACCGTCGATCCGCTGGGCGGCAGTTTCTTCGTCGAGGCCATGACCGATCGCCTCGAACAGGAAGCCTATGATTATTTCCGCCGCGTCGAAGAGCTCGGTGGAGTGATCCCTGCTATCGAAAAAGGCTTCTTCCAAAGTGAGATCGCGGACGCAGCCTATCGTTATCAACGCGAGATCGACGAAGGCATCCGCAAGATCGTGGGCGTCAACGCCTATGCTGAAAAGAAACCCCTGACCATCCCGATCCTTGAAATGGATCCGCAGGGATATGAACGCCAGGTAAGGCGCCTGGCTGAGCTTCGCAAGGGACGGGATCACGGACGGGTAGGGCAGGCGCTGGATCGACTCCGCATAGCGGCCGAAGGCACCGAGAATTTGATGCCGCACCTCATGGAAGCTGTCCATGCCTATGCAACCCTCGGCGAGATCATTCAAGTGATGAAAGAAGTCTTCGGAGTCTACGAAGAACCGACGATGATATAAGAGTGTCACGTGTCAGATGACAGGGAGCAATCAAATATTTTGTTATATGGGAAGGTAAATGTCTTTGATCACGCGTTTTGAGGATATAGAAGCATGGCAGGAAGCCCGGAAACTCGTGAAGATGATCTATCAGCTTGCCAATTCAGGGACGCTCGCAAAAGATTTTGGTCTTCGGGATCAGATCCAACGTGCGGCTGTCTCGTCCATGGCCAATATCGCAGAAGGATTTGATTGCGAGTCGAAAGCCGAATTCGCTCGTTTTTTGGGCATTGCACGGAGGTCGGCCGTAGAAGTTCAGTCATTGCTCTATACTGCATACGATATTGGATATATTTCCGAAACGCAACTTAAAGAACACTATGAACAAGCCAGGACAGCGAAGGCACTCATCGGTGGTTTCAAACATTCGCTCAGAAAATAACCCTGACACCTCGCACCTGACACCTGGTACCTAACACCTGACACTTTAGAAATAGTGATTTGTTGCTGCAATTTTCCGTAAGTTAAATACTCCCCTCCTGCTTGGAAAGTTGTAAAATAGGGGCTGTTAAGCAATACCCTCATCAATAAAGCTGCTGGGAGGCAGATATGAATATAAAAAAACCTGGTGTCATTGGCATTCTAACAGGCGGAGGCGATGTCCCCGGACTGAACCCTGCAATTCGAGCGGTCACCTTCCGTGCCCTGCGGGAAGGCTACAAAGTGATCGGCATTCGCCGCGGTTGGGCGGGATTGGTCGATGTGGTCCGCGACCCGGATGCGGATAACAGCAATAATTTTCAAGTGCTGACCGAAGAAGTCGTCAACCGGGCAGGGCGGACCGGAGGCACGTTCCTGCACACCTCACGCACAAACCCTGCTAAAGTCAAACGTGACCGGCTTCCGCCTGCGCTCCAGGAAAAATATAAGGACGATATCAACGACCTGACCGAGGAAGTTCTGCAAAATATCGACTTCCTTGGCATCGACTATCTAATTCCCATCGGCGGCGATGATACGCTGAGCTATGGCGTGCGCATGTATCAGGAAGGCGTCAAGGTTGTCGCCATCCCAAAAACGATGGATAACGATGTGCCAGGTACGGATTATTGTATCGGCTTCAGCACCTGTGTCACGCGTACCATCGAGCTGGCGAATAGCTTACGCACGGTGGGCGGCTCTCATGAAAGAGTGATGGTGTTGGAAGTGTTTGGCAGGTACGCCGGTTTTACTGCGATGCTTCCCACCATGGCCGGCGCGGCGCATCGCTGTGTCATCCCTGAATATAAATTCAATATCGAGCAACTGACCGAGTTGTTGATGCAGGATCGGGCCCATAACCCAAGCCGCTACTCGGTGGTTTTGGTATCCGAAGGCGCCATGTTCGAGGGCGGCGAAATGGTCTTCGAGAATAAGACGACCGACGCTTTTGGTCATATGAAATTGGGAGGGATTGGCGATCTCGTTTCGGCGCGACTGAAAGATTTGACGGCCAAATATAATAATGGCCGGATGGTGGACACCGTGAATCAGAAACTGGGGTATCTGGTGCGCTGCGGCGATCCGGATGCGATCGATTCGATCGTGCCAATGGCCTATGGAAACCTGGCGCTTGACCTGGTGCTTAAGAAAGTGCATGGTCGTTTGGTGGTGCTCAAGAACGGACGTTACGATAATATTCCGATTGATATTGTCACGAGCCGGAAGAAGACGGTCAATGTGGAACGCTTCTACAATCGAGATCGTTTGCGCCCCAATTTCGAGAGCTTCGAGATGACCCCACTGTTCATTATGACCAGTGAAGCAATGTAATCCACCTGAACATATAAGCAAAAGGCGTGGACTGTATTCCACGCCTTTTATTATTAGACCTTAGGCATCGGGAGCATCTAAAAAAAAACCTCCCAGCCACGAATACATGACAGATTTATGGGTTTGCCAATCCTGGAGGGGTGCATAACTTTTCGTCATCATGTCATCCCTTCGGGATTTATTCATGTTTGATTGCAGAGTTACAATCCTTCCATCCCTCCGGGATTATGGATTTACCAATCCCGGAGGGATGGAAGATTTCTAGAACTTGCGTTGATTTTTCATTCAACCCCGAAGGGGTGGCATAAGTTTTCGCCTTCATATCATCTGTTGTCCAGGTGGCGCAGCAATGACATAGTTTTATTCTTCCCGTTTGATCTGGAACGAATCGAAATCCCGCGCCACCGACACATTGGGGAAAATAGCCTGGGCTTCCTTCAAAATATCCTTCTCGCGATACCTGCGGGAGATGTGGGTCAGGATCAATTTTTTCACCCCGGCCTTCAGAGCTAAATCCGCTGCCTGGCGCGCCGTCAGGTGGGAAAAGAGACGCGCCATCTCGGCTTCCTCCTCTGTATACGTGGACTCGATCACGAGTCCGTCTGCATCCTTACAGAACTCAAACAGGTCGTCCGTTCTGCCGGTATCACCTATCACTACAAACTTTACGCCCTTTTGAAGCGGACCCAGCACATCATCTGGTTGGATGCGTTTGCCATCCGGCAGGACCAGCTCCTTACCCTCGACCAGGTCACGCCGTTCAGGTCCGAACGGCACTCCCAAAGCATCCGCTTTCTCTGGCAGAAAAGGACGCCGCGCTTTTCCTTCGAACACGTATCCCAGACAATCGGGACCGCGGTGCGTCACAGCAAATGCACTAACCGTAAAATCATTCGCTTCGAAAAACAGACCGGGCTTGATTTCGTTCAACCGCAGCGGCATGGGCGGCTGGTTGCCGCGCAAAACCACACCGTAGAGCAAATCGTAGACCCGATCGAGCGTGGCGCGCCCGCCGAAAACATCAAGTTCTTCGATGGCTTCCCAACGCAGAAAAGTACTGAGCAATCCGCCTAATCCAAGAATATGATCGAGATGACCGTGCGTGAGCAAGATACGTGACAGATTCTTAAAGCCGGTGCCTGATTGCAGGATCTGGCGCTGTGTGCCCTCGCCACAATCGATGAGGAAACGGTATTCATCGTGTTTGACGATCTGTGCTGAAAGTCCTCGTTTTGCAGAAGGCGCGGAGGCAGAAGTACCAAGAAAAAGTATTTCAAACAAAGTGAGTACCTCGGGGACAGAATCTGCCACAGAGAGCACAGAGACTTTTGAGTTTTTTCTCAGAGTTCTCTGTGAGCTCTGTGGCGAGTGATTCATTAAATCTTTTGTTGTCTTGCAATTGTACCTTACAGAATGCCGCACGCCTAACTGTAACAGAAACCAATTTTTATGGCTGTCGAGCTGAAAAGTTTCTCAATGGATAGGACAAGCGGCAAAAGAAAAACAGACCATTTGTGCTATACTTTTAGAGTTCATGCCGCTCAGAACTCCTTCTTCCTCATCTAAATCTGGTGGAAACGCCAAGGGCAAGACGCTTTCTCCTTCACCTGCAAAGGACAAAAGCAAAGCGCCCGCCTCGAAGGGCAAGTCTGCGCCTCGGGCTTCACACCAGCCAGAACCGGTTTCGGTCTCCTGGTGGGATTCCCTCTCCCCGGAGCGCAAACTGGATGTGGTCGGCGCGATCATGGCGGTGGTGGGATTGCTCACTCTGCTGATCCTGCTCTCTGCCCAGCGCAGCGCCTTCACCGGCAGCCTGATGCATCTGCTCAGCCAACTCCTGGGCTGGGGAATTTATATTCTGCCGGTTGCGTTGATTTTGATGGGCTTATGGCTGATCTTTCGCCGCATCGAGAAACTTCCCCCGCTTTCCCTGGAACGCGCGACCGGCATCCTTTTATTCTTTGCCTGGTTGCTCACGGTCATGCACTCTCTGATCGCTGTGCCGGAAATGGCGCCTCAAGCGGCATTGGATGGGGTTGGTGGCGGATATATTGGAAGTCTCTTTCAGCGAATTCTCTTTAATGGTTTTGGTACCTGGGGAGCGATTGTGGCCCTCTCCGCATGGTTACTGATTACCATGACGATGATCCTGGATATTTCCGTTGAAGATCTGTTCCGCTGGGTCAATCCGTTGACGGTAAGAGTGCGCGCCTGGCTCGCGAAACCGGTCACGAAACCTGCCAAATCTTTTTCACCGGAAGGCCAGGAAATTGCCTCGAACGGCTACACACCTTTAAATCTAAATCGCCCCGGGCCGGTAGCCAGGAATGAACTCCCTGGCGTGCCAGTCAGGACCGTGAAACCTGCCGAGGCCGTGATCAACTGGCAATTGCCTGACGTGAAACAAATCCTTGATTCAGGCTCCGCGCCAGCCGTCAATGAAGAGTTCGTGCAACAGCGTGCCCGGCTCATTGCGGAGACCCTGGCCTCCTTTGGCGCGCCGGTGCAGGTGGTGGAGATCAATCGTGGACCGACCATCACGCAATTTGGGGTCGAGCCGCTCTTTGTCGAGACCAGAAATGGGCGCACGAAGGTACGCGTCAACAAAATTGCGTCTCTGGCCGATGACCTGGCTCTGGCCCTGGCAGCGCCGCGTATCCGTATCCAGGCGCCGGTTCCCGGTCACAGCTATGTAGGAATTGAAGTTCCAAATGAAGAGATGACCCTGGTGGCTTTGCGCGACATTGTCGAAAACGAGCTTTTCCAACGCAACAGCCATGCCTTGAAATTCGCTTTGGGTAAGGATGTGACCGGTCATCCGATCACTACGAATCTTGATTCGATGCCGCACTTGTTGATCGCAGGAACAACCGGCTCCGGTAAGTCGGTCTGTGTCAATGCCATCCTCACCTGTTTCCTGTTGCACAACACACCGGATGATCTGCGCCTGATCCTGGTCGACCCGAAGCGGGTGGAATTGACGAGTTATAACGGTGTCCCACATTTGCTTGCGCCTGTCGTTGTCGAAATCGATCGCGTCATCGGCGCACTGCAATGGATGACCCGTGAAATGGATAAGCGCTATCACATGTTCGCCCAGGTCGGTGCTCGCAACATTACCGATTACAACGCGCGCATGAAATTACAGGGGACGAAGAAACTGCCTTTCCTGGTCGTGGTCATTGACGAATTAGCAGACCTGATGATGATCGCACCCGGCGAAACTGAACAGACGATCACGCGTCTTGCACAGCTGGCACGTGCCACCGGGATCCACATGATCCTTGCCACCCAGCGCCCTTCTGTAGATGTGGTGACAGGCCTGATCAAAGCGAACTTCCCGGCGCGGATTGCTTTCGCAGTGGCCTCCAACACTGACAGCCGGGTCATCCTCGATCAGCCTGGTGCCGAGCGTCTGCTCGGACGTGGGGATATGCTGTTTCAGGCTCCGGATGCTCCTGCGCCTGTCCGTCTGCAAGGTGTCTTTGTTTCAGATCCTGAAATTCAAAGCCTGGTGGAATTCTGGCGTGTGCAGGTTGGCGCAGCCAGTCCCTATGCCATGCCTGGCGCACCTGTTGATATTCCAAAATCGGATGTGCCCCTTAAACAGACCGCCATGTTTGAGGATATGGAGCAGGTCGATTCCAACATCGATCCGTTGCTTGCAGAAGCCATTGACCTTGTCCGGCGTGAAGGACGCGCCTCAGTCTCTATGTTGCAGCGCCGCATGAGGATCGGTTATACACGCGCCGCGCGCATTGTAGATATGATGGAAGATAAAGGGATTGTCGGTCCACCCGAAGGCACAAGTCAATTACGTCAGGTATTGGATTATGGTCCGACTGCGCCACCCAAAGATGATGGTGCGTGATTTGTTCTGGCAGCGGTTCTTGAACCTTTACAAATTATTCTGACATAAAGATCTTCGCGCTGAGCGGAGCGAGTGTAGGCCGAGCGCAGTCGACACTGGCACCTGAACGGGAAGCGTTCAGCTTCCAGTGCAGGTGAGCGGCGGAATCAGGCAAACCTTGCGTCTCGTCTACGGCTTCACCTGCACTGCGCGCAGGCGCAAGTGTCAACAAGCATGAAAGCCTCCGCTCGACGCGAGTGCATTGTTAGCATAATTTGGAAAAGTACAACAACTGCTGCCAGAACATTATTTGATATAATTTCATTATCGCCTCGGTAGTTCAATGGACAGAACAAGGCACTCCTAAGGCTTAGATGTGGGTTCGATTCCCGCCCGAGGCACACATATGGGGATCTCAAAAATTTTATTCTTATATCTTTCTAACGTTTTCCTCTTGCCAAAAAATTTAGGTCGTAGTATTATAAAAGCCGACGAACACTAGGGTGCCCCCCTCACCCTGGTGTTCGTCATTTAAATCTATAAAAAAAGAGACTAGTTCTTATGAACTGGTCTCTTTTGTTTGTACTCTGGTTTTGAATAAGAGCTATTTGATAACCTACCCTATGAGTAAAGTAACAAAGCAGCTTCTCGTTTATGGCTCAATAATTACATACATATAAGGATGGTCTGAAGCCGGATTTGCAACGTACTCTGACTCAAGCACGTTGATTTCATGAGAGACAAAAATATGGTCGATACGAGAGGCGCTCGAAACGCCCGGTGTCTCTTTTCCATTGGGCCATTTGAGCAGCCAGGCATCTGCCAGGGTTTGAGTGATCAGTGCATATTGATCGGTTGTCGGTTCAAAGTTGAAATCACCCATTGCAATCACGTTCTGGTGGCCCGGGAGGCGCGTGAGCAGATCTTGCAGCTGAACGATCGGACCGCCATTCCCCAGATGAGTGACAAACACCTGATACGTTTGGCCGTCTTTGTCGATCTGCGCCTGGATCGCAGCAGTCTGTTCACCGGTAGAATACATGAAGAAAGTTGTGGGATTTTGAATTGAATATTTGGAGAGTAAGGCGATCCCGAATGTGCCGGTCGTAGTCGTCGGACCATAGTACGAGTACATGTCGAGGTTGTCCGCGAAAAAGCGCACGGCATCCACATTTCCATTTGCGATGCGCGCGCTATCTGACTCCTGCACCCCAAGAACATCGGGATCCACCGACTTGATCACCGCTAACTGTCCCATCAAATTCGCGTTCCCTTTTGCGTCAAAGCCCTGCTGGATGTTATAGGTCATGATCTTCAGGGGTGAACTGCCTGGCACTGGAGCAGGTCGGGCTGCGGTCAGGTACAAGCCAAGGATCGAAAAAAGCGCCAGAGCTCCAAGCACGAAGGGCGTGAACGGGGTCACACGCTCCGGTTCACCGAGCATGAATGATTCCTTCCGAAGGAGCAGAAGAGGCAATTCCATCCCAAGCCCGGCCAGCAAATAGACCAGCCAGAAGCGCTCGCGAAAGACGGGTCCGATCACCGGGGCGTAATCGTAAATGGTCGTAAATACATGGAAGAAAACCATGATCAGGAAGAACAAGGCAGCGGCTGAGAAACTGCCTCCGAGTTGGTGAAGCGAGGGCTTTTCTGCTGAAATCTGGCGGGCCAGTAACATGAAATTGATGAATAGGATGGGCGACAAGATCAACATCAGAAAGAGCAAGACTGCTGCCAGTGGCGAAACCGCGGGTGCCGCGATCGGATATGCCTCCGGCCTGGATGGAAATGCGATCTGGTGGGGCAGGATCGTCAGCACAAGCATCAGCAGAAAAAGAATATTCCAACCCAAAATGACGCCGCGAGTGAGCCGCGCTGAGAAACGTTCTGAACCGAGCAGGGATCCGAATATCGTCAGTACGATCAGGAGCGTCATGACGATCGCCGGATAGGAATATCCCGTCCAGCGGGCCACGACCGTGGGGCTGGCAAAGGCAAAGTAAATGATCAGGATCACGGACGCCAACCCGATCGCGAGCCCGGTCAGGCGCCCACCTGAATTTGCTCTGCTCGCGGGCAAATCGTTTGCCGATAGCAGTTCCGTGCGCCAGAGCAGGCTGCCTGCCAGGATTCCCAGGAACCAGCTGATGATCTGGAATGGCCCAGACTCGGAGAGATCCAGACTGGAGTTCGCCGTTCGGAAAAAGATAGACAGTGAGAGGGCAATGACCAATCCGCTGGCCGCTCGCCAGCCTGAAACCTGAGTGCGCCCGTGTATGAGTAATGGAAATAAGAGCATAAAAGCGCCCACGCTGAACCCACAGGCGACCAGCTTGCCGCCGGGGTTGAGCACAGGTTCCAACAGGCGAGCCAGGATGGCAAGGTAAGCGAGCCCAAGCAGGAACGAGCGCATCGGCCTTTTGCGTAAGAGCAGGAGCAACAGGGGTGTAAAGAGCAGGACGACCGAAGCGATTTCGATGGTGAAGGCGGTCACCAGCAGTCCGAAGGCATAAATCGCTTCGATGAAATCTGAAAGGGATTGCAGGAAAAACAGGAAAAGGATGCTGAAGAGAATGGTTTCGGTGACTTTTGTGGCGCGCATTGTGATCTCCATAGTTCACTAAGCTCAAACACCAATCTAAATTTACCGTTATGATAACTGCTCAGAGGGACTGCCAAGTCCCGTATGTGCAGGCAACTATTTACTTTTTCATTGGGAGAGTCAGGTATACTTGATTCACATTTCAAGCGATCAGGAGGTAAGAATGACAGATCTGAAGTTGCCGCCAGCGATGAACGCGTTGCGGCCGGCTCTCGGAGAAATCGTCGCTGAGGCTCAGAAGCAAGCACCTTATGTTTCGGTTTTACTCTCCTCCAAACATGGCCTCCAAATTACGGTAGATCAGCGCGAGGAGAGAGTGAATGAGCGCTCTCCCTCGGCCGGCACGGTCATCTCAACTTTCGACGGGCAGACCACCTATGAGCGGGCGGTCACCGGTTTTGAGCGGAGCGAGGTACAGCAGGCTGCCCGTGAACTTGTGCAGAGCGTGAACTTCGCAGCCTATACGCCCCACGCTGAGAACGAACCTTATCGCCAGGGCGACTTTGCCACCGCTCTGCAAGTCGATCCGCTGGACCTATCGATCCGAGAGAAGCTGGATCGTTGCCGTGAACTGCATAACCGTGCCAAGGGACGTGACCCACGTGTCGTCAACGTCCAGGTCAGTTATCTCGAAGCGAATGAACATGCCGTGTTTGCCAGCCGTTCTGCAGATCTTGCCCAGCGTGTGCAGCGTGTCAACCTTTTTATTGTCATTATCGTTGCCGGAGAAGACGGACAGGTGCAATATGATTTGATTACGAAGTCTGGTGGCGCAGGCTGGGAGGTGTTGAATTTTACGGATGAAGAGATCCAGAAGGTAGTGGAAAGCGCCATCGCTTTGCTGAGTGCCGAGCGCATCGAGCCGGGTGAATACCAGGTGATCACTGCGCCGGGGGTCAGCGGCACCATTTGCCATGAATCATTTGGTCATGGCGTGGAGACCGACATGTTCCTGAAAGAGCGTGCGCGTGCCGCTCATTTCATCGATCGGATTGTTGGCTCGCCTCTGGTAAATATCCTCGACGATCCCAGCCGGGCCGGAGGATTTGGATCATACTTCTTTGACGATGAAGGTTATTTAGCGGCACCCACCCGGGTGGTGGAAGAGGGCGTCTTTCGGCGAGGCATCACCGATTTCTATTCGGCGAACGCGCTCCATATCCCACGTTCAGCCAACGGCCGCCGGCAGGATTACAGCCGCAAGGCCTATGCCCGGATGAGCAATACCTACTTTGATGCCGGCACCTCCACCCTGGAGGATATGCTGGCGCAGGTCGATCAGGGTGTTTATTTGGACAAGTGGTCTTCAGGTATGGAAGACCCTCAAGGCTGGGGAATCCAAGTCACCTGTCACTATGGTCATGAGATCAAGGGTGGCAAAATTACGGACCGTGTTTTTGCGCCGATCGGTATTTCGGGGTATGTGCCTGATGTCCTCCAAAGCATCTCCGCCGCAAGCCAGGAAGTGAAATTGGATGCAGGCAACTGCGGCAAGGGGCACAAGGAAACCGTCCCTGTTGCTTCGGGCGGACCCCATTTGCTGTTGAAAGCGAGGCTGGGATAATGCTAAACAAAATTGTTGAAGCCCTGAAGGGGCGGAATGACCTGGCAGGCTGGACGGTCCGGCACCTCATCACGCGCGGTGGGCAAGTCTATGCCGTTCCGGGAAAGATCGAATCGCAGCGGGCTGTGGATGTGGAGCGCTATAAAGTTGATGTGCTGCGACAGACCTCCACCCCGGATGGAAAACAGGCGGTGGGAAGTGGCGATGTCACCCTATTGCCTGGTGACGATATTCAGGCGGCCATCGAAAACGCGATCCTGACCGCCGGGTTGGTTGCAAACCCTGTTCACACCCTCCCTGCTCCAGGGGTGCTTCCGGATGTTCCGCTCATAGATACAAACCTGCAAAAGGATGCCGCGGCTGTCACGAAAGATGTGATTGAACACATCCGTGCCGCCGCACAAAACCAGGAAGTCCATCTCACGGCGGCAGAATGTTTTGGTGAGATCCATACTACTCATCTGGTGAATAGCCGCGGTATCGATGCTGAGCAGGAATCCACTCAAATCGACATTGAGTTTGTGCTTCATAGCCAGCGCGGTGAAAGTGATGTGGAAACTTTCACGGAGATGAGCAGGCGACGGGTTGCCGATCTTCAACTTGAAGATGAAATTGAACAGAGGATGCAACATACCCTGGATCTGTTTGAAGCCGGCTCGCCTCCCGAATGGCAGGGACCGGTTGTGCTGCGCGGAAAAGTCCTGGAGACGTTTATGGCAGGTGATAGTCTGCGGGGCGGCGTTCTCCATACACTGGGTTCCGCAGCTTCTAAATATGCGAAGATCTCACCCTGGGAAATCGGCAAGTCTGTGTTCCGAGGCGAGGTCAAAGGCGATCCACTTACGGTCTGGGCGAATCGCTGTTTGCCTTTTGGCATTAACTCAAACCGATTTGACGAGGAAGGCTTACCCGCTCAACGTGTGGAATTGATCCGTGACAACGAACTGGTTTCTTTTTCGGCGAGTCAGCGCTATGCAGATTATCTTAACCTGCCTGCCACCGGAGCCTTTGGCGGGGTAGAGCTGCCGTCTGGCAAGCTACAGGCCTCTGCCCTGCTCGCAGAACCTTACGTAGAGATCATCCAATTTTCCTGGTTCAACCCTGATTTGATCACAGGCGACTTTGCCACCGAGATCCGCTTAGGTTACCTGGTGGAGAATGGCATACGCAAACCGTTCCGAGGCGGACAATTGATCGGTAATTATTTGGATGCGCTGGCGAATGTCCACTGGAGCGCGGAGACGGGTTTCTTTGGCAACTATCTTGGACCTCACACAGCCCGCTTCAATGACTTGAAGATCGCGGGACAGGGCAATTGAGCCGTTTTCCGGCAGTGCAGGCACATTCGTCTTGAGTGTCCGTCGAAGGGAACGAACGTAGTTGCACGTTGCTCCAGCAGTTCAACTGCTGGAGCAACGTGTCTTGGCATGGAGCCCAAATGCTATAATCTCAAGACTTATGGAGCCGTATCGCATTCTGGTCATCGAGGATGATCCTGCCATTGGGCAGAGTCTGTTGGATGGTTTTAAACAGCATGGTTTTCGTGCCGAGTTGTGCAAAACGGGTTCCAGCGGCATGGAGCATGCGCAAAAGCAGGCTCCTCACCTGATCCTCCTGGATATCCGTTTACCGGATGGCTCGGGCTTCGACTTTTGCAGGCAGATGCGCCAGCAGGGCCTACACCAGCCGATCATCATGCTGACGGCCCAGCACGACGAGCTGGATAAGGTCCTGGGCCTGGAGATGGGGGCGGACGATTACATGACGAAGCCATTTAGTCTGCGCGAGCTGGTGTCGAGAGTCAGGGCACAGTTGCGGCGCGCCTATGGGGATTATTCTTCAGCGGAATCATCTGTGGTGGTGATCAATGATTTAGTGCTGGAGCAGTCCAAGGCTCAGGTGCGACGTGGAGAGGAAGTCATTAATTTGACGCCCACCGAGTTTCGGCTGTTGGCTTATCTGGCCCACCATCGCGGTCAGGCATTATCACGGGCTCAGATCGTCGAGGCGGTCTGGGGGTTTGCTCCCGATATCGAAAGCGAGAAGACGGTCAATGTGCATATTCGCCGGCTGAGGGAAAAGATCGAGTTGAATCCAGACCAGCCGACTCTCATTCTGACCGTTCCTGGCATTGGTTATCGCATGGCAAAACCATAATAGATTCCTTTGGAGCCCGCCACGCCTCAAAGTGGTGTGCTGGCATATTTCATGAGCATCCCCCGGTTTATCAGTTATGGAGTCAGCCAGCTTGCTGGCATATCTCATGAGCATCCTCCGATTTATCAGTTATGGAGTCAGCCAACTTGCTGGCATATTTCATGAATATCCTCCGGTTTATAGGTTATGGAGTCCGCCACGCCCCAAAAGGGGTGTGCTGGCAGCATTCGGGGAACCATAAGTGAGCAAGCGTCGTCTATCAGGATGGGGATTATGAATCTGCTGATTTCCAATATCTAACAATTTCTTTATCAGACTAATGAAACACTACAGGATGAGTACAGGATCAGTACAGGATTAGTACAGGATCACCTTGAGATCAGCGAGGAAAACAGGAAGGGATAGTGAGAGAGGCATCTATGATGCCGGAAAGGCGAGCGAAAAACGGAGCGGTTTAGGGGGTGATTACGAAACCTTAATCACACCACAATCGGGTTGAAATTTCCCGCCTCTATACTTTCAGACAGCACTACAGCCCCGCGTGCCTTTGGCGGGGGTCCTATGGACAGGCGTAACCATGTCTGAATTTCTTTGGAGGCGTGATGAGCAAACGCGCAATCATTCTCTTTTCTCTAGTCTGTATCGCAGTGATCTCCACCGCAGGATATTTCGGATTTTCGACAACCAAGGAGCCTGAAGCCACCCCCACACCCCAAACGGTTTCGGTAACCACTTGTGATGTGGAACAGACCGTGACCGCGCCGGGCAACCTGGTCAACGTAAACGAGGCCGACGTGCATATGCCGGCGACTGGAAGCATAGCAAAGGTGAATGTCCGTGTGGGAGATCAGGTTCATGCCGGGCAGATTCTGGCAGAGCTTGATGATGTCACCACATCGCAAGCCAAATTGGATCTGCTGGAAGCCCAGGATGAACTAGACAAACTCCAAAAGAGAAGAGCTTCGCTGGATTATCCGCGTGCAACCAATGATTTCATCAAAGACTTGCGAAAACAAATCAAAGCTGCCAAGCAGAGCGTTTCGGATCTCAACGATGCGGCGAAAAATGCCGAGGATGCGGTGCTCCGGTCTCAAATGCTGGCGAGCCTGGAAACTGCCAAGGCAAACTTGAAGGACCTTGAGTCGAAGCTGAGCTGGTATACGAGCAAGCCTACCGAAAATGATTTTGTGGCTGCCGATTCTGAACTGGCGCTGGCCCAGGCAAAATATGACGCGGCCAAAGCCGTCATGCAAAGCCTGGAGATCAAAGCCCCCTTCGATGGGATTGTATTTGCTGTGTCTGCCGAAGCCGGGCAAACCTACCAGGCGGAAGCCACGCTATTTACGGTTGGCGACCCGAAAGCGTTGGAAGCCCTCGTAAATATCACGGAAGAAGATTATCCCCTGGTTGCCATTGGACAAAGCGTTCAGATATTTTTCGATGCCCGTCCTGACGTGAACGTTCAGGGCAAGGTGGATCGTATTATCCCCAGGCGGATCGAGGGTGACCATCCGTTATACGACGTCTACATTTCGCTGGATAAAGTTCCAGACCGTCTTGCCGATGGAATGACCGCGGACACTGCGATTACGATCGCAAAGCATGAAGGGGTGTTATGCCTGCCGCGTGCCATCGTGCGGGCCTCCGGCGGAAATACCACCACAGTCAAGGTGTGGAATGGCGTGGAGCAGACCAGCAAAGAAATCAAGCTCGGCCTGCGTGGGGACACATATATCGAGATCGTTTCGGGTTTGAGTGAAGGCGATCAGGTGGTCACACGATGAACCCAAACTATGCTCCTCCTGTCGCGCTGACCGAAGGGGGGCGTAAGTTGCCCTGCGGAGCCGGAGGCGCAGACGAAGCGCCCGGTGCTTCTCTGATCATCCGCACGGAAAAGATCACGCGCACCTACACGATGGGCGGGGCGGTGGTCACCGCATTGCGCGCGGCGGACCTGACCGTGAGAACCGGTGAGTTTATCGCTCTGATGGGCGCCTCTGGCAGTGGAAAGTCCACACTGCTCAACGTGATTGGCTTGCTGGATCGCCCCACTTCGGGTGAGTATTGGCTGGAGGAAACGCCCGTTTCATCTCTGCGCCGCGATGAACTGGCGGATTTGCGTGGCCTGCGCATCGGTTTCATCTTTCAAAACTTCAATCTCCTGCCGCGCTTATCTGCCTGGGAAAACGTCGCCCTGCCGCTTGCCTATCGCAACGGACAGTTCCGCCATCAGGACCAATTCACGCGGGCGCGGGAGGCACTTTCTCGGGTGGGTCTGGATCATCGAGCGAATCACCAACCGATGGAGCTTTCGGGCGGCGAGCGCCAGCGCGTGGCGATTGCACGGGCACTGGTCACCCAGCCGGCGGTGATCCTGGCAGACGAACCGACCGGGAACCTGGATAGCAATACAGGCACGGAGATCATGCAACTGTTGAAGGAACTCAATGACGAAGGGCGCACCATCGTCATGGTGACGCATGACCTGAACGTGGCGCATTATGCCGGCCAGATATATTCCATGCGTGATGGCTTTTTGAGCGAGGCGAAGAACCATGTCGCTCAGTGATCTTCTGCGAACGGCGCTGCGCAGTGTCTCTGCAAATAAACTGCGGGCGGCGTTGACCATGCTCGGTGTGGTGATCGGTGTCGCCTCTGTGATTGCGATGCTCGCCCTGGGCAACGGTGCCCGCGCTGCGGTCAATGCGACCTTTCAATCCCTTGGGGCGAACGAAATCCAGATCGGTCAGCGCTTTGCGATGGAAGATGGAGAAATGCAGCCGACGGGGAAAAAGTTGACCTTCGATGAAGGCCTCGATATCGCAGCCACGATCCCACTGGTAGAGCGGGTGGAGATGTCTGTGTCCAAAACGCTCAAAGCCCGCTTTGGACAAAGTTCAATCGAGATCAACGCAATTGGAACAACCACCGATGCGCTGGAAGGGATCATTTCGAGTGGGGAGCTCCAACCTGTAGGCTGGACCGGTGACCATGCCCTCTCCGCCGCCGATTTTATCGGGGCTGGACGCTTTTTCTCTATCGATGAAGTGTATGCAGGCGCGCCGGTTTGTGTACTTGGCTATCAGACGGCCTTGGATCTGTTCTCAGGCGATAACCCCATCGGGGAAACCATTTGGATCGACCGCACGCGTTGTACGGTTGTAGGCGTGCTGGCTGAATTGGAAAGTACTGACATCCAGAACCGCTATCAGTCAGATCCCAATGAGGGACTAGCTATGCCCATCAGCACGATGATCCAGTTGCTCTATGACGAAGAACCCTCTGTTTATATGGTCGTCCATGTGACTGACGCGGATCGCATCGATGAGGCCAAAGGAAAGATCGCAACCTATCTCCGTGAGAAACACCAGATCCAGCAGGATGCAGATGGCAATTATCAGGATGACTTCGATATGACCACCCGCAACGACATCCTGGGACAGCAACAGGAAGCTGCCCAGACGTTTTCTCTTCTGCTGGCGGCCATGGCAACTGTCTCTTTGATGGTAGGCGGGATTGGCATCATGAATGTGATGCTGGTCAGTGTGACCGAGCGTACGCGCGAGATCGGTGTGCGCCTGGCAGTGGGTGCGAAACAACGTGATATTGTCTTCCAGTTCCTGTTGGAAGCGGTCTTCATCAGCGCCGGCGGCGGATTGGCAGGGATCGTGATCGGCATCCTGACGATCCCCTTTGCGGCGGCCCTGAATCAGGGCGTAGCCTTGCTCTTGCCAGGCAGTATCCCGCTTGCGTTCGGTGTGGCTGTCTTCATTGGCATTGCCTTTGGTTTATATCCCGCCATGCGAGCGGCCAGGCTCGATCCGATCGAAGCGTTGAGGTATGAGTAGGAATTGTCGTCATTGCGAGGAGCATCACGCCGGCCGACACTCCCTGGCACCGCCCGTGATTTGCTAGGCAAATCAGGCAGGTGTGCGCCTGCGCTTAGCCGCGCAGCGGCAAGTGCAGGTGAGGGGGCGAAAGCTGCCCTGCGGAGCGAGTGCCAACGAGCGTAGACGAAACGGATGCGACGAAGCAGTCCCCAACTGGTTAGGAGATTGCTTCACCCCTGGCGCTTCGTCTCCGTTTTCCCGCAGTTCAACTGCCGGGGAACAGAGTGGTCTCGACACCTGCACTCCCCGGCACTTGCACCCGGGGCACACCTGCCTGATTTGCCTAGCAAATCACGGGCGGTGCCAGGGAGTGTGCGCCAGGTGCAAGTGTACGCCCCGACGAGCACGGGTTACTCGACCAACGGTGAAGGAATGAATGCAAAACAAAAAGCTTTATATCACTTTGGGAGTTGCCACTCTCCTCATTGGCGTGGCAGCGTTTATCGCTGGAAGAATGATCGATCGCAATGTTGGAACCGTTGGACTCGGCGGTCCGAATGGCGGGCGAGTGTCTATCTCTTTGAATGACATCACCCCGCACCGGAGCTTCCGACCACCAGGGCCGACATCACCGGGTCATTTCTGGAAAGGAAAGATAACACTATCATGGTGCAGGCTGTTTCCTTCGGTATCGGTGTTGGGGGTGTCTCGGGAGATTCACCAATGGATCAGAACAGCGGCGTTAGAGTCGAAGTCGCCGTTACCGGCGAAACCAGGATTTACAGGGATGTTACTCAGTTTCCAGCTCCCGTCAACGGCGAAATCCACAACGTCCAACAAGCGGCGGAAGAAGGAACTCTGGACGATTTGAATTCTGACACCTTCATCACTGTCTGGGGCCGCCGCAGTGGAGAAAGGATCGTCGCCGAGGTGCTCTTCTACAGCAACCCTAAATCCATAAAGAAATCGGGTACATAACCATCTCTGAAAAAACAAGGAACAAACATGCGAAACAAGAAACTTATTTTCATACTGGGTATTCTCGTTGTCGTGGTGGGTGGAGCCGCGTTTGTCGCTGGGAGACTGCTCAATCAAAAAGTAGGTCCTGCAGGTCCGGGTGGACCGATCGGAAGCAATGGCGGATCCTTTTCGGTTCAACTGGTTCCCGCTAAGGAACTCCCTAAGGCTGCACCAGACCTGACAGGTCAGTTTGTGGAACGTAAAGATAATACGATCATTGTTGCCTCCGCTCCCCCGGAAACGGGTGGAGGGGGTGTCGTCACGAACAATAGTTCGGAAAGCGATGGGCCTGGCGGCCCATCCACCTCATCGGAGAATGTACCCAGCGGACCCAAAGTCGAAGTAGTGGTGACCAGCGAAACAAAGATTTACCGCGACACCACGAAACCGCCTTCAGGCAGTGGCGGAACCGTACAGGAAACGGTGGGGGAAGGCACGCTGGACGATCTCAACGCAGATTCGATGCTCAGGGTCTGGGGCCGTAAAAGCGGAGATCGGATTGTTGCCGACATCCTGTTTTACAGCAGCCCGTTAGCCTTCAAACGGCCCGCACCGTAATCGTCTCTCGAAAAGAATGAAGGAGTCAAACATGCAAAACAAAAGAACAATTCTCATCATGGGCATTCTGATCCTGGTAGTCGGCGCGGCGGCATTTGTTGGAGGCAGAATGCTCAATAACAAAGTCAACCCTCTCGGCTTGTTTGGGTTGGGAGGCAGGGGCAATGTGATGGTTCGGGTCGACATGATTCCGGCCAAAGAACTCCCCACGACCGCACCGGAAGCAATGGGTCAGTTTGTGGAACGAAAGGATAACACCATCTTTATTCAATCCATTTCGCTAAAGGCAGGAGGAGGCGGCGTAGTCGTGGCAAAGGGTGCAGGGGGGCCGGCCGGAGGTTCCTCTTCAGAGAACAGCGGACCTAAGATCGAAGTCGTCATTACCAACGAAACCACCATTTATCGCGATACCACCCAACCTGGCAAACCCACGACAAGTGGAAGTCAAACTGTCCAGCAAACGGTGGAAGAGTCAACGCTGGATCAGCTCAATTCACAATCCATGGTTCAGGTTTGGGGCCGTAAAAGCGGCGATCGAATTATCGCGGACGTCTTGTTTTACAGCAATCCTGTCTTCTTCAAACGACAGGGACCGTAAACCCGAACGGGGCAAATTTGAGTTGGTCGGTATGCCAGATAAGCAATAGAGAAAGATAAAAGAACAGCTTATGCAAAACAAGAAGCTTACTTTCATCCCGGGTGTTCTGTTCCTGGTGGTGGGCGCGGAAGAGGGGAGAGCGAATGATGATAGAGGACTTGCTCTATGGTAGCCCTACAAAGGTCAGAATACGAAAACCGTAAGTTATTCGCCACGGATTTGGATGGATTTTCTGTGATAATCTATGACATTCTGCCCGCAGGATAAATCTGTGGCAAAGAGAGAAATATTATGAATCGAAATTCCATTCGCTGGCGACTGCCCACAAGTTACGCGGTCATTGCATTGCTTGCTGCGCTGTCACTTGGTTCCATGATGCTGCTCGTCTTGCGGAATTACTATGCCAATCAGGAACGCGAGTATCTTTATGGAAATGCGACTGCCTTGCAGCCGGTCATCGAAAAGATCCTGCAGTCTGACCTGCCGGAAGCATCTCTTCAAGATCAGATCAGAGGGCTTGCATTCCTATCCCAGACACAAATTCGTCTGCTAGACACCAATGGGAATACGATTGCCGATTCGGGCGTACCTGACTCTAAGCAGGTGGTGGCAGTGTCGGGCGGCATGCCGGTGGCAGGAAATGTGATGTTTAGTGTGCCGGTCAACCCGCCGGTGGAGAAGGGACCGCTTCTTATCTATAGAAGTAATGAAAGTGCCCCACTGCCAGATATCGTTCCATTCGGAAAGCAGACTGTCCCCGCCAAACGGGCCGATATCATTCTCTCGGTGAATGCTTCCCCCTATGGATATGGATTTGTCACTCGCAATGAATTTGATACCTCACGCCGGTCGTCACAGGCGGTGAGCGTTCTGCTTGCCACTTCTAAGGGGGAGAAATTGGGCATACTTGAATTTTCCAACGGTCCCAGTTATGGTACTGATGTGATCGGTTCTGTAACCCAGGCCTGGATCCTTGCCAGTGTTTTCGCCGTTGCGATTGCAGCGCTGGCAGGCTGGTTCATGAGCAAACGTGTGACGCGTCCGGTGCTGGCGCTTGAGCATGCCACGCAAAAGATGGAACAGGGCGATCTTTCTGTGCGCGTGGACCTGCAGAATGAAAAGCAGCAGGAATTTTTATCCCTGGCGGATTCATTCAATGGGATGGCAGAACAAGTGGAGCAGACAGTTTCCACCCTGCGCGAGTTTGTTGCGGATGCTGCCCATGAACTACATACACCACTCACGGCGCTGCAAGCCAATATTGAGTTGGCGAGGGAGGAGAAGAGTGCTTCCGTACGGGCTCGTTACCTGCTGCGTGCTCAGGAACAGAGCCGGCGTCTGGAAGCACTGGTGCAGAGCCTGTTAGATCTTTCGCGCATCGAAGCTGCCGAGTCCAAAGCCACTTTCGCAACCGTAGATTTGATCCAACTCGTGCGTGAAGTTGGTGAGCAGTTTGCCTCCCGTGCCGAACAAGCGGAACGTGCCTTCACGATGAACATTCCGGATGAGAGGGTGAGTCTGCAAGGGAACGAACCGCAATTGCGACAGGTCATCATCAACCTCCTTGAGAACGCGCTTAAGTTCACTCCCGCCAACGGATGGATTTCGCTCAACCTTGAGCGTTCCGCGGATCAAGCCACATTGACTGTTACTGATTCGGGCATCGGCATCCCCCCGGAAGATCTGCCCCACTTATTTGAACGGTTCCACCGTGGCCGTAATGCCTCTGGGTACCCCGGTAATGGGTTGGGGCTTGCGATTGTGAAAGCGATACTCAGCGCGCATCATGGGAATGTCATGGTCCAGTCAGAGCCTGAGAAGGGGACTTCTATTTCGGTGTCTTTACCAATTTCATAAAACCGAGTTCCTGCCGCCGGGGACGGCGGCAGGAACTCAGTTTCTCATCGTTATAAGAGTTGCTATCCAGCCGCGATCTTCAACAATGCGTCTTTCAGGCGGTCTACTTCTTCAAACGTGTTGTAATGGACGGCCCCGACACGCACCATGCCGCCGCTCTCTTCCACTCCCAGCCTCTCGGTCACATTGAGGGCATAATAGTTTCCATCCCAAACATAGATATCCTGCTGTGCCAGCTTTTCGGCAACCAGGCGCGGATGCAAATTTTTCAAACGGAAGGAATAGGTTGCCACACGGTCTTCCAGACGCTCGGCACCGGTGGGCCCAAAAAGATGTAAGCCGGGGACAGACTCCAGTGCCGATAGAAGCGCACGGCTCAGATCAAGTTCATACGCGTGAATAGCGGTCATCGCCTTCTTGAGCTCTAAACGACGGCCTTCGTAATCATCTTCCAGATGATTATGATTATTCCCAAATTTCTTGGCGATCCACTGGAAATATTCAATCACTCCGAGCACGCCGGCAATCGCTTCATGATTTTGCGTGCCAGTCTCGAACTTGCCTGGGAGCTCATTCGTGGCAGGACGTACTTTATAGGCAAACAACTTCTCCAGTAATTCTTGCTTGCCGTACAGAATCCCGGCGTGCGGACCGAAGAATTTATAGTGAGGCGCGCAATTCACAAGATACGTTCAGTTTCACGGTTCGCCTGGTGATCGGAAAGACGAAACAGTGACCTTTTGGAACGAAATTCCAAAATGGGTGATGGGCTATAATGAAAGCCTGTCACCCATTTCTTTTTCGGAGTGTATCCAATGACGCTTGATCTTTCTGTAATCAGAAGCCAATTCCCCTCCCTCGACCGTCCAGCTATTTTCTTCGACAACCCAGGTGGGACCCAAATCGCCAAGCAATCCCTAGACCGTATCAACCGATATTTGATTGACTGTAACGCTAATCATGGTGGAGCCTTTGCCACCAGTATCGCATCAGATGCGGTGTTAGAGGAAGCGCATCAGGCAATGGCAGATTTCTATAACGCACCTTCCCCAGATGAAATCATCTTCGGCAACAATATGACCACGCTGACGCTTTATATCAGCCGCTCGATCTCAAGGGAGTGGAAAGAAGGAGACGAAATCGTGGTCACTCGCCTGGATCATGATGCCAATGTAACGCCCTGGGTCCTGGCTGCACAGGATCGGGGGGTAAAAGTCAACTGGGTGGATTTTGATGTGGAGGATGGCACACTGAGAATGGATGATCTGCAAAAGGCTCTTGAGCGGAAGCCGCGTCTACTGGCTGTGGGTTACGCTTCCAACGGTCTCGGGACGATCAATCCCGTTGCAAAGATCATCAAGATGGCGCGTGATACTGGTACGATGGTGTATGTTGACGCGGTTCAATATGCTCCTCATGGTCCGATTGATGTGCAGAAACTGGACTGCGACTTCCTCGTAAGCTCAAGCTACAAATTTTTTGGAAGTCATGCCGGTATTCTATATGGCAAACGGGAACTCCTGGAAGAACTCTTTGCCTACAAAGTACGCCCAGCAACGAACGAACTCCCGGGCAGGTTCGAGACCGGCACACAAAACCATGAGGGGATTGCAGGCGTCCTTGGGGCGATCGAATACTTCGAATGGGTGGGGAAGACGTTTGGCGCTGAATATCTCGACCAGCTCAAAGAAGATGATTACCGGGGCCGTAGCTTAGAACTCAAGAAAGCAATGCTTGCCATCCATGCATATGAGCTGGAACTGAGCCGCGCGCTGCTTTCTGCTCTGGAAGCCGTTCCCGGTTTACGTCTCTATGGTCTGACTGATCCTGGCCGCCTGGAAGATCGCGTCGCGACCTTCTCCTTCCGCCTGAAAGACCTGCATCCGCGCAAGGTGGCCGAGCAACTAGCAGAGCAGGGGATCTATGTTTGGGATGGAAACTACTATGCTCTCAATATAACCGAGAGGCTGGGCGTTGAAGACAGTGGCGGCATGGTGCGAGTTGGGGCGGCACATTACAATACCCTGGAAGAAGTGGACCGGCTGAAAGACGCGCTCATGAAAATTAGTGCGGATTAGCAGGTTATTCCTTTACTGTCCTCTATCAAGAATATACTCTGCTAGGCAATGCAAGTTTTGATAAGATAGTGTTCGCGATCCCTGGATGGGATGACTGGATGATCAAATTGAACATGCAAGAACGCTCCATGGAAAAAGAGAGTGTTCTTGCATGTTTTGTACAAATAGCATTTTTGGCTACGCGTGTAATTCAATTAGCGGCCTACCACTTTTTGTGAGGAATGTGTTGAGAGCAGCCGCTCTAAGCAAGGTTCCAATTTGGGAAGTGGAAATTTGATACGATGCAGCACCTGGACTCACATACCATCAGCACGTTGTGCCCAAAAAAAGCGCCACATTTCACCTCGGGTTTAGCGCTGAAATCCTCGAAAATGCCCGTTATGAGATGCTAACACTATATAGTATGGAACATTTACAGCTTGCAAATGAGGCGCTTGGACGGTCTATTTAATCGTAAAAGATCAAAGCCAGATAGACACTTTTTCGCTAACAATCTGTTAGGATTTCCCAAGAGTTTGTTAGTCATTTTAATAAGAGGTGCATTCCCCTACTGCCATAATTTTGCATATGGTTGTATACGGGTACTTATGCCCGTATACATGATATCTGTCGCGCTGGACAGCTCTTTGTGCAGTTATAAATAGAAGAAAGGCATTTTCATACCAGCCCTGATTTACTGAATAAGAGCATGCAAGGATTCTTTCCACGTTGAATCACTCTATCGAAACTACCGATGTGGGGCAAGACGGTTCCAGTGATTACACAGGGTTAATTGGATTACCTGCTCCAATGTCATGTCATCAGTTTCCAGCTGAATAACCCGATATCGCTCTTCCCCCAGATGCTTGCGAGCAGCGGCAACACTATGTTCGTATTCCAATTGGTTAGGTGGCAACAGGTAAGAACCCCTCTCTTTCATCAATGCGTCCACTTTTCCCAGCAACTGTGCCGCTTTTTCCATCTCACCGAGGGCAACTGCCACGCCAGCCAACCCGGCAAGGTTTCCAGCTATGCGCTGGTGCATGTTTTGTTTTTGCCAGTATTGGAGGCCTTCGTTGAGGAGTTCGGTTGCACGCGGGTAATCTCCATAATGTAGAGAAACATATCCCAAGCCCTGAAGAAATACTGCGATCCCATATTCTGCTCCCAACTCACGCGCCATGAGAAGTCCCTCTTCATAAAAAATTTGTGCCTGTTGAAAATTTCCTTCACTACGAGCCAGCTCGCCTAGAGCGCTCAAAACATCCATATCCCCACCCCGGTCTCTCACTTCTTTTGCCAACTGGCGGCTTTCCTCGAAATAGGAACGCGCAGAAGGATAGTCACCTTCTTGACAAGCCACCCGCCCCAATTGATATAGCGTCTGCCCAAGTTGAAACGTGTTCGATGTCTCGCAGCAAAGCAGTAATGCCTCATTCAGATAGGCTTTGGCGTTCTTAGGTTCTCTCCGCAAGTAGAACACGTACCCAAGATCGCGCAGTGTTTCCGCTAGCTCCCACTTCTCATTAATGCTCCTCAATAATTGCAGGCTTTCTTCCAGATAAGTACACGCTGGCTCCAGATCATACCTTTGCTCTACGGCCAGTGCCGCACGGCCCTGCAAGACTAATGCTATTCCCTCAGTGTCTTCCAATCTACTGAATATTTCCCAGGCAAAATCGAGACATGTCTGCAATGTCGCAAAATCGCCCAGACAAAACGCACAGTATCCTAGCTTTATGTTTGCCCAGGCACGCAGTCGTGGAGGACATGTTTCATCAGTGAGCGCCAGCGCACGTTCAAGCCATCGACGTTCCTCCCGGTAGTAGCCGCAGCGATTCCAGAATTCGCTCATAGCGACAGCCAGGCGCAATCCTACTTCGGACCGTTCAACAGATCGCAGCGACCATTCCAGCGCCGAGCGTATGTTATCATGCTCCGCCTGAACCTGATCCATCCAGAACTTTTGATCCCTTCCCTGCAATTCTTTTCGCGAACGTTCTGCAAACTGGACGAAGTAATTGAGATGTCGAGATCGTACTGACTCTTCCTGATCAGCCCCGATCAACTTTTCCCGACCATATTGGCAGATCGTTTCCAACATGCGATAACGTCCCGTTTGCTCAACGATGGCCAGTGATTTGTTCACCAACACAGTGAGTAATTCAAGTGTATTGCCCTCGGTAATTCGCTCAGCTGATTCGAGTGTCCACCCACCCGAAAATATCGAAAGCTGTTGGAAGAACCATCGCTCCTGCTTCGCAAGAAAATCATAACTCCAGTCGAGCATGCCGCGCAGCGTGCGATGATACGGCAAGGCGGTGCGGCCCCCATTGATGAGCAAGAGAAAACGGTTCTCGAGTCGTGCGGCGATCTGCTCGAGGGGCAGTGACTTCAGTTGTCTGGCTGCCAGTTCAATCGCCAGAGGGATCCCATCCAATTGCCGGCAGATCTGGATGATGGCGGAGGCGTTTTCACGCGTAAGCAAAAGATCCAGCGATACGGCTTCAGCCCGATCAATGAACAGGCGCACAGCTTCGTAATTCAGAAGTTCTTTCAGGGACGGTGGATTGGCGGGATCAGGCAACGAAAGTGGATTCACCTGAAAGATTCGTTCGCCATCAATATCCAATGCCTCGCGGCTCGTTGCCAGGATTTGCAGTTTGGGACACGCAAGCAACAGAGTTTCTGCGATTTGCGCGCAAGAGTCGATCAAATGCTCGCAATTGTCGAGCAGAAGCAGCATCTCTTTATTGCGGAGATAATTCGTCAGTGATGTAATAAGTGGTGCGTCTGGTGTCTCGCGCAATCTCAATACTTCGGTGATTGCCTGTACTATCAACATAGGATCATTCAACCGGGCGAGATCAATCCACCATAAGCCGTTTGGAAAGCCGTCCGCGGTTGTTAAATGCCCGGCTGACTCAATGGCAAGACGCGTCTTTCCGCAACCTCCAGCGCCGACGAGAGTTAACAAGCGGACAGGTAAATTTGAGTCGCTGGTTGGAATACCAGCAATCAGTCTCTCGATTTCGGCAACCTCGCGTTCTCTCCCAACAAAGCTTGTCAATGGATGAGGTAAATTTGAGAGCCTTGTTTTTTCATAGCTCTTTTTTCCGCCCGCTCTGGTCAATTTCCCATCACGTATCTCCGCGAACAACTTTGTGGTCTCTGGAAGCGGCTCGATATCCAATTCCCGCATCAGTAATTGACAACATCGTTCATACTGAGTGAGCGCCGCTTCGCGCTGTCCGCTGAGCGCGAGTGCCCGCATCACTTGTTGATGTGCTTCTTCGTTCCAGGGTTCAAGTTCGAGTTGCCGCCAAGCATGTTTCAGGGACTGGTCATATTCACCCAGCTCAATATAGACATCAGCCATGACATGTAATAATTCAAGCGCCTGTCTATGAAATTGTTCGCGCCTGACTGTGCGCCATTCCTCGAACGCGGCGTTGTCGCTGACTGTGAGACCATCCAGGAATTCTCCGCGATAGAGACTTGCCGCTTCTTCCAAGGATTGCAGATTGGGCGTTTCCATCTGGCCATTTCCCAATAGTTTTTGGAATAAAGCCACATCCGCCCAAACCTGATCGGTGCAATTGAATTTAACGCTTTGGCGTGTTACAGACAGAATATCAATCCCTGTGGATCTCAACAACTTGCGCAGATTGGATAGCGCATATCGCAGGTTCCCTTGTGCTGAGGCTTGCGGCCAATCGGGCCACAACAAACCTGTGAGCGCCTCGCGCGAATGGGGCCGTTCCGATTCGACAGCCAGATAGGCGAGCAGAGCACGCACCTTGTTTGATACAAAACCGGTCAGGGGTTGTCCATCCGCCAAAACTTGAAAGGCTCCCAGCAAATAGAACTTGATCATTGTTTCATAGCCTTTTTCGCGGAACCCAATACTTTTATTGTACTACTCAGCTGCCATCACGTTCCCCTCACGTTTTCTACACGTTGGTCCACTACACTGAAGGCGATAAAGATAGAGATGTATCCATGTCAAAAGTATCACCCTCAGTGCCTGTCGTTGGTGAAGTGATTCCGCTCAATGCTGGCCATGTGGAGAAGGCGCTAGCCTATTGGGCTGACGATGCAAATATGAAACTCTTGGGCGTTCCGTCTGGAATCCGGGATTCGTATAGCGGCAGGGAACAGGTGCGTGGCTGGTTCAAAAAGCTTATTGCTCAACATGTTCAAATCCGCGTCAAGATCATCAAGGTGCGGGGTGACACTGTCACAACCCGAACGGAGATTTGGAGCGATTTGACCAGGGCTTTGAAGCGATGGATAAAGCCCTGAAAATAGAAGCAGAACAAATTTAGTTCTTGAAACCTTTTATTTTGTTGCTTCTTGAGCGCATGAGTGTACAGTGTGTTTGGGGATGCGACTTGCATGGATATTTGCCTGTGATGATGTCATTCCTTTCTAGGGGAAGGAGGTGGCGCTCGCAAAAATATTGTTTGATTGACAATAATCTTATCTAACACAAATGGAGATGCAATATGAAAAAGATAAAGCTTCTTTTGCCGCTGATCGTGATCGTGGCGCTATTGCTCACAGTCGTACCCGCGAGCGCTGAATCCACCCGCACGCCGATCGGCGCTATTGAATATGTGTGCTTGAATACACCCGGCAACGCGTGGATGGAGGGGAACGTTTACCACGCCAGAGGGCAGATCAATGAAAATGTGGTCGTATCGAACGGGCAGGTGTGGGGAATTAATACTGCGTCCATTGATTTTGACTACAACCTGAAAACGGGACAGATCGTTGTGAGGGCCTCGGCTGATTTTGTGCCACTCAGCGCTGATGGCGGATACAGCGGTATCGGGTTCTTCCGTTTCTTTGGGGCTGGAAACAACCCAATCATAGGCGTTGCCGCTTTCCAGGGCTATGGCACTCTTAAGGGACAGTCCATTCACCTGGCAGATATGGTGCCTCTTGGTCCGACTGATCCTGCCGGGGCAACTTACTGCGAAAGCCACGGAGCATACTTTGACACAACACTCTGGGCAGGATACATCCTTGACTCGGGTGGTTAGTGAAATAACGGATCGGGGAGAACCGAGTTGCTGAAACGTAACTCGGTTCTTTCCTGAAGTTACATACGAAACAGGATTTCAGCGTAAAAGCAGATCGCTATAAGGAAGAAAGGACAACATGATGAGCAAAATATCATTATCGACCGGTCTGTTTCTATCATTGGGCTTGCTGGCTGCTTGTAGTGTCGCTACTTCCACATCTCTGCCCGCAACTCCTGTATCAACGCCAATTTCGTCAACAGCAATACCGCTCTCAACACCAACCATTTCCGTTCCAACAGACACGCCTATTCCGCCATCAACGTTGACCATGACCATCAAAGACAGTCAATGCACATTGGATGGACCCACCACTGTGCCACATGTCGTACTCACAATTAACTTGGTCATGGATGGGCAAAAGCCCACGGAATCCGGCTATGCCCTGATAAAACTGAAAGAAGGAAAGACCATTGAGGATCTCAAGGCTTGGCCGTCGGCAGTCCAGCCAGATTGGGTCAATCTTATTCACGGCGTGCATGAGTTCACCAATGGTACTCACACTTATACTTATAACTATGCTAATGTCACGACGGATCAAACCCTTTATCTTGCATGTTTTCGCACCGACCCAGACACGGGGACAATAGCAAAGATTGGTGCATTTGGACCGATTGAGGTCAAGTAGATATTTTCAGCATTCGGCAATTGTTCGTGCCAGCTTCAGGATGCGGTGATAGGCACGCGCCGATAAATTGAGCTGACTTATGACCACCCGCATCACACTCTGGCCTTCATCTTGCAGATTGCAAAATTGCCATATCTTCCCGATGTATATATCGGCGCTGAATCTATCTGATTTTTAAATGTTCTTGAATCTGCCCAATTGGGGATCAGTTGATTGGATGGCCGGAAGAATCGATAATCCCTTTCATGCACATGATGATCTCTGAACAACTTTTTATAATATCAAAAGAGAATACACGTTGAGAGGGTATCCTGTTTTGTTCTGCTGTCATTATGGCTACTCATTCGCTTGTCTTGGGATGGAAACTTCGTAAGAGCTTCCGCCATAGATTGGGCCATCTCGTAAGAATCAAAAATCCCCGCGTCAGGGGATGGAAACCTTATAACGGGCAGGCGCAAGGCCAGCCCCTACTGTGCCCGGCTTTGCGGCAGGAGTTTAACGGGGGGCCGTCTCTAAACAGGTATTGCCACAATTGGCGATGCTGCCGGCGGTATCGATGTTTTTAGCGACATGGGCCAAAAGAAAAGCCCCTCGGTTGAGGGGCTTTGTACTTTGCCGGGCCGGTCACGGGGCTTTCCCGATGATCTTCTGCGGTCCGGTTTTGGTCTCGCCGTTGCTCTCATACTCTTCGACCAGGGCAAGGCAGATTAGCGCCGGGTTGAATCGGTGCTCATCCTGCTTGTCGTATTCGAGTTTGTCCAGGTTCATTGCTTCGAGCACTTCTGGCCAAACGCGGATTCCATGCTTGGTGTAAGGTCCACCGAGCATCCGATAGTAGTACGTCCCTTTGCGCTTCTCGCGCTCAATGCGGGTGACGGGGATCGTAATTGTCTGTCCGGCGGTTTGGGCGGCTGGCCTGCTGGCTGCCGTCTGCAAGCCTTGACGCATAGCCTGAATTTGTTCGGTCAGTTGGATCACGTCAGCGCGGAGCTGCTCGAGCTCTCCGAATATCTCGCTGATCTGCTGGCGCAATTCGGTGGCTGTGACTTTGTCGGGTTGGGTGGTGGGGGCGTTCATTGTGAGGATTCTCCTTTCAATACTGGGAGCTAAGCAACAAAGAATTTTCGCGGGCTGATCTCGATCGATTCCAGCCAGCAGGCAAAAGCAATAGGATTGCGTTTTTTGAGTTCGTCCATCAACCAACCCCTGACGATTGGGAGCTCGTCGGTCATCTGCTGGCGCTCGCTCTCCTCCCAATCTAAAAGTAGTTGAGCGATGCTGCGCTGGGCGATCATAGCGCGGGCGGTGGCTTCGCCTGGGCGTTTGGTGTTTGATACGGTATTCATGCCTACCAATCCTGGTTTACGTCTATCGTCTCGCGTTCCTGGCATTCGAGCGCCATCTGCCAATCGAAGGGCAAGGGGATTGATTTCTCGATTACTTCGAGGCCGCGACCGAGTCGGCGCGTGTATTGCATCCGGGTGGTTTGTGGCAGGAAATCTTCGCCGTGACAGATTTCCTGCCTGGCTGGAGTGACCTCCAGCCAGTGAACGGAGACGCAATCAAAGCAATAACGCTTCTCATGTAGGTGCGGAGCATAACTTTAGTCTTCGGCGGATGCATTCTCGAAATTGGAGATGTATTCCAAGCTGGCTGGATTGCTGAGCCTGGGGGCGCCGAAGTTTTGCACCACTTCGCCGCTGTCATATTTGAGCGCGACATTGGCAATATTGCGAAATGGGACGGCTTGCATATAGAGACTGCCGAGTATCTGTACAACTGCTGATTGCGTGACAGATGACGCCTCGATGATCAGGCATTCACGATAAGCGCCGTCGATGTAGCAATAGCCGCGT
>DATGYJ010000198.1:0-11520 GCA_035298105.1 Anaerolineales bacterium | reverse complement strand
ATCATGGGCTCACCTTCGCCTAGAAAGATCTGCCTGTACCCCTCTGGCTCGGCCAACATCAAGCTCTTTCGCAGAAAATTGAGGGCCTGTTCGTGACTGTCCTTTTTGTGAAGTGCCAGTGCAGAAAGATTACAGATCTCGATGAGCCTCCCGTTCCTACCAGCTACTTCCGGTTCTTGTGCTAATTTTGCCAGTAGATTCAGTGCGTCAGTCAATTTACCTTGTGCGATATGCACGCGTGTTATAGCCATCAAAAGCTGTTCGTTCGAATAGCTCAAAGGCACATCTGATTCCAGATGCCGCTCTTTCATCCATCGTTCGATTTGCTCACGGTCATCTGTTGCGATCCAGATCGGGACACAATAATACTCCCATTGAGCTCGGACATTCGCAGGAATTGCATACGTTTGAAACAATTGATCAGCCTGCTCAAGTAATTCCAAGGCATGTTGACTATTTCCTTTTGCATGTTCAAGCCGGCTCAAATATAAATAGGCGAAAACTAAGTCGAAAGGTTGTCCCTGAAGTTGGGCATGTTTCAATCCCTCTGTAAGTAATCTTTCGGCTGTTACTAGGTCGCCTCTTTCTCGAATTACATCTCCCAGGCCGATTTCCGCTCTCCATAACAGTGAACCATCCGTAAGCCCCGAGTCGCGCAGTAGCCTCAAACTATCCTGGTAAACCTTCTTTGCCTCGGCCAACTTGCCTTGGACGATCAGTGCCCTCCCTAATCGAAAAGCTGACCTCGTAAACAAGAAAACATTCGGAATTTGTATACTTAAGTTCATGGCTTCCCGTAACAGTGGCACGCACTTTTCAAGTTCGCCTGCTACCAGATAGAATTCCCCCATTGCCTGGTACACCTGACCTCGCAGTCGGTTTTTCATCTTATATTGCTTTTCCAATAAGGGCTCTGCCTGGTTGATCGCATTGACCAAATCACCCACGAAGAATGCACGATATGCGCGTAGAATAGTTATGTTATTTTGTATCTCTTCAACATGGTGGGTATCACCTTCTTCATGAATTCTGAGAACAATGTTCTCAGCTTTCTGTAAACATTCTTCAACGTTACCCATGCCTCGGGACATAAAGGATATATACGCCTGAGCTATACAGGTCCATGGTTGATTGGAAACCAAATTTTCGGGGATTTGATCGATCCACTTTTTGAGCGTGGCGTAGTTTGTGTCAGGAGAAATCGAATAATCAGCCAGCTTCTCCACTAATTCGGCTGCATGAAGAAAATCCTTTGCATCTATGGCATGGTTAATCGCATCTGAAGTAAGGCCTTCCCTCTCATACCAGTAACTTGCTTGCAGGTGCAATGTTATTACCCTTTCTGCTGAGAATTGTTTGAGACGCGCGCGCAGGAGATCGGCAAACAGGTGGTGATAACGATACCACTGCTTGTGATCGTCAAGAGGGATGAGAAATAGATTACTATCTTCCAGATATTCCAAGATTGCCTGCCCGCTTGCTCCTGACTGCTTCCATTGGTCGGTCATGAGCGTGTCGCACAGGGCTCCATTCAATTTCTCTAGCACGGATGTCTCTAATAGGAAAGTCTGCACGTAAGTAGGCTGCCTCTTTAATACCTCTTCCACCAGATAGTCCAACACAAAACGATGGCTGCCCGAAAAGTCCCGGATAAAATCGCTGGCATTCGCGTGGCCTTTCAGCGATAGGGCTGCCATCTGCAATCCCACCACCCAACCCTCTGTGCGCAACTCTAGTGTTTGGAGATCCTCTACAGACAGGGCGAGCCGCATGACTTCGTTCATGAACTTGGTTGCCTCTCCAGACGTGAAACGCAAATCTGGAGTGCGTAATTCCAGCATCTGCCCATATGCCCGCAAGCGTCCCAATTGCAAAGGTGGATCGGCGCGTGTAGCGATCACTAAGTGCAGGTTGGCCGGAAGGTGATTCAAAAGATAAGCCAGGGTTTCATGCACGGTACGTTCGGTGATGAACTGGTAGTCATCCAAAATCAAGACACAAGGTCTTGCGACTTTCTCTAGATCATTGATCAGGCAAGCCAGAATAATGTGCGACGGTACTGGTTGCGGAGATTGCATAATCAGCTGCGCTTCCGTTCCCACGCCCTCCTGGATGCTTTCCAATGCGGCAATCAGATAAGACAAGAAGCGGTAAGGATCATTATCGCCATTATCCAAAGATAGCCAGGCCACCGGTAGCGAGGTCTGTGCGATCCACTCGGCCAGCAGAGTCGTCTTGCCGAAGCCGGCCGGAGCTGAGATGATAGTCAGAGGTTTCTTCCGCACCTCATCGAGGCGACCGATCAATCGGGAGCGTATCACCCTTGAAACAGGTGCAGTGGGGATGTACAGCTTTGTTTTGAGCAGAGGGAATGAGTTCAGACGTTCAGCCGATTCAAGTACTTGTTTCGCCTCAAATTGCCCTCGTATTTGCTCATACAAACGCTGCGTCTCCGGCTCTGGTTCCTGTTCCATTTGCTCGTGCAAGAGATGTACCAGTTCTTCATATTGACGCAGGGCGGCAGTTCTCTGACCTGATTGGACTAACAGATTCATCAAGGTCCGACAGGCAGGCTCATGCAGACCGTCCAGGGCAACCCAACGCCGAGCACTCGCAATCGCTCGATCCCACTGCTGCCGCTCAGCATGCCCGAAAGAGCGGCGTTCTAAGGCCTTTACAAATTCCTGGTGCAGAGCACCCCGCTGGAAGAATTGCCATTCATCAAAACGTGGCGCATCCCTTAGGTTCAACCCTTCTAGGAACTCACCACGATAAATGTCAGCTATCTTATCAAGTAGCAGCAGACATTCATCACATGCTTCCTTTTGAGAATGACTGTGTTCCTCAAGTTTCGAGAGCGCTCGATGGAAAGTTTCCACATCTATCCATAACTTGCTTTCTCTTTTGAGAGTGATTGTGTCTCGATCTGCTTTAATCCACCCTGGAAGACTGGAGTTCAGGGTAAAAATCGTACGGCGAAGATTAGCCAGTGCTTTCTGCTGGTTGCCCTCTGGCCAAAACATCGTCGCCAGAAGCTCTCTTTGACATTCCCCCGGACTGAGGCTTAAGTAGGCCAACAAGGCCACCGCCTTGCGGGTTTCGAATTTGACAGGTCGCCCTCTCAGCTCAGCGAGAGGAATACCCATCCAGTACAGCTTCAATGTTTCCACGAGCCCTCGCTTTCTCAATATTCGTGGAAATTCTTACAATAACATTTTACTCAGTTTATGGGACTGTGCAACTGACATCCGGCTGCGTTTACATCTCAGGAGAATCTCTGTCTCATCGTGAGATGAGACGTAGGAAAGGCTATCTAAACAGTCAAGCCACGCATTGACCAGGTTTGAGCTTGATAATCGCAGAATTGAAAAGTATGGGGCTTTCAGCTGTCCCCTATTTAGGTTGATTTGCTCAAAGTGGGTGTCACCAACTCGTCTGTCAGACAAAAAGTGGATACATTGTGTAATAACTTTGGCAACCCTTTTTTCTTTGTGAGATGATTTTAGGCACAAAATGACCCCCTTTGTTGCCTGTACCTTATCAGATATGTTGGGAGACTAGGCACAAAACTCTTGATTGTCCTAACGCGCGAAAATTGGATTTTTAACCTTTGTTATTGCGCTCTAATTTGGATTTGTTTTGGGTTGGTGGGTGCTTGCCCGCTTGATTTATTCCCCCTGGACGATTTTCAACATAAATTATGGTGGTTCGCCTTTATACCAGGGGATAACTAGCTCGCCGGTTAGTGACGGTTTGGGTATATTGTGTAACGACTTTTGTGAGGGACGTAACACCGTAACGATTGGCTTCGCTCCACAGTTTGAGAGGTTACGATTCGACCGCTATGCCTGAGAGACTGCAAAAGATATTGGCACAAGCCGGATATGGTTCTCGCGGCGCCTGTGAACATTTTATTTCTGCGGGCCGAGTCCGCGTAAATGGGCAAATTGCGACCCTAGGTTAAAAAGCTTATCCTGCGATAGACAAAATTACTCTTGCTGCGAAGACTATTGCTACGGCTGAAAAGCTTCTGTACCTGAAAAGCTTCTGTACATTGCGCTTTATAAACCGCGAAATGTCTTATCAACCGTTGAGAATGAACGAGGGGATGAGCGCCAGACGGTGCGCGAAATAGTGGAGTGCCTGGTAAGATCTATCCAGTGGGGAGGTTAGATTTTGAGAGTGAGGGTTTGGTGCTAATGCCCAATGACGGTGAGCTGACAAATCGTCTTACTCACCCTAGATTCGGTCACACCAAAGAGTATAGAATTTTACTTGCAAAACGACCCGATCGAGAGCAACTCGAAGCCTGGAGACGCAAAGTCATTTTGGAAGATGGCTATAAAACTGCTCCGACAGACGTCCGGTTTGAGAATGCTCAAGGAAAAGGGGCTTGGTTTGGTGTAGCTATGGGAGAACGGCGAAAGCGGCAGATCCGAGAGATATGTAAGCAATTGGGGTGACCCGTTGTTCACATTGTTCATATTCGTATTGGAATACCGCGCTTAGGTATTTTAAAGCCGCGTCAATGGCGGTACCTAACAACAAAAAAGGTCGGAGAACTGAAACAACCAGTTTAGTTCAAATAGACTAAAGGTTTCTGATAGAGTTGCTATTTGGCATGGGTTTTAGATATGCTTGGTGAGTTAGCACAATTGTCTTGTGTCCATGAACATGAGATATAATATTTTGAAATGGTTTTTAAGACAAATTTATCAAAACCAGGAGATCATAACTCATGGTCTGAAAAGTGACGGTCCCTTGGACTTAGGGGTTTTTAACTTGACAGATCAAGTAAGAATTGTAAAATAACGTTCGTCAATCACCCTATGGTTAAGATCCTTTCTAAATATTGCTCCTGTCTATGGCGGGGTTCGTAACCACCGCCTGAGATATTCCCCTTATCGATCAGCAGTCAACGACTCAGGGCAGTGGAACGTCCCCCGCGCACCGACAAAGACCTTTGCGCAGGATGGTTCGCTGTCCTTTTGTTTTGTTCGTTGACTGCTTTTGTCGCCTTTTCGCGTGGAGCGGAGAAACCCGCCCGGCGAAAAGTTAATCACCAAAACTTTATTGATAAAAAGGAAAGAATAACATGCCCTACGTTCATCCTGAATACCTTGTAGAGACAGACTGGGTTGCCGCTCATTTGGACGACCCAAATGTACGCATCCTCGAATCAGATGAGGACCCCTTGCTATACAAAATCGGTCACATCCCCGGCGCAGCCCAGGTCGATTGGTTTACCACGCTGCAACATCCCTTGCGACGCGATTTTCTTACCAAAGAGAAGTTTGAAGAAGTAAACTCTACCCTCGGCATCAGCAACGATACCACCGTTGTTTTCTATGGCGATAAGTCGAATTGGTTCGCCTGTTATGCCTTGTGGCTTTTTCAGTATTACGGTCACAAAAATGTGAGGATCATGAATGGCGGACGCGCGAAATGGGAAAAGGAGAACCGGCCCCTGGTGAAGGATGTCCCGTCTTATCAGCAAGCAACCTATCGGGCGAAAGCAGCGGATAAATCCATCCGGGCGTTCCGCGCTGATGTGCGCAACCAGAGCGACTCAAAGAAGCCTCTCGTCGATGTCCGCTCACCCAAGGAATACTCCGGGGAACTGATCTCCATGCCAAATTACCCGCAGGAAGGAGCGACGCGGGGCGGGCACATTCCCGGCGCGGTGAGCATTCCCTGGGCCCAGGCGGTCAATGAGGCAGACAGTACATTCAAGTCTCCTGACGAACTGCGGGCCCTTTATGAAGGGAAGGGTATCAAACCGGATGAGGAAGTCATTGCCTACTGCCGTATCGGCGAGCGCTCTTCGTTGACCTGGTTTGTGCTCAAGTATTTGCTTGGTTATCCAAAGGTCAAGAATTATGATGGTTCATGGACCGAGTGGGGTAACCTGGTCGATGCCCCGATTGAAAAATAGTCATCGCCACAGAGATCACAGAGCTCTCAAGAGTATTTCTCAGAGTCTCTGTGGCAAATTATTATGTCAAGCATCCCTCCCAAACTCCAGGAAATCGTCGATGACTTTGCCAGTATGTCACGCGAGGAAAAAATAGAAACACTGGTCGCCTACTCTGAGTCGCTGCCGCCGTTACCTGATCGGCTCAAAGAGGAACGTGACAAGCTGGAAACTGTGCCTGAGTGCATGACGCCGGTCTGCTTATTCGGTGAAAAACAGCCCGACGGTGGCATCCTGTTTTACTTTGATATCCCGCCCCAATCGCCGACCGTGCGGGGCCTCGCCTCCATCCTTGCCAGCGGACTTAACGGCTTGAAGCCCGAAGAAATACTGTCTGTTCCCGGGGATTTCTTCCTGGCGATGAACCTGCAGGAGGCCATTTCACAACAGCGCATCAATGGGTTTATTGGCGTCTTGGCTCACATGAAACAAACGGCGGTGAAGTTGTTGGAAAACGGATCATAAATCCGTTGCTTTCAAGATCTATAGTTGCAAAAAGTAAAACTTCATGCTAAACTATGAACAGTTCTGGCCAGCCTGCCCCCCTCAGGCTGGCCAGAACTACTTAATACAGGATCATTGCAAAGGAAATAAAAACCCTTTTCTTTTACTGTACAATGGTTATAATGAGCACGGAAATCGGGACCGGGGATCCTCTAAGGAAAGAGATCGTGTGAATGAAATAGCTGGGTCATGATGGTAGTGGGAGTGGAATCCTTAAAAGCGTGAATTTACTTTAGGTATAGATTGGTTTTGTTGCTATAATGCAACGAATCCGCTCCCCATAGAAACAGGGATTATGACAAAATGTTTTCTGTGGGTCAAATATTACGTTTTGCAGAGTGGCTCCAAATAGAGATGGATAAACGCGGGTGGTCACAATCTGACTGTGCGCGCGCGGCCGATTTAAATCGGGCGGTGATCAATAAACTTTTGAATGGAAAGAGCCGGCCACAACCATTCACGCTGGTAGCGATCGCCCGGGCCTTCAAAATTCCCATTGAAACCGTCTATCGGGCTGCCGGATTGCTTCCCCCAAGTGCTGATGGCGATGATTCAACCGAAGAATTGGTCCACATTTTCAAGAGCATTCAAAGCCCGCAACGCAGGGCAACCGCCATCATGCTGCTCAAGGCACTCTGCGCAGAAGAAGAAAATGAACGGCGCGGCGATGTCAAAGGGAGAGGTTCATAAAGGTTCTTTTTGGAAAGAGGATATGGAGAATCCCCGCCCCAACGGCGGGGATATTTATTTCATTGGCAAAAGTAATTACAAAGTACTGCACGCAGATTCACTGGAAACCGGAGCTTTAGCCTGCAAAGGATTTCAAGGAGGTTAGAAAATAATGCAACCAGCGGTAAACTTCTTCTCACTCAGATAGACGATGCTAAAGAACAGTATAGGCAGCTCATGAAACGAAAATTAATTTTCCCTATCTTATTCATCTTGACATCCTTCGCATGCAGTTCGACCTCAACCTCTGTCCCTCTTGAAACAAAATCGCCCGCCTCCGCTACGGCTACGGCGCAGATTGCGTCCCTTACCTCTACCAAGGCCGCCACGGAGACACCCTCGGCTTCAGAAACTCCATCGCCGTTGCCGTCCAGAACCCCTCTGCCGACCGTTGAGAGCCTCAAGGCCGCAGTCACTGCCAACCTCTTGAGCTGCCGTTATGGGCCCGGTCCGGACTATCTTTATCTCTTTGCGTTGCGTGCAACTGCCAACATTAAGCTGATCGGACGTGTAGATGCCGGGAATTGGAACTGGGTGTTGGTGGAGAATCAGGTTCCATGCTGGGTCAATGCAAAATTCCTCGAAGTTCAAGGCGATATCAAAAGCCTGCCCGCAGTCTATCCAGGCAGTGCAAAACTACCCATTACTCCCTACTATCGGTCCTCTGCGGTGCTCAGTGCAAAACGTGACAACGCTACCCATAAGATCACCGTCTCGTGGCTCGATGTGCCGGTCAGCCTCGGAGATTATGAAAGCGACACCATGCAAACTTACATCGTTGAGGTCTGGCGCTGCCAGGCTGGACAATTGATCTTCGATCCCCTGGCAACACGTTTGGCATATATCAATTTTGTCGATGAACCGGGCTGCAGTGAGCCGTCGCATGGACGGGTCTGGGTGCAGGAGAAGCATGGTTATGCGGGACCAGCCGAGATCCCATGGCCAAAATAACGGCCAGATTGGCGCCTGCTCACGAGATGAAAATCGCCTCCCGCTTCAGCTGAGGCGGTTTTTTATGCCGTTTTCTAAAGATGTTTCAGGAATTTTAACATAACTATTGACAATCTTAATATAATATTGTAATATCGGAAAACTGGATTCCGAAATATGTATATTTGTTCAGTAAAACTTCTTTTTTCTTAAAATCAACTTTAAAAAAGGAGCTTCTCATGATGGATTTTGCGATTGAAGCCAAACAACTTGTCAAAAAGTTCCGGGCTCGTGCAGGTACGGGTGATAAATCTTCTGAGGCCACCTCCGCCCCAAAGCGCAGGCTCTGGCCGTTCACCAGGAAAGAGCCCAAAGCCATGTTTACTGCGGTCAATGGGGTTGATTTGCAGATCGAGCGCGGTGAGATCTTCGGTTTGCTCGGCCCAAATGGCGCCGGCAAGTCCACAACCATTCGTATGCTCTGTACTCTGCTCGAACCGACGAGCGGTACCGCCCAAGTAAACGGCTTCGATATCGTCAAACAAGCCAACGACGTGCGGCGCAGTCTGGGCACAGTCCTGGCCGGCGAACGCAGTATTTATTGGAAGCTCACCGGGCGGGAGAACCTCGAATATTTTGCAGCCTTGTATCACATCCCGCGGGCCATTGCGAAGAAACGCGTGGATGAGCTGATCGAGCGCATGGAGATCAAAGACCGCTCGAATGAACTGGTCGAGAAATATTCGACGGGAATGCGGCAGCGTATCGCGATTGCCAAGGCATTGCTGGCACGCCCTCCGATCCTGCTTCTGGATGAACCCACGCTCGGGCTGGATCCCCAAGCGGCTCGCCGTGTAAGAGAACTGATCGCCGAACTGAAGCAGGAAGGCCATACCATTCTGCTGACCACTCACTATATGGAGGAAGCCGATCAGCTCTCAGACAGAATTGGGATCATCGACACCGGTAAAGTCATCGCGCTCGACACACCTGAGGGGCTCAAACGCCGCATTGACCAGCAGGAAGTGATCCGGCTCGAGCTCACCGGCTGGCATGCTGAGATCGCGGGCAAGCTCAAGAGCATTGCCGGCATCGAGAACATCACCATGCACCAACAAGGCGAAGCAGATCTATGGGAAGTGAGCCTGCACGCACAAAACAGCCGGGCTGCCCTGCCCCGCATCGTGGAGCATATCAGCGGCAATGGCACCCGCCTCGTCAATATGACCATTGTCAAGCCATCCCTCGAGGACGTATTTATCCATCTGACCGGCAAGGCCCTGCGAGATTAGGAGTTCACAATGCAAACCTCTCTCGCTCCGCGTCCCCGCTCACTCGGCCAGCCCGGATTTGCTTCTGATTTGCGCGCCTTCCTTGCCGTTGTGCGCCGTGAATGGCGTATCTTCACGCGCTATCCGAGCTGGCTCATTGCCTTATTCGTCTGGCCGCTGATCTTTCCGATGATGTACATTCTCACCGCGCGGGCGCTTTCCGGCCCTAACGGGAGTGGGCTTGCGATCTTTATGGAAACGACGGGCGCAAGCGACTTCATCGGCTATATTGTGATCGGCACCACGGTCTGGATGTGGCAGAATATCGTGCTTTGGGATGTCGGTTTTTCACTACGCAACGAACAGATGCGCGGCACGCTTGAATCCAACTGGCTCTCTCCTACCTGGAGGTTTTCTTATCTGCTCGGGCATACGGGTCCTCAGATTGTTTCCATGTCAGTGTTCATGGCCGTGACTGCATTGGAATTTGGACTCCTCTTTGGTGTGAAGTTGAACGGCAGTATCTGGATGATCCTGCTGATGATGCTGGCCGCCATCCCGTCCATCTATGGGTTGGGCTTTGCGTTTGCCAGTCTCGTGATCACGGTCAAGGAAGCCAACGCATTCGTCTTTCTGATTCGTGGATTGGTGATGATCTTCTGCGGTATCACGTTCCCGATCAGCCTTTTGCCCGGATGGATGCAATCCATTGCAAGGTGGCTGCCGCAGACCTATTTGATCCACGGAATGCGGGCGGCAGCATTTTCAAATGCAGGCCTGACCGAGCTGGCACCTGATTTAGTCCCACTGCTTTTATTCGGCACGTTTTGGCTGATCACCGGTTATTTCACTTTTTTGTGGATGGAACGCCGCGCTCGCCAGACCGGTGCGATCGGACAGTATTAGCCGCTCGCGCTGAGCAATCGCAGCGCACATTCGTGAGGTGTCCTTCCCGCAGGGACGCTACGCAGTCGACCGCGATCGTCGTTTCACTCGTCACTCCCCTCACACAGGAATGGAGAAAATAATGGAAATTACCTCTCTCTCCCAACCCAGTCTTAATACACAACTGCGCGCATTGTTCGTGATCGCTCGCAAAGATTGGAAAATCTTTTGGCGCTATCCCTTGAATGCCGTCTCCAGCATCCTGCAACCCATCATTTGGATCACACCCGTCTATTTCATGGGCAAGGCCTTCAGCACCAATGGACAGGCTCTCGGTTTTGCAGCCTATAGTGGAACGGGCGATTACATGTCCTTTATTTTGCTCGGGACCGTACTCAGCAACTTCATCCTCACGGTATTCTGGGGTATGGGTTACGCGCTCAAAGAGGATATGGATGCAGGAGTGCTCGAATCAAATTGGCTAACGCCTGTCTCACGCCTGCTCATCCTCGTCGGGCGCACGCTCACCAGTCTGCTGACCACCACCATCACATCCTCAATCATGCTGATCATTGCCAGCGCCTTGTTCGGCTTCAAACCGACAGGAAATACCCTGGCTGCTTTTCTCACAGCCCTGCCGATGCTGCTCGGTCTATACGGATTTGGTTTTGCCTTTGCCGGGATTGTCCTCCTGATGCGAGAAGCCAATACCCTCGTGGATACCAGTAGTTTCCTCATACAGGGCTTTTCAGGGACGAACTTTCCCGTGAAATCCCTGCCCACATGGCTCATACCGATCTCGCTGATGCTGCCGTTAACCTATGGCCTGGATGCAGTCCGTGGCTGGCTTTTGCACACCAATACAATTTTGCCGATTAGAGTAGAAATCGTGATCCTCATCATCTTTATGTTCGTGATGCTGTGGTTTGGATCCTGGGTCTTCTATCGTATCGAAAAACGGGTGCGAACCCTGGGAACGCTGGGTCAGCACTAACCCTCCCGACAAGGACGGAAAAAATGGCATTCGAAAATCCCTCCGAATTGGCTGAACGAATTCAACGCATCGAGAGTGGTTTACCTCCTCTGTCTGTAGGAAAGAATAAAAAACCTCTCAGGCTAACACTGGGGAAACTGATGGAACTGTATAGAGTTCCAGGATTAAGCCTTGCAGTGATTGATAATTTTGACATCGTCTGGGCCGAGGGGTATGGTGTCAGCGAGGCGGGT
>DATGYJ010000197.1:0-2867 GCA_035298105.1 Anaerolineales bacterium | reverse complement strand
CTGAGGCAAAGGGAAAAGAATAGAAAAGACCGGGATCACTGCTTGATCCCGGTCTCTGTTCATAGCGGGTTCGAACGATCGCACGATGAGCGATATGCTCCAGGGGCGATCTTTATGGACAATCGAACGTATAAGTGACCTGTTTTTGGATCTTCTCGCTGCGGCCTACAACGCCGGTCGGATTGCTTCCGATGAACTGGTAATCAAACCACGCATTCGGTTTTCTGAAGTTGGCGCTGACATTCTCACCTGAAAAGGTAAACACATAGTTGCCGGTTGCGTCCTGGATCATCCTGCCGGCATTTTGCCAATCAAACACCGCACCGGTCGACCGGTCTTCGATCCGGTAATAGAAATCGACCTGTTTAATATTGGGATCCGTCGGTTTGGCGCTGAAGGTAATTTCTTTGCTCAGTTGGCACCGCAAGGCAAAATCATTCCTGGAACGAGTCATGTTCACGAACCAGCCTGCCCCTAGCGCATCATCCACTGTAATAGGCCCGCCGGTATTCGCATTCACATTCGCCTCAGCCGCGGTCGCAGCAGGGGCCTGGGTTGGTGGCACCTGGGTGGGCGGTATCTGGGTAGGAGGGACTTCCGTTGGGGGTGGCAATGGGGTAATCGACGGGACCTCCGTCGGAGCCTGGGTGGGGATCACGGTCACTACTACGGTCTGCACAAGGACAGCGGCCGTCTGAGTCGGTTCCGGCGGAGCGGAGGTCGGCTGTGCTGTCGGGACAGGAGCGCCGCATGCAACCAGGATAAGGGCAAGGGAAACAATAAGAATCTTTTTCATAGTTTTCTCCTTTTGGATTTAAAAGCATTCTATATGGAATCACCCCCTCTTTTCTTTGCATCCATGAAAAGAGGACATATTTACTAGTCAGTGCCCTATCCCCAGGGCTTGAACAAAGTCGGTTGGCAAAACTCCTCTTTCGGTACACGGATAACACGGACAACACGGCTCCTCCGTAAATTGACGGAAAAATCCGTCCAATCCGCGAAATCCGTGTACAAAAACAGATGGTCATGCGACTTTGTTAAGACCCTGACCGTATCCCTTGCCGGCGTGCCTAATCCGACAATCTCGGTTATAATTTTTTTATGTTTACCATTCCCATGCTTACGCATGAGCAAATCGAGTCCAAATTGGACCGGATCCTTTTAAAGGTACAGAAACCCGGGCGGTATGTAGGCGGGGAACTCAATAGTGTCGTCAAAGATTGGGACGAGGTCTCAACCAGGGTCGCCTTTGTCTTTCCTGATATTTACGACATCGGCGTTTCAAATGTTGGCTTGAAGATCCTCTACGATCAGGTCAATCAGCGCAATGATGCGCTGGCGGAACGGGCCTATGCACCCTGGCTGGATATGGAAGCCTTGATGCGTGCTGATGGAATTCCGCTCTACACGCTCGAATCAAAACGACCCTTGGCCAGCTTCGACCTGATTGGCTTTTCTCTGCCCTACGAGACGCTCTACACCAACACGCTCAACGTGCTTGACCTTGCCGGCCTGCCCATTCGTTCCGAAGATCGCGACGAGAGCCAGCCTCTCATCATCGCAGGTGGACATTCCACCATGAACCCTGAGCCGATGCACGCCTTTATCGATGCGTTCGTGATTGGCGAAGGGGAGGAAGTCATCCATGACATCATTGACGCGTTACAGAATTTCAAAAGAAAGAGGCAGGATGAACGCAGCGACCTCTTTCATCTTTCCCCTTTCGAAGCGCGCCTGAAGCTGCTTCACGCACTCACACGGATCCAGGGTGTCTACGTTCCCCGCTTTTACGAAGCCTATTATTTGGACGATGGCACCGTTTCACACATTGAACCAACCGTTCCGGACGTGCCTAAAATTGTCACAAAGCGGATTGTGCCTGTGCTGCCTCCCCCACCCACGAAGTTCATTGTTCCGAACATTGAGATTGTCCACAACCGCGTCTCGGTGGAGATCATGCGTGGTTGTACGCGCGGTTGTCGCTTCTGCCACGCAGGCATGATCACCCGTCCCGTCCGCGAGAGAAGCGTGGAGGAAGTCCTGCAAGCGGCAGAAGAGGCGCTCAAATCCACAGGCTTCGAAGAATTAGCCTTACTCTCTCTCTCATCATCTGATTACACCAATGTGCTGGAACTGGTTACGAAAGTTGGAGAGAAATTCGGCGGCACCCATCTGAAAGTGTCCCTGCCGTCCTTACGGATTGAATCAGTTTCCATCGACCTCATGGAAAAACTTAAGGACAATCGCTCGGGTGGCTTCACGCTTGCACCTGAAGCCGCGACCGAACGAATGCGCCGCATTATCAATAAATTCATTCCCGATGAGGAGATCATCGATACAACCCGCGAGATCTATCGCCGCGGCTGGACGACGATCAAGTTATATTTCATGATCGGACACCCCAGCGAAACACTCGAAGACGTCCAGGCCATTGCAGACCTGTGCAAACGTGTGCTGGTAGAAGGACGCAAAGTTGTTGGCATGAAAGCCAAGCTGAATGTGGGGGTAAGCACGTTCGTCCCCAAGTCGCAGACACCATTCCAATGGGTTTCCTGCGATACGCCTGAGCAAATCCGAGCCAAGCAATCATTGCTGCGCCGGGAACTAATGCGGGACCGCAACATCAAACTTAGCCTTACAAAGGCGGAGGATTCCTACCTCGAAGCCTGGCTGTCACGGGGTGACCGTCGTATCGCCGAAGTCGTTTATTCAGCCTGGAAGGGTGGTTCCAAGTTCGACGCCTGGGATGAAGGCAAAAAATATGATGCGTGGTTGCAGGCCTTCGAGGAGCACGGACTTGACCCACTCTTTTATACGCACCGCCAGCGCCGCACGGATGAAGTTTTTCCGTGGGAACACATCAC
>DATGYJ010000196.1:0-6168 GCA_035298105.1 Anaerolineales bacterium | reverse complement strand
ATGATGTTATCACTGCTACAAACCCATGTGTGGTTCCCACCACCAATTTCGCGCAATATATCGGCGGTGTTCTTTGGCAAGAAGGATTGGATCTCGCTCAATCACAAGAGAAACGCCAGTTCCAATTTTGATTTCTTTCGTTATAACTGCGGCAAGGGTCATCGCGACAAAGATATCTTAGGTTTGCCAGTAATCGTCGGGCAAGGAGGATCCATGCCTTGGTGCATTGAGAAAGCGCATGGGGATATGTGTGTGTTCCGAGAACCAAAGAGAGTCGAGCCCTCGCCCTTCAATGGCACGACCGAGTTCATCAGGTTGAAAAGAAGATTCAGTTGGGAAAATGTGAACACCGAATTCCATTCTGCCTCTAGGTGATCCCATTATCACTCTGTTAATGCTAATCGTATTCCCAAACAGATCAGAATGCCATCGGCTCATCGTTGGAAGAATTGAGCATAGTTTGACTGGTGAGCCATCCCACGGGTAATCACATAGAACATTTCGGGGCCGGGGCAATAATCAATGCCCACGAGACACCCATGAATAAAGCGAATTTCGCCCGATCGATCATCTATCACCTCTAAGCGCAAACCGCCATCCGCGGCCGTGATTGCTCGTCACCACCTACGCCGCGGACGGCGGAGGGAGCACTACTTATTCGCAACTGCCAGCCTCGTGCTCAGACGTCCCAAAAGGGAAGGATGATGGCCAGATCCCCGCTTGGAATTTCGAGACGTAGTCATGCAGCGTGTAAAAGTTAGTCTCCCAGATAAAAACATCCTGTTTGAGGACTGGATCATACGCCTTTCCGGGCTTGAAGAGTTCGCGCGGAAAAGAAGCAAATACGATATTGCTGCGCGGCATTTGGGTACCCAGGCAAGCCAACTGGCTGATCTGTTCGGGCGTAAGATCGGTCCGGATGTTTTTCATGAAAGAGTTGATGATAGCTGGCAGCCGCAGAATCGTCTCGGGGCTCTCTATCTTCTTTTGCAAGGCGCACATAACCAGGTTTTGGTGCCTGGCCCGCTCAAAGACACTTACATTTCGTATGCGCGCGAGAGTTAACGCCTGCTCGCCGTTGAGATGCTGCGGGCCTTCGGGGAAGACCAGTCGGGCGCTGCGGTCGGTGGTTGTGCGTCCGTCGATGCCACCCTCGGGAAGTGTAATATCCAGGCCGCCAAGTGCGTCCACAACCTCCGCAAAGACGTTCATGTTGGCTACTATGTAATGATCCACTTTCAGGCCGAAATTCAGGTCGAGGGTGCGCGTCAAAAGGCTGGGTCCATAATCGGGGCTGCCATAGGCATAAGCGGTGTTGAGCTTTTGATGGTCCGTTTTCAGGTTGTGCTCGATCCCGGGAATCTTCACCCACAGATCGCGTGGAAACTCCAAAGTTGTAACGTGCTGTGCCCGGAAATCCACACGAACCGCGCGCATCACGTCTGTAAGCCCGTAACGATGCTCGCCGGGACGCACATCGGTCCCGATCGCCAAAACGGTCATGGTCGGCAAGTCTTTGCACGTCAGGAACGGAGAGAGCGGGGTCCCAGTCTCGGAAGTGGATGTGAGAGCAAGCGTAATGATCGATTGTGCCGCGCCTGGAGAAGCAGTCCATGTGGCAGGAAGCTGCCACGGTGTCGGATATGCCAGCGTGGGACCCAGCGGCTGTTGGCTCCAGACCTGATATGTTTGTGAGACGATATAGAGAACTACCAGCCAGATACTACAAGTGATGGCAGACAAAACCCCAAGGGTGATTCTTTGAGCCCTTGTCATAGCGGTTTATTATACTTGCGTGACTACATTGGAGATTTTCCCTTACAATCTCGCCAACGATGGTTGACGGTTTCGGCACGGCTGTGCCAGTCAGCCTACCCGGGTGGTATGAGATCCAATGGATGTAACGGAACTGACTTGAGCACCTGTAAGTAGTCATATGGTTTTTCAGGGTTTGTTTGCTTTTCTACTTTTTCCCGTTTGTGATTCTTCACTGAGATCTGTGGACTGGCTGCACAATCGACAATACACACCGTTATAAGGATGATCTATCTGTGCCACCAGCACCAGAGGCAGCCCAAGGCTCTGAAGCTTGCCCAACAATCCATACAGTGCCGCTTGATCTCTTACTTTGCCCCTTAGAAGTGTCTCACCGTTACCGCCTGATCCCAGAATAAAACCTTCGAACCAATCAGCCCACCTTGGATCCAGGTTGCCCTTAACCCTGATGTGGTATATCGTTCCTTCGATATCCTTCTCGTTAGGCATCTAACTCTCTCCAGGCTAGGACTTACTCCGCATCGGCGCATGATGTCATGAATGATTTTCCATGCGAGAAAAGCTGTATGGAATTGTGCCTTTGGTGGTTAGGGGGATGTTGGCCGCAAACTATGAAAGTAAAGCCATAGTGCGGTTGACTCCGCATCGTTCATCTCGCCAAAGGTTTTCAAAGGCATTGCTCTATTGAGCTGTTTCCCGTCAGGCAAAACGCCGGTGTGGAACGCACGGATAAAATCCTCCTGGCTCCAATCCTTCAGCGCAACGCCAATGTTCTTCGCTCTATGGCACTCGGTGCAAAGCACAGAAAGATATCTGCCGTATTCGATCGTGGCACCCGGTACCGGCTCCGCCGGACGCGGGGCGGCATGATCGATCGTTTCTGCTGCAGGGATCCATAAGCCAAGGGCGGTGGTGATGGGAACCATCACTCCAAAGCTCATCTCTGGCTGATCTGAATCGACTGGAGGAAGTTGTTTAAGATAAGCAAGCAGATCGCCCAGATCCTGGTCACTTATGGTCGAGTAGTTATTCATGAGTATTTCGGCTCGACTGTTTGGCTTGACGCCATGACGAATGGCGCGTATCCAGTCCACGTCGGTGTAAGAGTTGGCGATCCCACCATTTCCTGAAGTTAGATTAGTGGCGGGGATCGTCCCTGAGAACGAATCGTTGGAGATCAGCTTGCCGCTCAGGTCATCGCCATGGCATTTGGTACAGGCCCAGAGAATGGCGACGTGCCGGCCGCGTGCGATGGCAGCCGGGTCGGTGGGAATGTTGAGCGTTTCCACCGGGATGCCTGGATAAGACCGTGTCAGTTTCTTCACTCCGATGGGATACAGTGCCAGCCCCGCCAGTAAAATCAGAACAATCAGTCCGCCGAGCACAATTCCGGAACATGTCATAAATTTCTTCATTGATAACTCCTTGTTTGAAATTTCGTGAGTGATTGTTACATTGTCCGGTGAGAGGCCAGGCGAAAGACAGGGAACTGCGCAGCAATCGCCTCGAATGCCTCGAGCGGTGCATCCTTGTCGATGGGGATGTGCGGTCGTGCTCCGGGTGCGAGACGCAAATAAGCTTTCAGCACGCGGGCGCGTTTTTCTACCGCCACCTCTTCGAGTAGCACCTGTTCGGTCCGCCCGTGGCGCAGTGTGGCATGACCACCATTGGCTCGGACATTCCTGACCCAGGCGGCCTGGTTGCCGAGCATAGAGACCAGGTAACGCTCGCTATCCAGAACAACCATTGCGAGGGGGAATGAGATCACACGCCCTGAACGTCGCCCCGTCACCACTAGAGTGACCATGTAGTTGGGAGCAACTCCAAGAGAGTGCACCGCTGCCCAACCCCGGTTGAGTATGCGCGCCAGAATATTGGGGTGTCCGCCTCTATAGAGCCATCGATGAAGCCGCTGGAACAAAGGAACCTCCGGATCTAGGCGAGATGAGCAAATGCAAACATCGCCGTATCGAAGGTCATTCTATGGCTTGAACCATGGAGCGTCATGCCCCATTTGGGGAATCCAATGGGGTATTGAAGGGATATTCGAATAAATGTGAGTGGGGGAATTTCGGAGAACTGCCAGATGGCACGCATCTGCCGGACAGGAGACAATTAAAGAAGCTTCAATTCCCGTCCACGTCTGACGGCCTGCATCCGTCCGTGCACGTCGAGCTTTCTACAAATACTCTTCAAGTGCTGTTTGATCGTGCCTGGGGCGACAATCAACTGGCTGGCAATTTCCTTGTTTGAGAGACCTTCAGCCAGCAATTGTAAAACTTCCAACTCGCGTTCGCTGAGCGGATCAACTATCCCTTCTGGAGTAGAGCGCAGCAGGGAAGTTATCTCTGCGCCTCTCTCCTGCTGAAAAGCGTTCAGGAGAGCGTCCACATCACCTCCCACATCAGCACTATGTGCTGCCAGGCGTCCCAGCAATTCGCGCATGGGTTGCCCCAGGTCAAGAAAAACACGCACATATCCTCTGGGCAGAGCCAGGGCGACGGCTTGAGACAGCATGGCCTCCGCCTCGGTAGACAGCCCTTGTACATCCAGAGCGATGGCTTGCAGCGCCAGGATTTCGATCAACCGGCCGGTACGCTCGCCGCTCTCTGCCAGCAAACGCTGCTGGACGAGGATACCTTGTGCGTCTGCGGCGCGACCTTGAGCCAACTCTAGCCGCGCCAGCATAATTTGTTCCTGTTCTGAACCGCCGCGGCATTCCTCAGCCAAACGATTTGCCATCTCCACATTGCCCGTAGCTAACCACTGGTTCACGCGCCCAGTCTTGAACTCGATCATCAATGCCAGCTGGAAAGTGTAGGTTTGCATGGCCTGTTCGGCATCGTACAGGGCTTTCATAGCACCTTCTACATCGCCCTGCGCTTGAAAAACTCTCATCATCGCCAAGTCACCAAGCACGTTATAGCCGCCCAGCCGCTTGCGATACTCGTTGCCGGTCAAGGCATGTTCGCGCGCTGCAGCGAGTTGATTCCGCTCTCGCAACAGATCGGCCAGGCCGAACTCGTAAGAGCAGCGCACGCGCGAATCCAAAGCTTTGTTCTCCAGCATCCATTGATAGGCCTTATCGTAGAGTTTCTCTGCCTGCTGAAGCCGTCCCTGAACCCTCTTGATTGACGCCAGTTCGCATAGCGCCGGGACGATGATCAGAAGCTGCCCCACTTTTTCACCGGTCGCCAGCAGTTCCAACAGTGCCTGGCTGGCGCTTTCCATATCGTCACCAGCGAAATAGGTATCGGCCAGGGCATAGGCCGCCGTTGCACGCGCAACCAGATTTTCCTCCCCCGGTAGATACTTTTTGACAAGGTCTGCCATGGCGATCGCGTACGCTCTATCGCCCCGCAGATTTGCAGTATAAGCCCGGACAGCCGCAACATGTCCCAGTATGTCGGAAGCTCGCGCAGAGTCTGGAGCGACCCGTTTTTCTACATCTTTCAGAATCGGCTCCACTTCCTCCAGTTGCAGGCCCAAAGCCAACATGTTGGCACGGTATACATCGATCCATGGTCGTCTGCGTTTGATTTCCTCGGGTAGCCTCTCGATCCAGCTTAAAAGGAGAGGCGCCTTGCTGCGTGAGTACACATCGATCAACCCGATCATATTCTCCTCAATCACAGAGGCAGCTTGCTCAAAATCCTGAGCAGCCATAATATGGGTCAGCGCGTCGCCCAGCAATTTCTTGTCTTGGTACCACTGGCCAGCGCGGCGATGCAGTTCATGGATCTGCTCTGTGGGTCTGCGTTGCCTGAGAATACTCTGGAGCAAGTCGGCGAACAGGTGATGATAGCGATACCACTGTCGTTCGTCATCGAGGGGGATCACGAACAGATTGGTTCGCTCCAGTTGTACCAGAATAGATTGGCTGTCGGGCATGGCAGCCTCGCTGGAACGCAGGGCGTCACATAAGCTCCCACACATTTGGTCCAGGATAGAAGTCTCAATTAAGAAGTCCTGGAGAGCCAGTGACTGCTGGTTGAGCACCTCTTCCATCAAGTAATCCAGAATAAACCGATTGGTCCCGCCAAATGCCTCGATGAACACCTCAAGATCACCACCCTGTTTGTGGCCCTGCGCCGAGATAGCCGCCATTTGCAGCCCCGCAATCCAGCCCTCTGTCTGTCGTTCAATTGTGGCAACCGCCTGATCTGGCAGGTCCAGCCCCATCACATCATTGAGAAACTCAATCGCCTCTCCTGCGTTAAAGAGCAGGTCTCGATCCCGGACCTCGGTCAATTGACCGCGGACACGCAATTGAGCAAGCGGCAATTGCGGATCCGTGCGCGTGGTGATCATCAGGTGCATCTGAGGGGGCTGGTGCTCAATCAGGAATCCGATCGCCTCATGGATCCAATCACTCTGGATAACGTGATAATC
>DATGYJ010000195.1:0-3307 GCA_035298105.1 Anaerolineales bacterium | reverse complement strand
GTGCCGAATGCAGGCAGAAGCACTTCGTCGAGGCGTATGCAAACAAAAAGGAGCCTGATTTTCCAGGCTCCTTTTTACTTTTCACTTTCCTACTTAGCCCTTCAAAAATTCTTCCAGGGCTGACTTACTGATCCGGTAGGCATTCCCCATCTTCTTGGCCTTCAGGCTCTTATCATTGATCGCGGCAAGCACATCTTCTTCTGAGACTTTCAGGATGGCCGCCGCCTCCGAAGGTGTCATCACATCGGGGATGCCGGCCGCTGCTTTGGTACCGCCGCCTTGCTGCCCCTGCATCGCGCCGGAAGTAGCTTGCTGCATCAGATTGCCGATGCCCATTCCGGCGCCGATCCCGGCTGTTAGTCCGGCACCGCCGCTTGGATTTTGGGCGGCATCACGCATTGCGTCCGCAGCCTGGAGTTGGGTGTAGGTGGTCATATCAAGCATGCCCATATCACGTAATTCCTGAGCGGATTTGCTGGAGGGTTTCAGGTTGCCGATATAGAACGTCTTCAACTGCATACCGAGGGCTTCGAAGTCATCCTGGGCCTTTGCACGAACTGCTGCGCCGATCTCTTCGGTCAGCCCAATCAAATCGACAACACTCTTGGCAGCAGTCGTCTCGCCTAACACATCCTGGATCTTTGAAAGCAGAACTGTCTTCAAGCGTTCTTCAATATCAGTTGTGCGATATGCCCCCTGTGCACCCACTATTTGCGTGACGAATTGCTGAGGATCCTTCACCTGGAATGAAAATGTGCCAAAGCCCTGCAGTAACGCCACGCCCAGCCCCATGCCGGGGTTGCGGACGATGATCGGCTGGGGTGTTCCCCACTTCTCGTTTGCAAATTCCTTCATCGATACAAAATATACTTCCGCGGGGAAGGGGGTGCGGTCGTTGAAGGCCTTGCCAATGAAATCGATCAGTTTGGGAATATTCGCCGTCACGATTGTGTGACGTCCCGCTCTGAATACATCCAGCGCGGTCCCATCCCGGAAGAACACCGCCGCTTGTGACTCACGCACGATCACCTGTGAGCCGATGCGATAATCGCCGATGCCCGCTTCAGGGAAACGATGAACGATCTCATCTTGCATCTCGCTTGGATATTCAATGACATCGAAAATTCTGGCCATAGTATTTCTCCTTTGAAGTAGTAGCGAATTCATTATAGTCCATGCCTGAACGCGCTACAAGAACTACTCTGTTTACTTTATACGGATTTGCAAGGTGGACGTTTCATCCCTCATTGCCCCTCAATTCCCGCTTCTGCCTCGACTTGTTTTCCCCTCATCGGCTTGCCTGTCCCCTTGTCTTTTAGCATTAAAACCTCCGCCATGATGCTCACTGCGATCTCTTCGGGCGTTTCCGCATTTAACTCGAGCCCCATCGGCGAATGGACGCGGGCAATCTGCTCTTCTGATACGCCTTTCGCCTTCAGCGCCTTGACCGTAGTGAGCCAGCGGCGCTTTGATCCGATCACGCCGATGTAGGCTGCGTTCGCCCCGAGCAGACCCGGGAGGCCCTTTGCATCAACGTTTGAGCCTCGGCTGGTGATGACGATATAGGTCTGCTTATTCAGCTTAAGCTGTTCCGGTAATTTACCCATCTCAACGGGATAGTAGGCATCCGCTCCGGGTACAGCCTCGGGATTACAAAATTCCGGGCGGTCATCGCTCACGGCAACCCGGAATCCCAGCCACTTCGCCAAATGGACAACTGCCTTGCCGACATGTCCCGCACCGATGACCACGATCATCGCCGGAGGAAGGATCGGTTCCACAAATACCTCCACAGTTCCGCCACATACGCCCGGGTCCCCACGTTTGGGATCGGACATTGTGTACGTGAGCAAACGAGACTCACCGTCGCCCATGGCGATCCACGCTTCATCGAGCACGCGGTGTTCCAGGTCCCCACCGCCGACGGTGCCGATAAACTTCCCATCGGGGTAGACCAGCATCTTGCTGCCGACATGCCGCGGCGTGGATCCAATACTTTTCACCACTGTACACAGCGCAGCGGATTCATTATTTTTTTCAACTGATGCAAGAGCCTGATAGATGTCAACTGTCATATTGTTATTCCAATAGCTTATTTGTCATCTCTGCAACCGAGCGCTTCGTGTGCATGCCGCCAAGGGGTCTCAATACGGTCGCGAAGGGCGCTCAACCTACTCGACCAACGGCTGCCAGTCCGCTCAGTGCGGTATATTATTCCTGGGTCTCCAGTAAATGGTTCTCAAGTCTATCCATCGTTTCCATGAAAGACTGCTCCAGATCGATGTCCTGAATCTTCGCAAGCACAATGACCGACCACAGGCAGTGAGCTAATTGAGAGCCCAGCTTTTCTGTGCTGTTCGCAATTTCACGCTTGCCGTGCTGCGCGCCGATCAGCTTTACCAAATTGTTTACATCTCCTAAAAACCCCTGGGCAATCTCTTCGTCTGTCGCCGGCGAACCATAAAGTTGGGTCTCCTTTTTCGCATACTGCCCGCGCAGATCCATTGCCCGGTTAATTATCTTTTGAAGTTCCATTAACGCTCCAATAATCCTAATACAACTGGCAGCAGTTGTTTCTTCCTCGACACTACTCCTGGTGCGTCGCGGGTAGCATCGGGCAGGGGAGGATAAGGCAGGTCATCCAATACGGGTGGCGATTTGGATGAAATGATCAGCCGGCTGGAGCCGCGCACAATGTCGGTAATGAGCAGCATTGCAAAATCCAGCCCGCGTTTGTCTTTGAGTTCGTCGAGCGCTCTGGTGAGTGGTATTAGATGCTCTGAAAGTTGCATCAAATCTGTCACTTCGGCCTGGGCGATCGCGAGTTTGAAACCACCTGCCTCATAGGCCTTGACATCATTGCTGACAATTTCTTCAGGTTTGCGGTTTGAAATCCCTGCCCCGGCCGCAAGGACAGCTTTTCCATACGATCCGATCGTCTCACCCTTGAGCGGACTGCCTCCCACGAATGCCCAGCGCGCTAATCTTTCGGCGGCCTGCCTGTCACGCGGCGTGGTGGTGGGAGACGTCAAGATAAGGGTATCAGCCAGAAGTCCCGCGAGCAGCACGCCTGCCAAGGCTGGCGGCATGGAGAGTCCTGCTTCAGCGGTCTGTTCACAAACGAGCGTCGAGGTCGATCCGACGATGTCCACGGTGAAACGGATTGGCGTATGGGTATAGGGGTTGCCGAGCCGGTGGTGATCCAAAATCTCCAGTAATTCAGCTTCTTCGAGGGCGGCAATGGCTTGACTCGGCTCGTTATGATCCACCAGAATGATCTGCAGGCGGGGCGGGTTCAGAAGATCAC
>DATGYJ010000194.1:0-10443 GCA_035298105.1 Anaerolineales bacterium | reverse complement strand
GTTCGGCTCATTGGATGCCTTGACCCGTGAACGCATGTGGAACGAGTTGTCGCACATCTGGCAAATGCGCCAGAAGACCGTCATCATGGTGACGCACTCGATCAATGAGTCGCTGTTCCTGGCAGACCGAGTATTGGTCTTGACGCAACGTCCTGGCAAAGTGAAACTGGATTTGAAAGTGGATTTGCCGCGCCCGCGCAACGATGATATTCGCTATACCCCTCATTTTGGAAAGTTAGCCAGGAAACTGCGGGAGGCGATTAAATGAAAAAGAGCCTCCCATCGAAGGAGTGGGAGGCCGGTTGCTTATTCTGATAGTTGTCCAAGCAGATAATTCTGCAATCCAATCTGATTGACCTGGTCGAGTTGAGCTTCCAGCCAATCGAGGTGTTCCTCCTCATCGTGTAGATTGGCATCGATCAGTTCCCGTGAGCCGTTGTCGCCGAGTTCCAGGCACAGACGAATGCCATCATTGTAGGCTTTGATGGCGCCAGTTTCAGCTTCAAGGTCGTGTTTCAATTGTGTCTCGACTGCCGCACCGATATTGATTTTGTTGAGTTGGCTGACTATTGGCTGTCCTTCCAGGAAGAGGATGCGACCGATCAGTTTTTCGGCGTGTTTCATCTCGTCGATGGCACGCTTTTCGGTAGCCTTATGCAATTTGTTATAGCCCCAGTTGGCGCACATCTCCGAATGGACCATATACTGACTGATGGCAGTCAATTCGTCAGCAAGAAAGTCGTTCAACAAAGCGATGATTTTTTCGTTGCCTTTCATGTCTGGTCTCCTTTCCACCCATATTATATATTAGATTGTTACAAAAGTCACAAACCTGGCTTGGATCTTTGCTTCTTAAGATAGCTATGGCGCAACCCAAACGACGAAACTTAGTTCTGCATCTCCGTATTTACCTGTGATCTTCCAACAACCAAGTGTGGGGAAATCTACGCCGACCAGCATGGCAGAACCGATATCGCTGGCATAAGCATTTGTTGCTCTTGAAACATTGAGCGGCGGAGCCGAAGCATCCAATCTTTCTCCGGTCACGATCAGCTCAGGTTCGGGCTCCTCATTCCAGACATACCCATCCCGCCACCAGAACACTTTCTGTGTATAACCTTCTGGGTTATGAGGCAAAGCCTCCCAGACTCCCTCCTGACGGACAGCTGTCCAAAGGGAATTAGAGCCATACCAGAACTCATCTTTGAAACCCATCGAGTCGTAAGGTGCAGGTGGCGTGAAAGGCGGATCCTGCGGAACGGTGATTGGACAGCTGGCAGGAGGGTCATGAGGGAATACATCAGGCTGTTCCGTCGGTGCGGATGCCGTATCGGCTTTCAACGCTTTGACCTCCTGAGGCTGACTCACGGCCTGGGGAGCACATCCGGCCACAAGGGCTGCAAGGATGAAAATTGATAAGAAGAAAACCGGTTTTTGCATGATATCTCCTTTCGATGTCATCCTTTATACACCGCATGACTGGAAGAGGTTCCCCTTGAAAACAAAAATGCGCGATCCCGCGCATTTTGAACATCGAGGACGAAAAGGAAACCAGGAATGAAAAACTCACGAGTGAAGTCTTATTCAAACTTCCTTTTCTTTTCAATGTTCTGTTCTGTTCGATCTTCTTCCGTAAACGACACGTCTTCTTGTTGACCTGCGCGGTAGGCCGCGACACTTCTCGATAAAGAGGCCCATGCCGCGCTGACTCCGCGACTGTCCTTGTCATGGGCCAACGTACGGGCCGCAGGCATGCCCGCTGCCAATGCATCGCCAATTGCAGCCAGATCCGCACTCAAGAAGACAAATTGCCAGTCAGACTTCTCCTGTTTCTCTTTGATCATCTTTTCAATCTGATCTTTTCGAAACTCGCGACTGGCGTTCTCCTGGCCGTCCGTGATGATGACCATGACAACACGCGCGGGTCTATCTTCTTCGGCTAGATCAGCCAGGCCCTTTTCCAAATCGTTGATCCCTCGTCCGATCGCATCCAAGAGTGGCGTTGTAGCACGCGGCACAAATGTTTCACGGGTTAACTCTGGAACTTCCTGTAATGGCTTAAATTGGTGTATGACCTCATATGGATCTTGGGAATCAAATTGCACGAGAGTCAATGTTGCTGAACTCGACTCCGCTTTCTGTGCATTGAGGAACGCATTAAACCCCCCGATTGTGTCATCACGGATTGATTCCATGGAGCCAGTCCGATCAAGAATTACGGCAATATGGGTATAGTTGTCTTTCATCCTATTTCTCCACGCTATCGAGTTCCTGTTTTGTTATCGACACAAGATATTATATGCCTGTCTAGTTGGCTGCATCCATTAGGTAATTAAGTTGATATATTGTGACGCAGCGTGAGATTATCAATTAAATTTTGCGGTGCCTCTGCTACCTCATCTATTGCTCTCTCAAAGGCTGCCCATCAACTTTCGATACGTTTCGGTGTCCGCTACGAAAAAGACGTGCCACTGACGGCGTTAGCCACGGGCCTTAGAACGGGCCTGAGAGGAAGCAGTCGTTGGCTGGGCGGTCAGGCACGCTGCTTTAAACTCGCTATAGTTACCGGGTACCAGCGTAATCGAAAGGTTATCGCCCGCGGCTGGCTGATTGGACGCAGGACCTAAATATGCTTCTCCGTTGGCCAGAAAGGCGCTGCCCAGGCTGCCGTGGTCTTCCAGAATCAGATTTGGATTATGCCAGGAGCCATACAAACTGAACTCCGGCCGGTAGTCAGCATTGAATGAACCGAACAGGCCATAGTTGTAAATGTGCAGCGTAATAGGTTGACGATCACTGTTCAGGCCGAAATTCTTTTGACTGAACGAAACCGTGAGATGCATGTATTTGAACTGATCACCGCTTGGTGTGCAGAGCCTGGCGACCCCACTTAGATAGGGATACCCAAATCTGCTGCTTTGCGGCTCCGACATGCTGACATACAACACGAAGTCCCCGGATGGGGAATGGAGTTTCCCCCAACCCTGCCAGCCGGGAAATAGATGGAAATTTCCGCCCAGGTAGTAACTCCAGGGGGCAAAGACCGCTATGATGAGAAGGTAACCAATTCCCGCAAGCAGAAACAGTCCCAATAAGGAGCCGATACAGCCCAGACATGACTGGGGCTTGCGAGATGCGTTGCGCAACGATAAGCGGTTCATACATGCCTCAACTCTATCCAGTATGAGCAGCCACCAATAATGTTCGTGGAACCTGAGCAAACAGCCCGCTACCCTCAACTACTCCCTCAACTACTGGCTCAGCGATCTTTTCAAGGCTGAAACCAACCGTGACCAGGTCATTGAGCAGGGTTGACAGTGTACGGTGGTAGGCACCCATATGCCCGCGCACACCGCTGCCGCCCGACTGCCAGAAGCCTTCGTTGGTATACCGGCGAACAACGCAGGCAACTGGTGTGCCGCTTGCATCAACCAGGAATGGTGACTCGTCCGGCTCGCGGAAAGGCGTTTCAAAGCAGGGATGAAGCAGCGAAAACACAAAGACGCCATCCATTCTGAGCACCCGGCGAACAGATTGGAACATTGCACGGTGATCCGGAATGTCCATGATCGCCAGTTGGGAAACAGCAATATCGACCGAAGCATCTGAGAGTGTTTGCAGGCGTTGGGCATCATCCACGCGATAGGAAAGATTTGCGCTATTGCTTCGTTGGGTAGCAGCCGCGATCAGCGCGGCGGAGGCATCAATGCCGATCACTTCCTGCGCTCCAAGCTGCCCAAGAAATCGAGACAGATAACCCTCCCCACATGCAATGTCGCAAACCCGGGCACCCTTCAAGCGGTCTCCGATGATCTCCTTGAACTGCGCCAAAAGCACATGCCAGAGGCCATTTTCATCGGCCAGTGCTCTATCCACAAAGTCAATATAGAACTGGACATGCTTATCATAAACGGTCTCGCGCATCGCTGGCCTTCATTCAGTAGGGCATGACATCGGCAAGACAATATATAGAATGCCCCCGGTCACACACCTGCCTGATTTGCCTAGCAAATCAGGCAGGTGTGTGACCGTGAGGGGTATAGAATGCCGGTAATTGAAATCATGTTCGAATAGCTTGATTTAAAACCAGAAGCTCCAACATCTTCTTGGTCGCCTCTGTCACCTCATCCACTGCCCTATCAAATATCTGCTCATTAACTTTGGACGGCTTTCGATACCCACTGACCTTCCTCACAAACTGTAATGCTGCCGCACGGATTTCTTCCTCCGTAGCAGGGACTTCCGCATTCCGTAATTGTTTAATACTTCTACACATAAGATACTCCTAAAGTGATGAACCGTAAGGGCGACCCGGCCGCCACAGGATGGTCGAGTTAATTGCTCTCATCGGGCGGGTCGCCCCTGCAACTAACCAGATTTATTCGAGGGCATGAAATGCGCCAGGCGCTGCGCCATCTTGCTCTCGGTCATGGAGTGCAGCCAGATACGTCCGGGACCTTTGAGCGTGGCGAGGAAGAGTCCTTCGCCGCCGAGGAAGATATTGGTGAGTCCCTGGATCATCTCGATATTGAAAGTGACCGTATTCTCGAACATGGCAACATGACCGGGCTCGATCCGCATGACTTGATTTGGCTGCAGATGATATTCGATGGCGTCGCCGTCTAACTCGGCAAATGCCATGCCGGGACCCGTTAATTTTTGCAGGATAAAACCTTCGCCTGCGAACATGCCGACACCCAACCTGCGGGTGAAGAAAATATCGAGCTTCACACTTTTCTCTGCACATAAAAACGCATGCCGGTGCAAAATCACAGACTGCCCTGCCTCCAGTTCAAGCGGAAGGATCTTGCCCGGGAAGTCGGTGCTGAAAGCTGCCTGACCCGGCGCTCCTTTAGCAGAGAAGTCAATGATAAAGGCAGTGGCGCCGGAGACGGCGCGCTTCAACATGCCGCCTAACCCGCCAGCGGAAGTGGTGTTCATATTGACCGTTGCAGTCATCCATGACATCGCGCCGGTATCAGAATAAACTGTTTGACCGGGCTGTAAATCCAGAGCCAGGGTCTGCTGAACGGTACCCAGGATGTGATATTTCAGTCCACTTTTGGATTGCGCGCTGATTTCCGGAACGGTAGGTAGATCGGGAATGCTCAAGGTTCTCTCCTTATTATCGAAATGACTGTTTTTTCTCACCAGCTTTATACGGTCTCAATGAAAAAGCTGACCAGGTTTCGTTGACCGAGACCAGATTGATCCATTTCAAATCCAAATCGCGTAAGGCATCCCACCCCTGGTCACGTGTCAGATCGGTTTGGATTTTGGACGTCCCCTTTGGGAAGGAGATCCACAGGATGGATTCGGGTCTCAATGCCTTTACAACTTTCGGGGCCAGCCCGTCTAACTCTGCTTTGCTCCTGACAAAGATCTGAATCCAATCGAATTTCCCGTTGAGCGTCGGCGAGATTGCAGTATCATGTTTCAACTCATCCATATAGTTCTCTGGCGCGTGGATGACCGCAGCTTTCAAGCCAGACTTCAGTTTGAGCTTTTTTGCGGTGGCGGACTCAGGCATGGGATATACTCCTTTCCTCTTTCCTGGCGATCAGATGCCAGGCTTCCATCTTGCCTTTCCCTTTGATATCGATCTTGCCAATATGTTGGCATTCGAAATCATCTTTGAGCAGTTCATAGGTTGCGCGCGTGATTTGAATTCTGCCGCTTTCCCCATGACTTTGCATTCGGCTGGCGATATTGACCATGTCGCCCCACAACGTATAGTAGTATTTCTTGCGACCGATCACCCCTGCGAGCAGCGAACCCGAATTCAACCCAATACGGATCTCAACCGGATGCTTGCCTCCCAGGAAATCCCCCTGCCGGACGCAGTCCAGCATATCCAGCGCGAGCTCGGCTAGGACAGTCGCATGATCGTGCCTGGGCGTGGGGACGCCTGCCGCGACCATATATGCATCCCCGGCGACCTGGATTTTTTCTACATCGTATTTATCCACCAGTTCATCGAAGCGGGAAAATAAGTCGTTAAGCATATCCACGACTTCATGAGGAGCGAAACGCGCCGAAATCGGTGTGAAGTTTACGATATCGGCAAACAAAACACTGGCAGAATTGAATTCCTCTGCAATGGTTTCAGAGCTTTGCTTCAACCTTTCGGCAATGCTCTCAGGCAGCACGTTGTAGAGAAGTCGATCGGCTTGATCGCGTTGCTCCTGAATGGTGTATTTTTGCAGGAAATCCCGGCGAGTGTAGCGCTCGAGGTGATAACTTGTATACATTCCAATCACATTGGCAGCCAAAAAGAAAAAGTTGTGCAGGATGAAAATTACAAGGCCATTTTCGCTGGCCAACTGTTGTTTGATGATAATTCCCGCATATTCATATCCCACGAAAATAATCAGGTTCGCTAAGACCGCATAATAGAAACGTAAGCGTGATAATCCATATGCCCATAGGGAAACCAGGAGCAGTCCGCTAAAATAAAATTTGCTGGCAAACTCCGTCTCACGCGCAATCGTTATTCCGGCCACAACACCCAGGCCTGCTACCGCTGTGCCGATACAGACCAGCAATTGAACATGTTTTTGAAATCGTTTGCTGTAGGAGGCAATCAGAAGGAAGAGAAAAAACGGGACAACGATGACATAGCGGATGAACCAGATGATACCCAGGGAAATCGGTACGGCATAGATATCGAGAATCCCGAACAGGCAATATAAGATGATTCCTAAAACCATCGCGAAGCGCATGGTAGCGATCGTGTTGACATGATAGTCTTCACGGAATCGTGCTTCGATTTCATCAGGAAATCGAAGTTTATCTGCATACGGGTAAAGCCAATCAAACATTAATTAATTTCTCGTAGTAACGACTTCAGTCGTTTTGCAGTAGTTTTGCACATCATCCCAATACTTTCCAAAACCTAAAGGTGAATTATATGTTTTCCAGTGCTCTCTCAGCTAGTCCTGGCCTCTGTCTTTGTAATACATTAATAGTGTATGATTGACCACGGTCAATCATACGGATCGCTAACATAACCATGCTTTACCGGATTGTAAATGGACGACTGACCTCACCGAGGTGCTTCGCAAAGTCGTCACTACACCTTTGGTAAATCTAACAATAAAACTTCAGCCAACATCCTTGAATTCACATTTCTTTCCATTTTTTCCAAAACGTCTTCAAGGCCGCTCACCATAGTCCTCGCAATCGATAAATTCAATCTCCCTGCCAAATCTTCAATTTCAACATTGCGATCCACGTTGATGAGGGGAGTCTCTGCCTGGGCGCTGCGCAGCATGACATCCCTCCAATAGGAGAGCCAGATGAGGACTGTCTGCCGCATGGACTCTTTGTCTCTTGAAAGTTTATCGGCATAGGCAAACTTTTCCACACGTGAGGCCGAGATCAGGTTTTGCAGAGCATTCAGCTGTTCTTCGCGCTGTTCGAGCAAAGCTTCATTCTCAATCATGCGCAGCGCATACCCGAATCTGCCGCCTGAGATATGGGCGATCAGGTTCGCTGGCCCACTCTCTACTCCTCTGTTCTCTAATTCTGTTTTCACCTTTTCAATCTCTAACGGCCTGAGCCTCAGCACTTCACACCTTGATACAATGGTCGGTAATAATTGCTCCGGGTTATCGGCGGTCAGGATCAAAACCGCATACGCGGGTGCTTCTTCGAGCGTTTTCAATAAAGCGTTTGCGGCATTATCGTTGGCTTCCTGGAATCGCAGGAACAATGCCACCCGGTATTTTGCCTGATAAGGCTTGAGCGTCAAGGTTCTCCGCGCCTCACGGATCTGATCTACCTTCAATGTCCCACCTTCAGAGTCAGCTTGGACAACAGTCAAGTCGGCGTATTGCATTGCGGCAATCTGTTTACAGTCGCGACATGCGCCGCACGGGATGCCCTCCGCGACAGGGGTTTGACAGTTCAACGCCTGAGCAAAGCGTAACGCCAGGGTACGGCGACCCAGGCCCGGAGGTCCTGCGAAAAGATAGGCATGGCGTGTGGTCTCGTTGATGACATGTTTCTTCAACATATCCACGGCCCACTCGTGACCGATCAGGTTCCAATTGTTATTCATTATTAATCAATCGTAAATCAAAAGCTCCTGCTGAGTGTAATCGAAGCCTCGCCAATCGTAAATCGCCAATCGTAAATCGTAAATCGTAAATCGTAAATCTTATGCTTCTCCTGCCCTCAACTTCAAATAAGATTCATATCGTTCCGGGTGGATTTTACCTTCCGCCAGCGCGCGGCGGACAGCGCAATGCGGTTCATGGGTATGCGTGCAATCACTGAACTGGCAATGCTGCACCAGCTCGCGTAATTCAGGAAAGTATGCATCGATCTCTTCAGGTTCGGTATCCCATAACGCGAGTGACTTCCAGCCCGGTGTATCCGCTATATAACCACCGCTTTCCAGTGGAAAGAGTTGGCGGGTCACGGTTGTATGTCTGCCTTTGTCCATCACTTTGCTGATCTCATTCACCGCCAGACCCAGCCCGGGTTGCATAGCATTCAACAGACTGGACTTGCCTGCACCGCTCGGCCCGGCAAATGCGCTGATTTTGCCCGCAAGAATTGATTTCAACTCTTCGATTCCGAGGCCCGGCTTGGTCGATGTGTAAAGCACTCGATACCCGATCGTCTCATACAAACCAAAAATCCCTTTTGGGTCATCCACAAGATCGATTTTGTTCGCCACGATGACCGGTGGTATTTTTTGCTTTTCCGCAATGACCAGAAACCGATCCAACATTCTCAACCTCGGATTCGGATGCGCGCACGCAAAGACGAAGACGGCCTGATCTGCATTTGCCAGCAGCACTTGTTGGTAATCACCCTGCGGCCGCGGGTCAAGCCGGACGATAGCCTGCTTCCGTTTTTCGACCTCTTCGATCACCCCACTGCCATCCGTTAACACCTGGATCCGAACCTTATCTCCAATCGCTGCAATATCGCCGACGGCCTTGCCCTGTTTCAATTTGCCGCGCAATTGACAAACGATAAAGCCCTGCCTGGATTCTACGGTAAAGAAACCAGACTGGGCTTTGATAATTAAACCATGTAATGATTGTTCATTTGCCAAATGTTCACCACTAAACTGTTCCTGATCTCGCCGCCGTCTCGCGATCGAAGGGAGTGCCGAAGATGGAGGCGCTGGTAGCCTGCAAGCCATTATGGCTTCGGGGTCTTGGTCGGGATGCCGCCGAACGGAGTGGGTGTATAAAGCGGAGCTCCATAAGAATCTGCGTACCATGGCTTGGATTGTGGAGAGCCGAAGTAATAAGTTTCTACAATAGATCTAAACACAGGGGCCGCCCAATCAGAACCTTCTCCTTGGTTCTCCAGAATAACGGCAATTGCAATATCTGGCAATCCTGTAGCTTCACTATCCATGGTGTAGCCTGCGAACCAGGCATGGGGCAAGCCGGAACCTGATTCAGCCGTACCTGTCTTGCCAGCCACCGGGATATTCAATCCGCGCAACCGAAAGTTAGCTGTGCCGCGCTTATCTGCTACCACGCTGACCATTGCCTGTTGAATCATTTGTAACCGAAATGGCTGGACCGGCAGCGTGCCAACTGCTTCCGGTTTGAATACGGTGATTGGGTTGCCATCAACCGGCGCAATCTTCTCCACCAGTTGCGGGCGAAACAATGTGCCGCCATTTCCGATTGCAGCAACGAACCTGGCAACCTGCAGCGGCGTGACTTGTACTGTCCCCTGACCAATTGCCTGATTCACTACATCGATTGCTGAAGTGGGATCAGTAATTTGCCCGGGTTCTTCTTCAATCTGGTCAATTCCTGTTTTCTGTCCCAGGCCAAAGGCACGCGCCATGTTCGCAATATCATTCGGGCGATTGTTTTGATATAAGGTGTAGCCAATATGCCAGAAGAATGGATTGCAAGACCGCATCAGGCCCTCGGGTAGAGTCAACGGCCCAGATGGCTGGCTGTCGCTGGTGTTGCATTCCTTACCGGCGGCGAGCCGGTCCTGGCAGTGCTGCCAGGTCCAATCGTGGCGCACTTGATCGGATAGTTCCGTCCAGGTGTACTGGCAATCCCAGGTCGACTCAGGGACAAACAACCCACTCTCCATCCCCGCGGATGTGGTGATGAGCTTGAACACCGAGCCAAGCGGATACTGTCCCTGCGCAGCGCGGTTGATTAAGGAGCCGCTGACCAGATTATTCAGCAATGAATTATTCGGGTTCGTTGGTTGGAACAGATTGGCATCGAAGCTGGGCGAGGAGGCCATCGCAAGCACCCGCCCGGTATCCCGTTCTAGTACCACAGCTGCGCCTGTAAATGGCTTAATCGCCTGCTCTGCCTCATATTGCAGGTTGCGATTGATCGTCAAATAAACAGAGTCAGCAGGTTTGGCCTCTTTTTCGCCTACTTTCGTCACGATTTGACCTGTCGATGGATTGGTCACATACAAGGTACCCCCATGTTC
>DATGYJ010000193.1:0-5102 GCA_035298105.1 Anaerolineales bacterium | reverse complement strand
GTATCCACGTCATAGCCGAAGCGAACAATGGAGCCGCGCGCCCCTTTCTCATCGATGGTGAGGATGGCGTAGGACGGCCTGGGATCGCCATCAACTGGATGGCCTACCGAACCGCAATTTATGACAAGGACACCACCGACTCGCTTGACGAAGGGGATATGGGTGTGTCCGCAGACAAGGATGTCCGGGGGCTCACTGCCGAGCTTGGACTCCAGACCCCTGGCTGTGATGCTTGGATAGATGGGATCGTCATTGGAAACGGGGCTTCCGTGCACTATCAGAAGTTTGCGCTTTTCGGGTAGTTCCTGCTCAATGCTGCCCGGTAAGCCAGCCAGGAAACGCCGGCTGGCTTTTCCAATGTGTTTTGCCGTCCAGACCAGCACGTCTCTCTTTTTCTTCTGCATGTCTGACACGGAAGACGGCCCGTGTTTTACTACATCGAGTACCCTGGTGTCGTAGTTGCCGCTTATGGCTGCAATACCGTTTTCCGCCAGAAAGTCGCAGACCTCGTTCGGGAAAGGCCCGTATCCGGTGAGGTCGCCGGCGCATGTGATTCCGGCTGCTCCACTGGCTTTGGCATGAGCAACGCCTGCCTTGAGCGCTGGCAGATTACCGTGGATATCGGACATGAACGCGACAAGCATTTGTACACCACCGCTATTCACGCTGTCTTGACACGGCGGTCCAAATGATCTGATCGAGGGTTCGGCGATTGCCCCATTGTTGTCTCCAGGAGATTCTACCGTTTTGAGGCTTTTTTCGTGCCACTCTTCTTTACGAGCTCATCGTAAGGACGGGACTTGACACCTCCGCTGCGGGCGATATCTATTAGCGCACTCTGGCTCCGGAGGGGCTTCTGTCCGTCCTTGGGTTTCAGTCGCTTATAGGACCCGTCCGGCTGCATTAAGCGAGCCTTGACATTGTCATTCAGATAAGTCATTAGAATCTCGTTCAGTATGCGGGACTTTAGTTCGGAGTTCTCAATCGGATAGATGATTTCGGCCCGTTTGTCGAAATTCCTCGGCATGTAATCCGAGCTTCCGGAATAAATTTCCGGCTCACCCCCGTTGTGAAAATAGAAAATTCTAGAGTGCTCGAGAAAGCGGTCCAGGATACTAATGACCCGTATATTGTCGCTAGCTCCGGGCACTCCCGGCCGGAGGCAACAAATGCCCCTGACCAGAAGATCCAGGTGAACGCCGGCTCTTGAGGCCTCATAGAGCTTGGAAATAACGCTCGTATCAACGAGCGCATTTAGTTTGGCGATGATGTGTCCCGGCGCCTTTGGCGTCGACTTCTTGATCTCCCGGTCGATGAGACGAAGAAAGGTTTCCCGGGTGGTCACCGGTGATATCATGAATTTGTGAAACATCGAGGCGAGTGTTTCAGCTGTAAATATGTCCCCGGTGCTCCAGGAATTGAAGCCTGTTAGAACGTTAAACAGCGCTGAGACATCGTTGCCAAATTCGGGATCGCAGGTCAAGAGTCCCAGGTCGGTATAAAGCTTAGCGGTGACAGTATTGTAGTTTCCGGACGAAACATGCACGTAGCGGCGCAAATGCCGGCCTTCTCGCCGCACGACCAGAGTTGCCTTGCAGTGAATCTTCCAGCGCACAAAACCGTATACCACGTTGACGCCCGAGCGTTCCATCTGCCGCGTCCAGTCGATGTTGTACTGCTCATCGAATCTCGCCTTAAGCTCGACCACTGCAGTGACTTGCTTACCATTCTCGGCAGCCCGGCATAGGGCATTGACGATCGGCGAGTCGTTGCCGATGCGATAAAGAGTCTGTTTGATAGCAAGGACATCGGGATCATCGGCAGCCATATTCAGAAAATCCATCACCACAGCAAAGGAATCGAAGGGATGGTGCAGGAGCATGTCCCCTTCGCGGATAATCGTAAAGATATCCTTGCTAGTGGCAAACCGCGGTGGGATGCGGGGATTGAAGGGCGGGTCCCTAAAGCGCGCATCGGCGGGGAGGTCATGCAAGGGCATCAAGTCACAGACATTCATGGGGCCGTCAAGAGAATAGACGAACCTTTCTTCAACGCCCAGTTGTTCCGTAATCATTTTCAGGGTCTTTTTGGGAGCACCAATCTCGATTTCTAGACGGACAGTCTTCATGTGCGAACGGTCGTTGATTTGAAATTCAACCGATTTCAGCAGGTCCATTACCTCATTCTCAGTGAGGTCGTAGTCGTGGTTTCTGGTGACTCGCAATGCGATGGTTCTCTTAATTTCCATCCCCGGAAATAGCACCTGAATGTGCCCGCGGATGAGATCTTCCAGAAGGATAAAATGGTGTCCGGGTGTCTCCAGATACACCGGCACAAGTCTAGACAAGACAGAAGGCACCTCTACCAGGGCGTGAGGGATGGGCAGATTCGCCACCCCTGTCTCCTTGAAGACGACCATCAGGTTCAGGCGAAGGCTGCTAAGAAAGGGAAATGGATGCCCTGCGTCCAGTGCGAGAGGAGTAAGGATCGGGAACACGTCAGTCTCAAAATACTTGTCCAGACGCTTAATCTCATTTTCATCGAGTTCATCCATGCGGTGGATGAAGATTCCCGCCTCTTTGAGTTCCGGTATGATTTCTGCAGTGAGGCATTTGTATTGCTCGTAAACCAACCCCCGGACCATTTCGGCAATTTCATCCAGCTGCTGCCGGATGGTCCTTCCGCTGGCATCCTGTTCATTGAATCCAGCATCCAGCGCGCGGGAGAGACTTCCCACCCTGACCATGAAGAACTCATCCAGGTTGGAGCTGAAAATTGAAGCAAATTTCAACTTCTCGAGGACGGGGGTCAGTTCGTCCTGAGCCTCTTCAAGTACCCTACGATTGAACTCAAGCCAGGAGAGTTCGCGATTGACAAAGAGATACGGATTATCCAGATTGTGGCTTTTTGAATCCGTTGATCCAGTCAATAATTCTTGCATGAATGTCAGTCTTCCCTCATGTTCTCTGGCCTTCAGATTTCATTATAATCTGGTTATGTCAATCTTGGCAGGGCATCCGATGTGAAGCGAGACCAAAGGAGAAATATGAAATACAGCGAAATGTTCCGGATCAAAAGGGGTGACAAAACAAGATTGAGTAAAATTGATCCTGCCTTTACTGATGGATTAGCGGATACAGTGGCCGTGGCGAATAGGATCAAAAAACACACCGAGCGGCTTCATGACCTGCAGTACAGTCTGTTCGCGGAGGGGAAACGATCGCTGTTGATCTGTTTGCAGGGATTGGATGCTGCAGGGAAGGACGGAACCATTGTCCATGTTATGGGTGCCATGGATCCGCAGGGCACCAGGGTTTGCGCCTTCAAAGTTCCCAGTCTGGACGAAACTAACCATGATTTCTTGTGGCGCATTGAAAAACAGGTGCCGGCGAAGGGTGAGGTAGTCATCTTCAACCGTTCCCATTATGAAGACGTGGTGGTGGTCCGAGTGCATAAGATTGTTCCTGAAGCAGTCTGGTCAAGGCGGTATGCTTTGATTAACAATTTCGAAAAGGGGCTTGTGGCCAATGGGACGCTTGTCTTGAAGTTTTACCTGCACATCAGTTCGGAGGAACAATTGAACCGTTTCCAGGAACGGCTCGATGACCCCATGCGCCACTGGAAAATAAGTGAATCGGACTATGAAGAAAGAAAATATTGGAAGGAATACACCAAAGCTTATGACGATGCACTCAGAAACACGAGTACCCGACATTCGCCATGGTACGTCATTCCGTCCAACAATAAATGGTTCCGCAATCTCGCGATATCGCAAATCGTCGTTGAACAACTCGAATCACTAAAAATGAAACTCCCGAAACCACAAGTAGATATGAATGAAATTCGGCGCAAATACCACCAGGCATTAGTGGAAGAAGAGGGAAAGGGAAATTAGGCTTTTTGTTGTTATACCCTATTCACCTTCTGGCTGGGTGCCTGAGTTGCCTTTCTTCGTTCGTAGGGTATTGTGAGCAACAACAAGAGCCCGCCGGCAATAATATAGCTTTCAATCACCTCGCTGACCCAGTGATCTCCCAGATAAACGCGTGAATAACCCACTAGCAGGATGATGAAAGTCAACCCTGATACCAGCGAGACCTTAAGGGGTGGCGAAGAGGCATATTTGAGTACGAAATAGACCACAATTCCCAGTATCATTGCGGCAAAAAAAGCGTGTCCGCTGGGAAAACCTAAGCCACCAACCTCCACTACGATCTCAGCGAGACTGGCCGGAGGCCTCGGCTGTCGAATAAAGAGCTTGAGCAGGTTAGCAATCGGCGAGAGCACCCCGGTAACGACCATGAATATGGCTTCCAACTTGCCCAAGCGCCACCACACTATCACCACACAGGCAATGACGAGCACCACAGCCGGTAGACCGGTGAAACCCTGAGAAACGATTGTCATGAAAGAGGTTAGAAACGGGCTGTTCAGGCTTTGAACAAACTGCATCGCCCGAACATCACCAGGGAAATAGGGGGTGAAGTGCGCAAACACCGCCAGTATCGCGCTCAGGGTAAGTAGCAGCAGGCCTATTATCAGCCTCCAGCGAAGGCTGTTGCGCTGGTCTTTCATAGTTTGGGACTGTTCCATATGTCGAGTCGAACGGAGTTCAAACGCGCGCCCGGCCGACTAAACCTACTTAGAGGACCTCGTCCGAAACCACAAGGCAATCATGGCCAAGTAGATGCCGTATGAGATCAAACCCAGCCCGATGAACGCGAGCAGCCAGCGACCGAAAGGCAGCTTTATCAGGGATAGAAGCGCGCCGTCAATGCCGGTAGCTTTCATGGGGTCGGCATGGGTGAACGCCGCGAAAAAGAGCGCCCCGATGACGACGATGATTACTCCGTAGGCAATTGAGCCAAAACGTCCGGCGCGCTTGATCCAGGTCACTTGACGTGGCGAGAGCGAATAAGAGCGGGCTTCCTTGTCGAAATCATGGCGAAAGCCCGAATAGACTGTAACCAGCCCCGCGACAATAAGCACTGCGCCCACAGCAGCTACCAGCCATTTGCCAGCCGGCAGAAGAAAGATGGTGGTTGCCAGCTTTGCGATGTTAAAGTCCTGCGATCCTGTTTTGGAACTGCCGTTTGAAATGT
>DATGYJ010000192.1:0-17895 GCA_035298105.1 Anaerolineales bacterium | reverse complement strand
GACGGCAAACTTGTGGCGATCAGCATCCAACGGACTTTAAATATCCTTCCCTTTGATCTTGAAGCATTGAAAAATGTAGATACCAGGTTCAGCCTGCTCGCTCTCAAAGAAAATTGCTTTTACAACCAGTATGCATTCAGAGACGTGCTTTGGTCAAAAAATGGGACCCAAATCGCAGCTCATGTTGTGGATACGGAGTTGGTGAGCTCTGATCAAATCTTCGTTTTGAGTGTGGATATCCCAAACTGTGCCACTGTGGGGCCTGTACGGGTTGCCAGGATCCCGGGCACTCGTATTGATTTCAGTAGCGAGAGCAACAAACGGATCATCAGTTACGATTGGGATGGCGATCATTTATTTTTGTTGAATGATTCCATTCGGAATGACGGGTTTGGCGATTTATATGTATATGACAGCCAGGCGCGCAAGGCTGATAAAATAAATCCCATCAATGGCGAGTGCTGCTATCGGGATGCGCGCTGGAGTCCTGATAAAAGCTATATCCTTTTTGTGTTTCAACGCTTTGGCACAACTGAGATTGAGTTTTATTACATCCCTTATGCGGACTTAGGGAAGAGCAATGCCTGGATCCCGATCCCAAATGTGGATGCACTGTTTTCGACCTCACGTGAAAAACCGCAGCCTGCTTTGCGACCTGTCCAATAAAAAGTCCCGCCTTATGCGGGGCTTTTTATTGGCATAAATATAAAGCTTTCTTCACTCGTAGCGGAATCGCCAAACGCCTATACTGAAAAATATTACCGCAAACCCCAGCAGGACTCCAGCTTCAGGCAAAATATCCCGTAAGCCCCCACCGCGTAGGACGAGGTCTAACATTCCCTGCATTGCCCATGTGGTGGGGAGGATCTTTACAGCGCTCTGTATCGCGGGCGGGAATAACTCCAGCGGATACCAGCATCCGCCCATCAAGGCGAAGACCATGCCGAACATAATGCTCAACCCGTTCGCCTGACCTTCGCTCTTGATGAACGTACCCATCGTTGTCCCAAACGCTGCCGCAGCCAGGGCGGATGCAAGTAGAATAATGAACAACGCCAATGGCTCACGTCCCCAGTTCAGTTTCATCACCAGGATCCCAAACCCTACCAGCAATAGCATTTGCACCAACGCCATGGCAACCTGACCTACAAGCGTACCAAGCAAAAATGTCGCTTTGCTCGCGGGCGTGATGAGCAAACGCCGCAAGGTCCCCTGCTGCCGCTCGTAGGCAAACAACGCTGAAATCCCAAACAAGGGAACAAACACCCAGGTAATTAACTGCCCTGCGGATGAATTGGCGCGTGGATCATAATCCACCTGATCTTTCGTATTTCCTACCACAGTAGTGACGCGTTCCGGCGCATCCCGTTGAATCGACTGTGCTGTGGCGAGTGCACTTTGAAAATAAGCCTGCTTCTCCTGCTCCGAAGTGAAGGGGACAATTGCCTCGCGCTGCTTGACGGCATTTTGTGCGGCAGAAATTGCACTGCTCACTCTGCGGACGGCAGTCAATACCGCACGCTCGGCAACGGTCGCGTTCATGTTGTTTGGCTGCTGTAGCAACTCCACCTGGGCGGAACCTTTTTGCAAGGATGCAAGATCGATCCCAGCAGGAATGATGAGCACAACCTCCGCACGGCGTTCATCAAATTGATACTGCGCTTCGGAGCGAGATGTCATCTCTGGGCGGACTGCGCTGGAATGCTCAAGTTCGTCAACGATCTGTTGTGAAATGGGTGTTTTTGCTTCATCTACCACCGATAAACTGATCCGCGGGTCTTCATTTCCTGAGGGTGTGCCCCCGGCCAGCAGGAATGTAAAAACAACCGGCAGCACAATAAAGAACAGCAGCTCCGATGGACCTGAAAATCGGATGATGGCATCCTTCCATGCGATGGCAAAAATCTTTTTCATGAACTAACCTTTCGTCCGGTACGCAATCATCATTTCTGCATCATCCCCTTGCGGCTGAAGATCAGGACCGCAACACCGAATAAGACTGTGCCCATGCTGAGCAATGCAGTAATAGGTTCCATTAAGTTTGATAAGGTGCCGCCTAAAGCCAGCGTCGTAAATCCGTTCAAGCCCCAGGCGTTGGGTGTGATCTTACTCAAGATTTGCACAAGAGGCGGCATCTGTTCGAGGCTGATAAAACTTCCGCCCAGTATGCCGAAGATCAACATCAGCGCCGAACCGATACTGCCAACCTGGCCGGGCGAACGTGCCAGCGCAGTGATCAGCATCCCCCAGCCGCTCGCCCCAAAGACCGTGGCAGCGATCAAAATTGCCAGACCGAGTGGGTCACCCCATTTCACGCCAAAGAAAATAAAGCTTGCCAAAATCAAGATCCCAACCTGGGCAACGCCTGTGAAAAATATTCCCAATACTTTGCCGCCCAGCACTTGGGATGCCGAGGTTGGCGACACAAGTAAACGCGGCAAGGTGCCTTGCGAACGCTCGACAAGAATAGAGCGTCCGCCATGCGAGACGGTATACATCAGGAATAACAGCGCCATACCGGGCGCCATATAGGCCAGGATATCAAATTCAACAGCCTTGGCACCCTCTTTGTCAGTTTTGAGTGTGAGCGCGGTGGCTTCAGACTGGGAGGCGTTCTCAAATATCTTAGGTGCTTCGCTGGCTGCATTTTGGGAATTCAATAAACCACTGGACATCAACTGCGCGAGCGATGTCATGCCGCTTGTGCGGCCCTCTTCAACGCGTGAGATAAATTCATCGACAATGGCTTTGACCACTCCCGCGCTGGTGGGGCGTGAGGGATTGGTATATACCTCGATCTTTACAGGCGCAGGCTGCACGTAATTTTGATCGAAAATTGTCCCTGCGGCGGGGATGATCGAACGTGTGAAGCCTGCGGGGATGATGACCGCAGCCGCAGCTTTGTCTTCATCGATTAAGCGGCGAGCGGCTTCCGGGTCGGACGAAGCGGCGGGTTCCATTAGGGCGGCAAGTTCCTGCGAAGAGAAGACCTCCACTAGGGCATTCCCCAGTTGCTCCTGATCCAGATTGACGAGGATGACCGGAATATCGGAAAGTCCGCTTTTGCTGCCGCTAAAACGACCGGTGACAAATCCCATGCCGATGGTGAGCAAGAAAGGGGCGAGCAGCATGAAGATCAGTGCAGCCCGGTCGCGGAAGATAACTTTAAGGTCCTTCATGCCAATCAGAAATAGTTTTTTCATATTTATCTCATAAATTATGGAGTGCAGGACTGCCCAAAGGGCGTGCTCCTGCAACTACGCCAGTCAGGCAGCTTGCTGCCTGACTCCATAATCAATCTCGCAACGCCCTGCCTGTCAGATGCAAAAACACTGCCTCCAGGTTGGGTTCGCGAATATCAATCGAGCGGATCTTGATGCCGCGTTCATTCGCTTTGCTGACCACAGGCGCAAGGATGTCTTCGGCTTCAGGCGTGATGATCGAGATTTCGTGATCCGTGGCGTTCGCTTCCAAAATATCTTTCAGGCCTTTGAGGGAATTGGCCAGAACTTTCGGGTCATCATTTTCACCGATGTGCAGGATAAGCGTTTCCATTTGACCCACTTGTTGGGTGAGTTCCTTTTGAGTGCCAAGTGCGATGAGTTCGCCGTGATCGATAATGCCGACGCGGTCAGAAAGCTCCTGCGCTTCTTCCATATAGTGGGTTGTATAAAGAACGGTCATGCCCTGCTGGTTGAGATCTTTGACCGTATCGAGGATGGCGCGGCGTGATTGGGGATCGATGCCGACAGTCGGTTCATCCATGAAAAGCAGACGCGGCTTGTGGAGCAATCCCACCCCGATGTTGACGCGGCGCTTCATGCCGCCGGAATAGGTTCTGACTCGATTTTTAGCTTTATCGGTCAGACCAATCTGTTCTAACACTTCATCGATGCGGCCCTGGAGAGGTTTGCCGCTTAAACCGTACATCTGACCCCAGAAGATGAGATTCTCGCGGGCAGTCAAGTCTTCGTAGAGCGCAATTTCCTGCGGCACAATACCGATCACTCGCTTGACCGCCATCGGGTCTTTCGTGATGGAATGACCGCCGATCAGCGCCTCGCCTGAGGTCGGTGCATATAAAGTGGAGAGCATGGAGATCGTGGTCGTCTTTCCGGCGCCATTCGGACCGAGCAGACTGAAGATTTCGCCTTCCTTAATATCAAAGCTGATTCCCTTGACGGCGGTAAAGTCACCGTATTTTTTGGTGAGGTTTTGCACTTCGAGAATAGACGGCATGGCTTGTTCCTTGAATAAAGCCTGCTTGCGCTGCGAAGGTCTGGGTTGGAAGACTCGGATGAGTAATTTGGAGAGCAGGAGACAGAAGCGAGGCCCGGCATTGCCCAACCTTTTATTTCTTGGGCGGGGTCAACGGCGGTAGCTTACGAATGACTGGGAGTGTTTTTTCCAACCAGTCGATTTCGTTTTCATAGTAATCAACCCCGTAGTCGAGCGTCAATTGCCAAAGATTGCGCAGCCGTTTTATACCCACCTTCTGATAGTTTTTGTCTATGTTATTCTGTGCCATTTGGCACTCGGAAAGACTGGTGCGCAATCGTTCGATCCGCTTTTCGAACAGGTTGGCGATTTCCTCGTTGGTAAGGTTATGTGCGAAAAAGACCTGGATCAGCCACGCCGCACGGTTGGATTCAACTGGCAGGGGTGTGGACACCCAACGACGCAATTCGGTTCTGCCCGCGTTCGTGATCTTGTATTGCTTGCGATTCGGTTTCCCTTCCTGTTGAATGACCCGGGATTCCACCATCCCTTCGCTTTCCAGGTTTTCGAGGGCCTTGTAAATGTGGCTTTGCGTGGCAGACCAGAAATGGGCGACGGATTGATCAAAGAGCTTTTTCAGGTCATAGCCCGACATCGGTCCATAATCAAGAAAACCAAGAATAGCATGGGAGAGCGGCATATATACTCCTCGAGATATATATCTACGTAGGAGTATAGCGCTAGTAGCATATGATGTCAAGCATGGTTATTTGAGCCTGGATCCGGCGGAGAAGACGGCTTGCTTCTGTGATCGATCCGGAGGTAAGCGTAGATCTGCTCTGACATTCTTTTATTTATTCCAGCCTGCGGTACTGCTGCATAATCTCCCGCAATTTGTCGTGTGGCAATGCCTTGGCGCTCAATCCCTTATACCCGGTCATATCTTCGGCTGCGATCATGGAATTGATGATCGCCTCTTCGGTGGCATAGGCAGATGCCATCAGCAAAGGGTCAATGAAATTATTGCTGAGAATTTGTGCGGAAGACAATCCGTTGTGATCACCAGTTGCGGCGTTGGGATTAGCCGTAGAAAAGGCAAAGAAAATATCTCCGGACCCATTCCCGCCGAGCGAGCCGGTTCGTGCCATGCCCAGCGAGGCCCGTTTTGCAAGCCGCTTGAGCTGGTGAGGCAGGAGCGGGGCATCGGTGGCGAGGATAACAATTAGGGAACCCTCGTCCTGTCTAAAGGGATTCTCACCGCTGGTCCAGATTGTGTCCTCTTTCAAATGCTGACCCACAGGGACTCCGGCAATCGTGAGTTGGAAGCGCCTGCCGAAATTCGTTTGGGCGAGTGCACCAACTGTCCAGCCGCCCAGCTTTTCTGGCAATTTGCGTGAGGAGGTGCCTGTGCCGCCCTTGAATTCATAACACAACATGCCGGTCCCGCCGCCAACGTTGCCTTCTGCAATCGGCCCTGACTTTGTAGAGCTCAAGGCTTGCAGCACATGTTCGGGTTTCACAAAGAAGGCATTGATGTCGTTGAGCCAGCCATCGGCGGTTTCGGTGACCAGTGGACAAGACCAGCCTTGAAAGATCCGGCTGTGTGTGACCTGCCATTGGATGATCGTATCGCGGACAACACCCACGCTGTGCGTGTTGGTAATTCCAATCGGACCTTCCAGAAAACCGCCTTCTTCCACCCAGGCAGAGCCTGTCATCTCACCGTTGCCATTGAAAGGGAACCAGGCCGCAAACACCGGATCATGATTGTCTGGTCCACGTGGGTGGACGATAGTGACACCTGTTCGGGCAGAGTCGCCTTCGATCAGGGTGGTATAGCCTACGGTCACGCCTTGAACGTCGGTAATGGCATTGAATGCCCCAGTGGAACCCTCGAATGGAATCCCCAAATCACGGGCGCGCGTCATCTTTCTCTCCTTTCGCGATCAGTACCAATTGTCTGGCGATACTTTGCATGACTTCATCAGGCACACCATCCACTGCTTTGGATTGGACGCGGGTGTCAATGCCATCGTTGACGTAATCCACTACGACAAAGGCTTCGAGCGTGAGCGCGATCTCGGTCGAGAACCAGTCCAATCTGCAAATGGAGGCAATGCGCTGAGTGATTTGATGCAGAGGCGTGAGTTCATATCTGTTTTCTTCCTGGAGTGTGACCTCTGAAAAGACATGGGTAAGTGGATGCCACCAACAAGGATAGGTCCTTCCGTTTGCGTAAAAGATGCGAAACCAGGCAGGTTGCGCATGAATAGTGCGCGGCATCACGGTTGCCTGGATCAAATACTTTTGTTCAGGGAACTCCATGCGAGCGCGCAGAATTTGATCTATGGAAAAAGCACCCAGGATCACGCCTTCACCGCCTCCACCCCGCGAGGGTTTGATCACGAATTGATCGCCAAGGGGCGTTAAGTCAAAATCTGCCAGGACCGGCTGCTCAATAAACGGGGGCAGGAGGATCGTGTAAGGCGTATGAATACCTGCGTTGATGAGCTCCAGGTGCATTGTGGCTTTATCTTCCGACCAGGTCGACACTTCTGCCGGGTTGATGCGCCGGACGTGATGCTCGCGCGACCAGCGGTGGATGGGATCGAAACGGGTATCATATTGTGAGCGGTCGAGGATTGTACGGAAGGCTTTTTCACCCTTATAGAGGGCAGTGGTTGATTCGAGCAGGTCATTGGGTGTAATTTGCCATAAGGATAGAGCCTGCTCGTTACAAGCCCGTTCGACCATTTGGACAAAATCGACATCGTATTCCCAATACCAGGGGAGACAAAGGTCAGAAGGCATCCTTTCAATTATAAGGGTTTGTAATGAAAAAGAGGCTGTCCTCGATTTTTGAGGGTGGCTAAAGGTACGGGCACATTTGGGGGTCAAAAACTGCGCATAAGCCTCTTTTCTTCGAAAATAATCCCTCGCTAATCCTTCGCTGATCCTTCGCTCATATCCTTTGGTCAAGTTTACCCCCCAAATATGGACAGCTCATTTTCGACTCATTTGTGTAAACATCCCGAGCGCATGGCTTCTTGACCCGGCAGGCATGCATATTCGTGATTAAATAGACCTTCTGATTTGCAGCAAAAGGCCTATTCTTTTCGATCTACCCAGATAGCTATTACGGAACGGTATATTGGATGACCAGCACGGGCCGGTTGGAAGCGGTGGTCGTGTCGGAAGATTTGTAGTTGAAGCGATCGTTCAACTCACTGTCCATAACAAGGATGAACCCGTTGTTGGCAAACGCACCACTCACCAACTCCTGGATCCGAGCGGGCGAGAGCGAGATTTGCTTTTGCACGCCAAGCGGCTCGGTAGCCAGGATCTGCACCGAGCCAATCTCGGCGCTCTCCCGGTCATTAGCACCCGCAGCACCTGCCACCTGCCAGTTCACCCCGCTGCTGGCCACATTCCAGGTCGCCTGGGATTCATCGAAGGGGACTTTCAGCCGGTAGACTCGCAAGGTCCGGTCATTGTCCGAAAGGTCGCTGGCGGTCCACAAGGACAAAGTAGCCGAGAGGATGGTGGCATTGGAGGGAATGGAGGACAGATCGAACTTGATCAGCCCGCGCGCCACTCGACCGGTGGCGTTGTTGTTTTCGCCCACGCCGATGGCGACATCGCTGCCGAAGTTGGTGGCGGCGGAGGTACTCTGCAGATAGGTATCCAGACCGGTTGCTCCATCGGGCTGCGCTGAATAGGTCAGGGTCGCCCCTGAGGGTGTATTCGTGGCTGTCCGTGTCAGGGTCAGTGTGGGAGTTCGCGCCGGGGTGTTCGTCGCCAGGGATGGGATAGTACTTGTAGCAGTCGGCGTGCGCGTCGGTGTATTGTTCACCGGGGGCGTGTTTGTGCGGGTTGGAGTGTTGCCGGGTGCAGCCGTCGGAGTAAGCCCTGATGCCAGGAAGTTGAAACCATCCACATCGTTAGCGCTCAAGCCCCAGGCGCTGCCATCAAAATATAATTTTGGTGAGTAATTACAGGCGGTCACATCCCCGATCGAGCTGGGTGCGCAGACAAACACATCTTCATCTGCGCCAGATAACCCACTGACGGCAAAATTTCCCAACGTGGATAAATAGATGTCCCCATTGGCAGTCACATCCAACGCATCCACATCTTCGCTGCTGGTATCTGCCAGGCCGACATCTGAGCCATCAAAATAGATCGACCACGTGCCGCTGGTCGTGCTGCCAAGCGAAGCCGGGGTGAAGGCCAATACATCCTCATCCCTGCCCGTTGTGAGACCGGGAACAGAAGGATTGCCGGTGGTGGAGATCAGCAACCGGCCATCCGGTAGCAATGACAGTGAATCGATATTCTCGCTGGTTGTGTCAAAGCCGACATCGCTGCCATCGAAATACATACTGAAAGTGCCGGCGGTAGTCGTCCCCAGGGATGTGGCATCGAACCGCACAACGTCCTGAGGGGTCACTGCGATGCCGTTGAGGGTCACTGCACTGTTGAAAGACATGAGGATCGTATCAGCATCCATAATGGAGAAAGCGAAGAGATTCACGCCTCCCAATCCCACATCCGAGCCATCGAAGAAGAGACTCCAATTCTTGCCATCGAAGCGCAGGATATCTTCATTGGCAGAAGATACGCCTCCAATGGTCTGGCTGCCGGTCAATGACAAATAAAGCGGATTGTTAGAGGCGATCGGCGCCGGGGTAGCTGAAGGTGGTACGCTGGTATTGGTTGGGGTCGGACCACTTCCAGCGCAGCCGGGTAGTTGAAACGAACCAATGCGTGTCCGCCAGGGCGAGGACCCCGTTGTTGGAACGTATTCGTTCGTGTACCAGAACGTACAATCGTCAACGGGATCTACGGACAAATTGCTATAGTCCCCCCAGCGTGAGGCAGAATGAGTTTGTGCACCCGTACCGTTGATGAAAGTGCCTTCCCCTTGAGGCAGCTGCCCAGGTGGATCGCTCGCCATCCGCCCGGTGTAGCGAATGGATGGAAAGATTGTGCTGCTGGAGACTGAATATCCCAGGGCTATATCTCCCATGCCATCCATCGCCACGCTTCCCATCCAGCGCTGGGTCGCGTCAGGTGAAAAAGTACCTTGCTGGAAAATATTCCAACCGGATCCGGCATTGCGCAGCTCGTACCAGCGAATACCTGCCCGGTCGGTATTATTTACATCTACGGTGTGATTCAGAACCATGGTTTGGTAGCCACCAAAGCTGCGATACTGCAAACGATACATGAGCCGGTCGGCAATGGCATCCAGTCTGACGGTTGTGCCTGGCTGAGGGATGCAATTGCGGCTTCCTGCACACATATTCGAATCAAAGGCGGCTGTTGGCAACCATGTGGCTTGCGTAAACGTGGAAGCGCCGGGGTTCGCCCAATTTACTTTGAATTGCCAAACCTCGATCTGATCCTGTGGATAGCCAAAGCCATTGTCATCTACCTGCAGGAAGTAATTCGGTGTGCCGGCGGCTGGAGCTGGACCATCCAGGTCTGATGGCAGCATACCGCCCAGGTTTGGGTCAACAGCAAACAGATCGAAGTAAACAGCCTGGGCGGGCTGCCCGAGCAGCATTTTATTGCGCTCAAACGCTACCACCCCGGCGCCTGCCCAGCTATTCCCGGCAAACTGGTTCACCGACATATAGTAGCCATCCGGCCATATCCCGAAGTGTGGATAATCATTGAGCTTGCTGGCGCTGATCTGAAATGCATAGCGATACCAGGCACCGGTTGGATTCCCGGTTTGTGAGACGGCGATACATTGGTAGAACGGCCCACTTGGATAATTGGGGAGCGAGAACTGACTCACCATCCAGCGATCGGCGAGATGGTCATATTGGACAATAGGGTCGCCATCATTAGTTGTTTCACAGGGCGCTCCAAACCCGGACCATAAGGTGTTACCGGCTGCCGGGCCATAAAGCAAAGCGCCTGTTTTACTATAAATCGCAAATGACAGATTTATCCACTGCATATAGTGATTGGGACCGACATCGCCGTTGGTATCCGGCGGCAAAACACCATTCAAATTATTGAGACCATCGAAGTTTTGAAGTGGGGCCGGGATATTCAACGTGGATACGGTCCCGGAGTTTTGCTGTAAAACGGGATCCAGGAATTTGCCGGGAAGATTTTTGGGGGCGCCGCTTCCACGCTTGGGCAGCGGACGAAGCTCATTCAGGTCAGGGTCGGGCCGCGACTGCTTGGGCTTAATCACCGGAATTAATTCCAATGGTTCCGAAGTATCATTCTGGAGCGCTGTGATGACTACGGGACCGGGAGTGCTTTGTTGAAGGATCTTTTGAACCTCCGCCTCAGAAAATTCCCCCTCCGGACCCAGACGGGCAAACCGCGAGACTTCCTCGAACAAATAGGGTTCGCGTAAGCTGGCGATCAAAGCAACTACGGCGACAACTCCTGCGAGGGCTACGAATAAGCGCTTGGATCTCATTTTTCCTCATTTGCTGCAATTATTTATAAATTGGCGATCGTCGCTATTTGAAAACGCCAACTCAAACCAGCCGGTGTTTATCTAAACCATGACGGAATGTAAGCTATTTTGTTTCATTCGTCCTGGAATTGGATTTACCACGCTATCCATTGCTAATTTTGAAATAAGTGGCAGATTAATGTCCGGCAAGTTTCGAGCTAAACCTTGATGCGGCACTTTGTAATTACAGAAAACCGATTACAATGGGCGGACTTACCAGCGACTTAAAATCCGGGCTGGTGGGTTGAAAGGATTAGAAATGAGCACAGATACGGTTCAAAATAACATAGTAGTTTCTATGGAGTACACGCTAAATGTTGATGGTGAGGAGATCGATTCGTCCAAAGGACAGGATCCGTTGCAGTTTCTTGTGGGCTATGGCAATATCATCTCTGGATTGGAACGCGAAATGATCGGTATGAAAGTCGGCGAAAGCAAGGATGTTGTCATCCCGCCTGTGGATGGCTATGGTGAATTCGATGAAGAAGCATTTATGAATGTGCCGCGTACGGCGTTTCCCCAGGACATACCGGTGGAGGAGGGAACGGAATTGACCGTGAAGGATGATTCCGGGCAGTCACGTTATGCGCGCATCGATACGGTTGAGGGTGATACCGTGACGTTGAACTTCAACCATCCACTCGCGGGGGATGAGCTGCACTTCAACGTGAAAGTTGTAGGGGTGCGCGAGCCGACTGCTGAAGAGATAGAGCATGGACATGTTCACCAGAATGGACATTCCCACTGACTCTCAGCCCAGTTCCTCCCCAAAATGGGAGAGAAGTTTCCAAAATAACAGTCCCGCCAAAAGCGCGCAGGAATCAATACGTAGCATTCCGTTTACTATAGAGTTGGTGATAAAGCCTTTACAGAGCTACAATAACAAAGCCCAGTTCATAATTACTGGGCTTTTTATCAATTTATGGAGCACCTCTGATAAAACTCATCCCCAAAATCAATCATTCTACGTCGATAAATTCCACTTCAATAAATGCATCTGATTCTAAAATGGTATATCATCATCGGCTCGCGGTTGCAGCTTTGGCTTTGGTGGCTGCTCAAGCGCAAATTTATCTTTATTATTTAGAATCCACTTCCATCCCTCATCAGTAAATGTATATGCTGTGACACTGTAATTTATGTCTCGTTCTTTAAGTGTCTGTGAGACAAAACCTTTTTGGAGTAATTCCTTTAAAGCAATTGTAGTCGCAACAGTTGTAAACCCGTTTGCCTCCATATCGCTCTTGATAGTATATATATCTACGGTGTCATCTGGCTTTCTAAATTTTGCGCAACAGTTGCCATAGCTACTACTTCATATGGAGCCAATCCTTCAAAGTTTGTATTCTTAGCGATCTCAGACACATTGGTAAGCGTTTCAGCCTTATCCAAGTATGCTTTCATCTTGTTAGTAATTTCCTGTTTCAGCTTGTCAAAATCGCTTATTGAAGATGTTGAGTATGTAATGATAGTGCGATGTTGAATATCAAACGGGAACTTTGTGGTTCTTTCCTCTGAACAGACTAAAACAACTTCTTTTCCACTAGCAAAAGCATAACCGAGCTCAAACCATACGTTTGGATTGTCTAATGTAATTTCAGCAAAACATATCTTCGAATCTCGTATACCTCTTTCAATATCTTGGATGGGTATACTCACTTTTGGATCTTGATCGACGCGGTAAGGTTCAAGATGGGCATCTTGGATAGCTGGAGCAAATACATCCTTATAACGCTTATCAAATTTCCCGCCATCGAATGGTTGCATTACAAAACAGGTATCCATAGCTTTGAAATCCTTATTAATTGCTGTCTTGGATTCGATTAATCAGAGTTATCAAAATTTCAAATAATGGGCGAAACGACTCGAATTCACTGGCTTCTAAGGTTGGAACTATTAGTTCGGCAAATGGAACTTTCCCCGCTTTTATCATACGGGCTTCTGGTATTTGAATTTGCTTGTCTTCAGGTAGACGCTTTCCTTGCATCTCCACTTTTATATAGTCCCAAATCAGTCCGTTACCATCCGTAGTTTTCTGGGAAAGCGCGGATTCGCTAAAGTAAAACTCTATACAGAGACTATCGTAATAATCATAGCCCTCTTTTCCTTCAGGGATAGGCAACAACATTGCGCCAGCTCGACGTTCTTTCGCTATTTTCCACCTATTAGCTTCGTCAATTATGAAATCGTTATGTAACTGTTTCAAATATTTCGTTTTTCCCTCTCTGTCTCTATCGAATATTCCAATTGCGATATACGGATCGTCAGGTCTGTGTGCATTAAGCATCAACGACAGAGTGTCAGCACCTGCACCTCCACCTGGCGTATCTGGTCGTGTGTCTGCTTTCAATATTTTGAATTGCATTGGAGCATTATTAAACAGTTTTTTCCACGCTACTGTGAGTATACTAACATCTGTTTTCCCCTCAACAAATACAACTGGCGTATTTATTTCATTCAAGATAGTTCTATTGAGTCTAGGTATGCCTTCGTCGCGCGCACGTAGAAAACGATATTTTTCTAAGAGTTTGCAATATATTTCATTATCTTTGCCTTTGACCATGCCTATATAATCAATTTTCCCCTTGATAATCTGTCGAAATGAAGGTAGCTCAAGTTCTGGATTACGGTGCTTTTTATTGAAAATCGTGAAATAATGATTTTCGGCATTTGTAATTCCATAGGCATCCCAAGCGTGTAACATTGCTCTTACTTGTCGAATATAGTTTCTGCGCACATTGGGAAATTGATTTACTATAATGCCAGTCACCTCCTGTCTTCTATAACGTGGCTGAATTCTTACTTTTTTCGGGTTAATCTTGAATCCATTACTTTCAATGATATCTTTCAGCTTCTTTCCTAAATCTACTTCGGCTAAGTTTCTAGAATTAGCAATTTCTATTGGAAATTCCCTCAAGAATGTAGAAAAGGTTATATCATCTGCATACCTTGTGTAGTAACATTTATTCTCATTGGCTAATGCCTGCAGTTGACTATCCATTTGAGCACAAATCATATTGGAAATTATCGGAGATGTCGGAGCGCCTTGCGGCAAAACATTGTTGTGGCAACAGATTTGAGCTAATACTGTGGCTACTGGATTGGGAAGATTATAAGGTTTGCCTAAGAATAAACCTCGTACCCTTCCGAAGTTAATAGAGGTAAAAAAATCCTCCAAATCCAGGTTGAGAATAAACTTGGCTCTTTTATGTTTCCTTGCATTAAGAACGATATTCCTACTTCGAACATAAGCATATACAGCAGGTTTTGGTTTATATACATCAAGCAATATTTCGTTTAATTTTTCTTGAATAATTTTTAAGGCTGTCGTGGGAGAACTGATCACCCTCATTCCTGAACTTTTTTTAGGTATTGTAAATACCGAATATTTCTTATCAGCTGGCACTTTATAAATATGATAGACCAGCCGCTCATATTTGATGTCAAGCAAGGTTGCAAGTTGACTAGGAACCTTAAGAGAAAGAAATTGCTTAAGCTTTTGTTCTGGATTGGACGTAGTAAAAAGATCAGATGCTTTCAACTTGAACCCCAGAGAAGATAGACACCTGTAAGTAATTCAGCTTTCCGCGCGAGCGCATCCGATAACAGTGACGTAGACGAGAACAGTGGAGGCGCATAAAGCCAACCTTGCAATACAATTGCCGCAGGATCAACAGCAAAAATCAATTTATCATACAGGTGTCTATTTTGAGAAATTATAGCATATATGCATTGTGTAAGTTCAAGAGTTGCATAATCAATTCATTACGGCGTTAACACTTATGAAAGAATCACAATTTATCGGCAGTCTCATGTCGTCACACCCCGATTTACAACCCATCATTCAAGAACCAAGGGAGAAAGACCAACTTCGAGAAGTTGACTCGGACGGTGAACCGATAACCGAAATTTACCTAGGTGATGAGTTCATCTCTTTAAAAGATTTTTGACAGGAAATTAGAATCTTGGTAGAGCAGAACCCAAATTTAGAAGCGAAAAAGAAAGCCATCCTAAGCCACGCAGAGGGCTTAGGATGGCCACAAATCACGATGGACATACTATAGGGGTATCGCTCGTTACCAGCGTGTAGCAACAAAGGCTAATTTTGCAGGGCGTGAGAAATTGGTAAATTATTTAGCGGATTCTGTTCCTTTGTACTCACATAAAACGGTTATATAGGGCAGTATTCCACTCGTTATGGACGACGCATTGACTCCTTCGCATCAAAGGCGGGACTGTTTACTAATCGGTTGTGGCTGCCAGGGGAACCGCCTCTTCCTGAGCGGGAGCGAATTCTGATCGCGCACCGAGGCGCAGATGAAGGATATAGTAAGCAATGACTGAGAGGCCACATAAGGCTCCGCCAATATACCAAAGCAGGTTCGGGTTGTAGTTATCCAGAATATAGCCTGCCGCGCCGGGACCAATCGTTGAAGGGATCGCCCATGAAAGTCCGGCAATCGCCATATAACGACCGCGCATGGCTTCGGGTGCAAAGCCGGCGACCAGCGCCTGGCTGGTGGGGACGACGATCATCTCGCCAATGGTAATGATGACGATATTCAGTGCGAACAAGACAAACGTTGTGACGATTCCGAACAGTACGAAACCGATCACATAGAAGACCGCGCCAAACGCCATCATCAGGAACGGCGGCCGGTGTTTGATCGTGCGGGTCAACCAGAATTGAAATAGAACAACCGTGACGGCACTGGTTGTCATTAATAAACCGTAGCCCTGCGGATTGATGCCGTGGTTATCGCGCAGGTAGACGGAAAGCGAACCATACATTTGTTGGTAAACGAGCAACATGAGAATATTTGCGACAATGAACGACATGAACGCGGTATCACGCAATGCAAGGCGATATCCAACAACTGTTTTCAGGAAGGACTCACTCTTTTCATGGGCGTGCGGCTCGGGTTTTGTCTCCGGGATCAGGCGATAAATAATGACCGCGACGATGCAACTGACCACAGAATCAATGACGAACAGGTAAAAGAAGTTAATACTTGCAAGAAACCCACCAATGGTGGGACCGATGATCCAGGCGAAGTTGCTTACCACACGTAAAATGCCAAAGCCTTCCTGGCGCTTTCGCTCCGGCAGGATATCTGCAATCATTGCGTCATGAGCAGGATGAGCGATATTGGAGAGAAGTCCCACAACGATGACAAGTGGATAGAGCAGGCTGATTTTCGTTACCATACCAAAGGTCAGTGTACTGACTGCGCTAAAGACCAGCCCGAACAAGATCAATTGTTTGCGACCGAATTTGTCGGTCAGTGCGCCACCCGCCATACCACCGATCAATCCAAATAAGGAAGACATCCCCAGCAGGATGCCCGCCTGTGTCATTCCAACGCCAAATTTCTGCGTGATGTAAAGAGCAAAGAATGGAAAGAGAAGCGTGCCTCCAATGCCATCTATAAACCGTACAGCCACAACGACCCAAAACAGGCGTGGAAACTCATAGTAAATTTTGTTAATACGAGTAAACATGTACGTCCTTTCGTGTGGGAAGATCCTATTATAGCACGATTGTTCTAATATGGGATAAACGATACACTGGGTGCACTAAAAGTTTGTAAGTCGGACACCTGCACCCACCGCAGGTGCGGTGTTGCCAACACCGCACTCCCCGGCACATGCGCCCGGGGCACACCTGCCCTGGCGGGCGGTGCCAGGGAGTGTGAGGCTTGCGCCTCAGCGCAAGGTGCACATCTGCCTGATTTGCCTAGCAAATCACGGGCGGTGCCAGGGAGTGTCCGACCTACAAGAACAGCTAAACATGCGAATTGCCTAACAACTTTTGAGTGCTGCCCATTGGCTCATTATGCCCGCCCTCTATCCCTTGAGTTTCTTCAGATTTTCGATCGCGCTGCGATTGGCTGGATTTAGCTCAAGCGACTTCTCGTAATTTTCAATCGATAATTCCTGTTCCCCAATTGCCGCGTATATTTCTCCCAGTGTATCGTAGGCATTCCAAAAGTCCGGGTATTCCTGAACTTCCAATTTCAGCGCTTCGAGGGCCGCCTCGATCTGGTTGGAAGCTAAAAGAGAATAGCCGAAGATCAACAAGGTATTCTGATCGGGGGTATAGTGGAGCGGCTGGCTGTCCTTTAAACGATGATATTGCCTGAAGGCGGCTGGTATGCTTTCCCGTTGTGCAATTGCAATTAAGACAGCGTCTGCTCCCAAGTGGGGACGATTCGGCAATATGTAATTTTTCCACCCGTATTCTTTGGCAATGTTCCGCACGAGATAGTCGCCGAGAAGAATCCCAAATTGGGAATTGGATATAAAGGCCACGCCCTGACCCGTGTCACTGTCCATCATCAGCATGGCTTCAAAGCCTGCATCGTTGCCGATATGGCCAAATAATCCAGAGTGGGTTTTATCGGCCAGGAAGAATCCAAGCCCCATTCTGTCCGGGTGTTTTTCGTTGCCTAAGGCGAACTCTGTTACGCTCTCGCTTTGAGGGGCGAGCATCTCACGAGCGATTGCCTGTGAGAGAATCCGGTTTGACCTTCCCTGTTGAGATAATGAGATTTCGATGGCAAGTTTGGCGAGATCGGTTGGCGTTGTCCACAATCCCGCGGCGGCCATCTCAGGATAGATATGCCATTTCCCGGGAACGACATTTCCGTTCCAGTACGTCCCGCTCGCCGCCAGCTTTGCAGCCTCTGGAGAAAGGGGTTGTTCAAAGCTGCTCTGGCTCATCCCAATTTGATTGAAGACATTTTGACGCATCAGAACGGGGAATGGTTTGCCGGTTACATCCATCATCAATTGTTGTGCGATTAGGAAACCACCTCCGGAATAACGCCACTTTGTCCCCGGTACAAACTCAACCTGCACCGGAGCTGTGTTGGCAGGGGCCTGTCCATTCAGGATTTGTTCCAACTCAGGTAAGGGCGCGCCCACTGCATATCCTGGAAAAAAATGAACAGTAAACCCGGCACTGTGACTCAGGATTTGGCGTAGGGTTACTTTGTGTTCCTTTGTGAACTCATTTTCTGGCACTTTCCAGGTTTTGAGCCTTCGATTGACATCTTCATCCAGTTGCAGCTGGCCTTGTTCTACTAAAACAAGCGCTCCGGTTGCGGTGACGGCCTTGCTGACGGAACCGGCTTGAAACAGGGTATGGCCCGTGACAGGATTTGATGTACCCGCCTCGCTGACACCAT
>DATGYJ010000191.1:0-8195 GCA_035298105.1 Anaerolineales bacterium | reverse complement strand
GCCTTGGTTTGGCTATTTTGATACCTCTCATCGCATTCTTCATTTTATATGAGGGCTTTGTTTTTCTGCGCGCTGGGAATGCCGCCAAATGGGTCATTACCCTTGTGGCAATTATCTGGGGAGTGGGAGGCATCGCGATCCTCTATTATGTGTTCAACTGGCTGGTTGAACAACTTCCTCTGGAATGGACCCTGCGCTTGCAACCTTTTGTATTCGTAGGTCCCGCGATCGCCATGCTGATCTGGTTCCTGGCATTGCCAGCAGTGCGTACCCTTTATCTGAGTCTATTTGGGCGCAATGGTCCTCCAGATGTACCGCTAAGTATGTTATTCACTTCACCCGGGGCATATTTTGCAGCGCTCTCTACCCAATTCGTCGGCTTACAAAACTATGCAGACGTTTTTACCAATCGCCTGATGCTGACTGCCTTCAGAAATAATATCCTTTTCTGGATTGGTATCGCAACACCCCTGACGGTGATCACTGGCTTGTTGGTCGCGGTTCTGGCGGACCGCAGCAAGTTCGAACGCGTCGCCAAGTCTCTAATCTTCATGCCGATGGCGATATCCTTTGTCGGTGCGAGCGTGATCTGGAACTTCATTTACGAAGTGAACGCGCCAGACCAACCGCAAATTGGACTCCTGAATGCCATCGTTGTTGCTTTGGGCGGTCAGCCGCATGGCTGGACAAATTACATAACGATTGCGCCGTGGAACAATTTGTTCCTCGTGATTATCGTGGTCTGGTTACAGGCTGGCTACGCCATGGTGCTCTTCTCCGCCGCAATCAAAGGCATTCCGGAGGAGATTATCGAAGCCGCCCGCGTAGATGGAGCAAACGAACTCCAGGTCTTCTTCCGAATCATGATCCCCTATATCATGGGGACGATCATTACGGTCACAACCACAATTATCATTTTCACCTTAAAGATTTTTGATGTGGTCTGGGTAATGACAGGCGGTCAATTCGGCACGGACGTGATCGCCACACAGTTCTACCGCCAGTCTTTCACCAATCGCAACTCTGGTTACGGCTCAGCTTTGGCGATCATCTTGTTGGTTGCCATCATCCCCGTCATGATCTACAATCTCCGCCAGATCAGGGAGGAGGAGGCTTTTCGATGACAAACGCAAGCTCTCAAAAACTTGTACGTTCGATCCTCGTAAATGCTGCTCTGGCAGTCATTGTCATCCTTTGGCTCGTGCCGGTGATCGGTGTTTTTGTCTCCTCATTCCGGCAGCGATTTGATATCCAGACCACGCCCTGGTGGAGTGTTTTCCCTCACCATGACTGGGTTATGACCAAGACGATCAATCCCCGCGAGTTGGGACTCGATTCAAATGGTCCGATGACGGTGGAAGGCATCACAGCAACGTTTGATCAGTTGCGCACCGGCGTGGAAGAAGGCAACAAGCGACTGATTTGGGTGGGGACCCGACCCATTGGTAAGATCCAGGTCCAAGAGAAACAGTGGGTCACGACGACGAATGTCAGCCTCGATAATTATCGCCAGGTGTTGCAAGGCAGGAGTGTGGAAATCAGAGACGCCAGTGGAAAGCGTCAAACCGTGCGCGGCGATGACTTCTCAGGTGCTCTCCTCAATAGCCTGACCGTCGCGGTTCCATCCACAGTGATCCCGATTCTCATTGCCGCCTTTGCTGCTTATGGCTTCGCCTGGATGCGGTTTGCGGGCAAGCGCTTTTGGTTCACCCTGGTTGTGGCCTTGCTGGTTGTGCCTTTGCAGATTGCCCTTGTCCCTGTCTTGCGGGACTTCGCTGGCTTGCATCTAAATGGGACCTTCCTGGGAATCTGGATGGCTCATACTGGTTTCGGCTTGCCGCTGGCTACCTATCTATTGTATAACTACATCCGGGGTTTGCCGCGCGATATCCTGGAATCGGCGTTTATCGATGGGGCCTCGCATTTTACAATCTTCCAGCGACTTGTCTTGCCCCTATCTCTTCCGGCATTGGCCTCCTTTGCCATTTTTCAATTCCTATGGGTCTGGAACGACTACCTTGTGGCCCTGATTATCCTTGGCCCTGACCCAAACGTCCGCGTCGTGACGATGAAATTAGCATCGATTGTCGGTGATCGTGGCCAGGATTGGTATTTGCTGACTGCTGGCGCCTTCCTGAGCATGATCGTTCCTTTGATTGTGTTCTTCTCTCTGCAGCGCTACTTCGTCCGCGGCCTGCTGGCTGGATCCGTGAAAGGTTGATCACGACCCTTCGATTGTGAAGCCCTCAAGGCAAGATTTGTCCGCAGGACTGCTGCGCTTGTGATCTCGAAGATACTCTCCTTTGACTGGGCGCTCTGGTTCTTTTGGATCATGGCGACCACCCTGGGATGGCTGTTAGGCAGGTTTATCCTCCCTGGCATAAGTCTGGTCACTTCGGGATTTCTCGTGAGTGTCTTTCAGTGGCTGGTGCTACAGGGACGGATTTTTCGTCCCTGGCGCTGGATCATCGCTACAACCCTCGGATGGACGTCAGGATATCTCATCGCGCTCTTTCTGCTCCCTCCGGGACTCGAAGTCCTTGAGGGGCTGGTCATTGGCCTTATCACAGGGATTGCGCAATGGATAATTCTACGTAGCCAAGTGCAATGGGCGGGTTGGTGGATCATCTTCAGCGTGATTGGATGGGTTACGGGTCTGACTTTGGTTCCGGGCATTTTGAGTACCGGCACCATGGCAGGTTCTCTGACTGGTCTTTGCCTGGAAATCTTAGCGCGCTTTCCCAAGAGAGCAACGCCAGGTAGATCTCCCGTGTGAGTCGAAGCAAAAGAAAACTATCTCATGAATCAATCACTCTGGTACAAAGAGGCAATCTTCTACCAAATCTATGTGCGTGCCTTCCGCGACAGCGATCGAGATGGGCAGGGCGACCTCAATGGGCTGACGGAAAAACTTGATTACTTACAGGAGCTTGGTGTTGACTGCCTCTGGTTGATGCCGATCTATCCATCACCGTTGAAGGATGACGGTTATGACATCGCGGATTACTACAACATCGCTCAGACATTCGGCACATTGGAAGATTTCAAAGCTCTGATCGAAGCTGCGCACCGCCGAAATATTCGCGTCATTATGGACCTGGTCCTGAATCACACCTCCGATCAGCACCCCTGGTTCCAGGCCTCACGCTCAGATCGCAACTCCCCCTATCGAGACTATTATGTTTGGTCTGATACAGATCAAGCCTACAAAGAGGCGCGTATTATTTTTGTCGATACAGAACCATCGAACTGGACCTGGGATGAAAAGGCCGGGCAATATTACTGGCACCGGTTCTATGCCAGCCAACCGGACTTGAATTACGATCATCCCGGAGTGCAGGGAGAAATGCTCAAGGTCGCCAGCTTCTGGCTGGACCTGGGCATTGACGGATTCCGCGCCGATGCAGTCCCATATCTTTACGAGCGCGACGGCACGAATTGTGAAAACCTGCCTGAGACACATACTTATCTCAAGCAACTGCGCGCCTTCATAGATAAAAATTATCCCGGGCGAATCCTGTTATGTGAGGCCAATCAATGGCCCGAGGACGTTCGCCCATATTTCGGGAACGGCGATGAGTTTCACATGGGTTTTCATTTTCCCATTATGCCGCGTATCTTTATGGCGCTTAAAAAGGGCCGTGCAGAAGACATGGTCGAAATCCTGCGTCGCACACCTTCGATTCCCGAAAATTGCCAGTGGTGCCTTTTCCTCCGCAATCATGATGAGCTAACTCTTGAAATGGTCACAGAGGCGGAACGCCAGTGGATGTGGGCTAAGTATGCGCCCGAGCCCCGGATGCGTCTCAATCTGGGAATCCGCCGACGGCTGGCGCCATTGCTTGACAACGATGAGCGCAAGATCCGACTGGCTTATTCCCTGCTTCTGACACTGCCCGGATCACCGATCCTTTACTATGGGGATGAAATTGGCATGGGAGATAATATCTGGCTGGAAGATCGCAACGGCGTCCGCACGCCGATGCAATGGGATATCGGATCGACTGCCGGGTTTTCTGAAGCGCCTGCACGATCCCTATATGCACCTGTCATCGATGATCAGACCTACGGGCCTGCGCGAGTCAATGTCAAATCGCAACGCGCGGATCCAAACTCAATGTTGAATGTCCTTCGTCATATGATCGTTATACGAAAACAATGGCGGGCGTTTGGCTGGGGTAACTTTGAGTGGATCGACCTTCAGAATAATGCCATTGCGGCGTTTCAGCGAAGGCATAACAACGAGGTAATTCTTGCCATCCACAATCTGAGCGATACGCTCCAAAGGATTTCCTATCCAATAAAAAAGCCGGACCACTCCCTGACCGACCTCCTCACAGGACAAGAATTTATTCTGGCAAAAGAGAACCTCGAAATTGAATTGAGGCCGTACCAATATCTTTGGCTGATGGAATGAGGTGTTATTCCCCGACCGTATGTAAGAGGGCCATATTTGGCGGACGTACCGCGCCCACCGGGAAACCACAAACCAGCACAACCTGATCACCTGATTGAACAACCTCGGAGCGCATGAGAGCTGTGTCTACATGATTGATCATTTCTTCCAGCGAGTTCACAAACGGCACGAGTTGCGGCCGCACTCCCCATAGAAATGCCAAACGACTATACGTAAATTGCTCTGGCGTAAAGGCTATGATGGGCACACGGGGCCTGATCTTCGACATCAGCCAGGCGGTTTGTCCCTGCATGGTGAAGCACGCGACCGCAGTTACATTCTTGTCGTTTGCCAGCGCCTGGGAAGCACGCGCCATGGAGGCTGCATCGCTCTGCTCGAAACCCTGCACGTGTTGTTCCAGTCCCCATTCAAGATAATGTGTTTCGGCTTCGCACACAATCCGATCCATCATTTGAACGGACTCAACCGGATATTTGCCAGATGCAGATTCGGCCGAAAGCATAACCGCATCCGTCCCATCGAAAACAGCGTTCGCTACATCGGAGGCTTCGGCCCGTGTCGGTAATGGATTCGTGATCATCGATTCAAGCATCTGCGTAGCGGTGATCACCAGCTTGGCGCTTAGATTTGCGGTGCGGATAATGCGCTTTTGCTGCACAGGTACGCGTTCGGGCGGAAGCTCCACGCCCAGATCGCCGCGTGCAACCATCACACCATCTACATTTTCAAGGATTGCATCAAGGTTATCGAGAGCTTCGGGCTTTTCAAGTTTCGCGATGAGCAAAGGCAACCGCCTGCCATCTGAAAGTCGCTCCATAGCGGAACGGACTTTTTTGACATCCTCGGCTGTGCAAACAAAGGAGATCGCGACCGCATCCACACCGTGGGCGATACCAAATCCCAGATCCGCCTCATCTTTTTCCGTGAATCCGGCAATGCCCAATCGAACACCGGGAAGGTTGATCCCTTTATGTGAAGAAAGCAGTCCGCCGACGAGGACCTTGGCCGACAATGCATTGTGATCTTTAACGGAAACCACTTCGAGCGCCAGACGACCGTCGTCCAGCAGCAGCCGGTCCGAGGTCTGGACCGAATCGAAAAGCTGTCGAAAGTCCACCGGGATCTTTTTCTCGCCATCGCCCGGGGCTGTCGTTCCCGTTGCATAAAGAGTGACCACCTCCCCTTCCGAAAGCTGAACGGGTTCTGCCAGCTCACCAACCCGGATTTTCGGTCCCTGTAAATCCTGTAAGATCCCAACCGGGATACCGAGTTTTTCAGAGACTTTACGGATACGAGCAATTCGTTCTGCATGCTCATCATGTGTGCCATGAGAGAAATTCATGCGGGCCACATTCATGCCGGCAAGAATAAGCTTCTCAAGGACCGCCTCCCCCTGGCTCACAGGTCCGATGGTTGCGACAATTTTTGCTTTCCGTGTCATAGATTGATCCAATGTGAGAACACGATGTATCTGAAGTAGCTATCAAAGCTTTTATGCTAGGTGTTCATTTACCCGAGAGACACCCCGCAGAATTAAGCCTGGCGAATACTGTCAGGCTTAATTACGAAGTTTATTTTACCGCGGCTCTGTTGAGGGCCGCAAACCATATTTCAAAAATACCCATTGAGACAAGGCGCCAAGCCCCAGTACCACATAAGCACTCAAATAAGTAATGTCTGCAATGGTGCTAAACAAATTACCCTGATCGACACTCCATGAGTACATACCTGAGATTTCAAGCCAGGCATACATTAAGTCGGCAAATGTAAAAACCAATAATCCCAGCCAGGGACGGGCGAAAGCGCCGCCTATAAAGTGACGGGCCAGCCAAAACGCAACCAACGCCAACAAAAGATCAGCCGCAGGATAAAAGGAATTAATGGCTACATCCCATTTGTCTGTCCCTGTTGAAGTTGGGCTTAGCATACTAAAGATCAATAGACAAAGCGCAAGCAGGAATAACAGAGCAATCAAGACTCGGTTCCATAGCTCGCGCACCGTTGGGCGCACAAGGATCTGGAACTGAAGGAATAACGCTCGCCCGAGGAAGAAATAAGAAGTTATCCAGAAGATATCGGCGGGACCCTCGGCTACCTCTCCCTGAGTTACGTTCAAATAGCCCCAAACGGATTCGGCTATGACCCATAACCACAATCCCACTGCAAAACTACCCCAAACACGGCGAGGTGCGTCAGATGGATCATAACGCGCCCAAATCATGGTAACAGTAGCAGCAGCAAACGCTGAAGCACACACCAGAAATAAATTGGCGAGGATATTATTCCAAACCTCTGAAAACGGTTGACTCAAATAGATAATGGAGTAAAGCGCGATGAATATGAGGGCCGCGCCCTTTGCCAACCACCGGATACGCATTGAGGTTTCATTCGCCTTCCATCCAAATCGCATCATTTCTACCTCCACACCACGCCAGGCATACTACCTACACCATACTGAGTGAGGAGTTCACGGCGATAGGGATCCAGCTTGATCAGGGTTTCCTGCAAGATACCGTCCACCATCCGTGGACCAATCGCCTGAACGGCTTCCTCGCGAAAATGGCGAAGAAGATCGACGTAGACTGTGGCAGCGTTTTCAAGCGAGTCAAAATAGTGACGATTCACAGCGCCATTGCTGGTGACAGTGATATTCCACCCTCCTTCACGCGCCCAGAGGGACAACTTGTCGCACAGGCGCTCTGTCAGCACACGCCCAACCAGCTCACTAAAGCGGCTAAGAAGCATACGCATCAGCGGGTTGAAGGCCAAGCGCAATTCAAATTCGCGCCAGGACTCATGTTCGCGATTGCTAATATAACGGGTGACCTGATACTCCCCCTTCGGAAGGGTCCGTGGAAAAGATGCATCGTTTACGGAAAATCGCGTGCCCTCTTCGGTGAAAGATAGTTCCTCGATAATGGGAGTTGAACGTCCTGCAATCAAGTAATACTTTTTGACTCCCTCGGTCTCAATCCGAACGACGCTGGGATCCTGCCCCACTGCCCATTTTACAGCGTTGTTTGATAGCTCTTCGAACGTAAAAACTGACGTTTCCACCCGACGGATGGGAGCTTCATAAGCAACCCGTGTGAAACGCATGGCTTCAACCGGAAGACGCAATAAACCCACAACAGCATTTGAATGGTCTAAAGAATCCAACCAGGTTTTCCTGGGAACAATCTGGATACTTTCGTTCTGACAACGATATAACTTTTGCTGTATCCCTTCAAGAAAGGGGAAGATCAGATGTTCGCCCGATGAATAGCTCAGGCGCATCAAGCCTGTAAATAATTCCTCACGCTGCGTCTGAATCAGGGTCTCCACAAATCCTGGAGAAATGTTTCGATGTGTTTCAGGAACGAGAGCGGAAAAATCTGGCATGAATGCGCCTGTGGTAGCACCAATAATAAGCAGGATGGGAGCAACCGTCAATTTACATTACTGCAAAGTGCCTAGAGATAGTGCAATTCTTTTGCCTGTTTCTCCAGATCTGCACGAAAATCCGGGTGGGCGATGCCAATGAGTTGCCGCGCCCGCTGTCGAATCGTCTTGCCATACAAATCGGCGATCCCATATTCCGTGACTACATAGCGCACGTGATTGCGACTGGTAACCACACCCGCCCCAAGTTTGAGCATGGCGGCAATACGGGTCACCAACGTTCCATCACGCAATGTGGTTGTGCTCGGCAACGCGATGATCGGCACGCCCCCCTTTGAACGTGAGGCGCCATAGATAAAATCAAGCTGTCCTCCGACACCGCTATACAGTTTTGGTC
>DATGYJ010000190.1:0-4261 GCA_035298105.1 Anaerolineales bacterium | reverse complement strand
AGGGGATCAGATGATCGAGGATCAAGCTGCCGCCAAAACGGTTCATAAAATTTATGGCCTGGCGAGTAGTGTCATCCGCGATGAACGGGAACAACGTGACCAGGATAAACATCGGCACCACGATACGCCAGTCACGGAATTGGTCCGTAAACTCACGGCGCGCTACCATCCAAATCGAAGAAAGATTATGCCGCATAAGCTACCCCTTGGACCTCGGCCATTGTCTTGAGATAAACCTGCTCGAGTTTTCGCGGGACCTCCTGGAATGAAACCAAGGGAGCATTGCGGGATGTCAACGTGTACACAAGCGTTGGATTGACTGTCTGTGGCGCTTCGACCCGAAACCTTAAACTGTTCGCGCTACGAGCAGCCAGAGTCACTCCTTGAGGCAGATCCAGCTCACCCGCATCGAAATCCCGAGCAAATTTCGCTTCATATTCTACGGGTCCCAAAACGATCTGCTTCAACTCGTCCAGGGTGCCATTCAATAAGACCTTACCACGATAGATGATCGCAATCGAGTCAGCCAACGCTTCGGCTTCAGCAAGATTATGCGTGCAAATAATGATCGTCCGTTGCGATGAACGCAGGCGAGCGATCTCATCTCGCACCAACCGTGATGACTCGGGGTCCATTGCGGAGGTTGGTTCATCCAGCAACAACACAGATGGATCATGAATCAAGGCCCGCGCTAATGCCAGTTTTTGCTTCATACCCTTTGAATATTCACCACAGCGGCGTTGGGCTGCTTCGACAAGGCCAAAATATTGCAGCAGGTAGTCACTTCGCAACTTTCTTGCCTTTGGATCAAGCCCATAAACCTTTCCAAAGAACTCAAGATACTCCTCGCCCGTCATGCGCATGTATAAACCGTGTTGTTCCGTCAGCACGCCGACGTTCGAACGGATTTCCTTGGGGTTCCGGGTTACATCATAACCCGCCACGCGCGCACATCCGCGGGTGGGACGCAGTAAAGCGGTAAGCATCCGAACGGTCGTTGTCTTGCCAGCACCATTCTGCCCGAGCAACGCCAGGATTTTTCCAGGCTGGACGTTTAAAGTCACGCCATCCACTGCCCAGAAATCATTATTAAATTGTTTACTTAAATCATGAGTTTCAATCATTTATCACCTGTCCGCAAAGAACGCAGCGTAGCATAGCATAGACATTTTTTCGGTCAATAAGACAACAGTCCCTCTTAGGTGTCCCCTGCGGGCGCCAAAGTTGGGGTACGCCGATGACGCCAGAGCAATGCCGAGGCTGAGAGAACCGCAACAATGGCCATGAGCGTCTGATTGACATTAATACCCGCGACCAGGGAAGCATCGACTCGCAAAAAGTCGAGCATGAAGCGACCAATGGGATAGACGATCAAGTAGATGAGAAAAACATCCCCTTTTTTCAAACGATCCGCGAAGCGACGCGAAATCCACAGTAGAAAGAACATATTACCAAGATTCCAGAGCGATTCATAAAGGAACAGAGGATGAAAACGCGTCACGGTTAACGGATACTTTGTCACATCATTGTAGGGCGCAACGCGTGCCAGCTGGTTGGTAATATGAATTCCCCATGGCAAATCGGTGGGCCTCCCATAAAGTTCCTGGTTGAAAAAATTGCCCCAGCGTCCAATTGCCTGGCCAAGTGCCACGCATGGCGCAGCAATATCCGTCCAATCCGCAAAATCAAGCTTATGCCTGCGGGTATAAAAGAATAAGACGATTATGCCCCCGGCAACCGCGCCCGGAATTCCCAGTCCGCCCTTCCAAACTGCAAGTGCATCGAGCGGATGAGTGAAATACCAACCGGCAGTAATACCGGAGGAGGGTGGCGGTGTCAGGATATGCCAAAGCCGCGCTCCAATAATTCCACCGATTAATAAATAAGTCAGCAGGTCCCAAACGATCTCGGGGTTATATCCACGACGCTTGGCTTCGCGGGTTGCCAGCCAGGCTCCTGCCAGCGCCCCCAGCATGAGGATGATCCCATAAAATCGAATTTGAAATGGACCGAGAGGAAACCCGTCGCTCATTTATATCTCCTGTTTCTTCACTTTCACACGCGCCTGACCACGAACATGCCAGATGCGCTGCAAAGCGGTAATATTCGCAAATATTGCAATAATCCCAAGGCCAATAAATAATTGATTGAAAACCAAAGAGGGCGCCAGAACGAGATAACGTTCAACCCTTGTGAGCAATCCGACCTTCGCCTCATATCCCAACGCTTCAGCGCGCGCTTTTACGTAAGAGACCAGTACCGACCCGGCTGCGGCCCCAAACACAAGCAATCCACCTATCGGCTGACCCAGGTAGAGAAAATGATATAAGAGTCCACCATAAATAATCAGCTCGGAATATCGATCTGACACAGAATCGACGAACGCACCGAAGTTGCTTGATTCGCCCCGCAGGCGTGCCATCGTCCCATCCAGCGCGTCAATCGGAGTCATTAGCAGGACAAAGAGTCCACCGACCAGCATTTCCCCACGCGCCAGAAAATATGCGCCAATCGTATTACCGATCAGCCCCAGCATGGTCATCATATTGGGAGTGATCCCCAGGCGATTGAAGAAACCGCCAAGCGGGTCCAGGAACCACTTGAACCACAGGCGCAAGTATTCGGTAAGTGTTTTCTTGATTGGCATAGGATTGGCAGTTTTCTCCATCAGACTCCTCTGAGTAAGCTCGTTGGGCAATGATAACAGCAAAACAAAGTATGTTTGAGTTTAAAATTTACAGATACCCTACTATTTGACGCTCTCGACTTCATCCTCATCCAGTGGACCGAGTAAAACATCACGTTCCTTGCCGCCGCCCTGTGAAGGACCAACCACTCCCCTCTCTTCGAGTTGATCCAGCAGACGTGCGGCGCGCGGATAGCCTATCCGTAAACGTCTCTGCAGTAAAGAAGCAGAAGCGCGCTGACCCTGGCGCACAATGGAAACTGCCTTTTCAATAAGATCTTCATCTTCGTTCTCTTCAGGCTCGGTGAGCAGCTTTTCCCAGGGCGGTGCTTCCGTGGAAACATCCACTGCTTTTTGCCAGTGGGCGATCAATCGCTCAATTTCCATATCTGTAATCATGACACCCTGGGCACGGATCGGGTTCCCCACTTCGGGATTCAGAAAAAGCATATCGCCGCGCCCCAGTAGACTTTCTGCACCGTTCGTGTCGAGGATCACCCGACTATCCACACCCGAGGCAACGGCAAACGCAAGGCGAGCCGGAAAATTCGCTTTGATCAGGCCCGTCACCACGTCGGTGGATGGACGCTGTGTGGCAACGATCAAATGGATCCCTGTAGCACGCGCCATCTGTGCAAGTCGTACCAGATTGTGCTCAGTTTGATCGGGCGCAGACATCATCAGGTCTGCCAGTTCATCGACCAAAACGACAATGCGTGGAAGCGGCGCGCCTTCCTTCTTCTTTCCAACACGGCGATTGTACGCTTCAATATCGCGGGCATGCGCGCCTTCAAGCAAGCGATAACGATGCTCCATCTCCACGACTACCCAACGCAGCACGCCTAAAATACGCTCAATGTTGGTTTCAACTTTACCGTACAGATGCGGCAAGCCATTAAAGCGCAACAACTCAACCATCTTTGAATCGATCATGACCATACGCAAATCTTCAGGTGGGTTGTTCATTGCCAGACAGGCCGCAATGGCGGTGATACACACCGATTTGCCGGAGCCAGTTGCACCTGCGATCAGCAAATGCGGCATACGCGCTAAATCCGCAACCGTGGGCTGGCCGGAGACATCGCGCCCCAGCGCCATGGCGAGCGGTGTGCCAATTTTGTGGAATGCTTCCGTTTCCAGGATCGAGCGCATCCGCACCACGGAAGTATGTGAGTTCGGCACCTCGATGCCAATATAGGGTTTACCAGGCACCGGCGCTTCAATGCGCAAACGTTCCGCAGAAAGCGCGAGCGCCAAATCCTTCTGCAAAGAAGCAATTTGTGCCACGCGAACTTTGATTTGCTGGGCTTCCTCTTCAGTTGTGTTGCCCCCTCTCTTCATGAACCCAGGCTGCACAGCGAACTGTGTGATCGTGGGGCCCACGCGGAACCCGATTACTGTTGCAACAATCCCAAATTCAGCCAAGGTCTTTTCGATCATGCCTGCTGTTTGGTTGATGGTCCGTTCGTCGGGACGCGTGTTTTGATCTGTCAACAAAATGTTCAGTGAGGGCAGGCGCTCGTTGCGCTCCCGCGGCGCGGCAGGTTTTTTATCTTGATGCTCTGAAACACGGAG
>DATGYJ010000189.1:0-3507 GCA_035298105.1 Anaerolineales bacterium | reverse complement strand
AACAAGAAAAACGAAATTTGTTGTATTCGCAGTTATCAGAATTCTACGACCCCATATTTTCGTTGTTATCTGTCAATAAGCGAATTTTTGAAAGAATTGGTCCAAATTCACAGGCGCGATGGGACAGAACTTTTCCTGAAGAAGAAACTGCTGAAGTCTGGAACAAACTCGTTGAAAGAGTAATTACTCCTAACAATTTAAGAGTTTGCGAAATAATACAAACAAAATTGCACCTTCTTTCCCCTGATGACACAATTGAACCTTACATGGAATTCATTACACATGCTTATGCTTATCAGGTTTTCAGGGAAAAGCCATACGAATCTTATACGCTCTTCCAATTTCCAAGAACATTTTTTGACCATGTGGAAAACAAAAGAAATGTCTTACGTCAACGAATTGAAAAGGTTTTAAGCCTAGATTGAAGCAAGAAATCAAAGGAAATTAAACATGGCTTTGATTCATACACTGATGCGCCTCAAAGAGGACGGAGTAGTAACAGACTTCGATATGATCGGACGTCAAAAGGCGCAAGCTAGTCTAATCAATGGCAAGTCAATAGTTGTGTTTATGGCTGATGATTATATTGTTGGAGCTACAGCTATAAAAGAATCAGTTGCCAGCATGCCTCGACCTGATTATATTGTCTACAACAATTGGAATAAAATTGTAGATGGCGCTGATTTGGAAGCAAGAAAATTAAAGATACCTTTTGTGAGCTATAGAAGGTTTAGACACATTCTCGATGAGTTACTCAAAAGTGTATGAAATAGCTCATTGGTTATCAGGCACTGTCTACAATGACTTCAAAGAGGGTGAATTGAGTGTTTGGATTTTTGGTTCTTTGGTAGAGAGCTTTAAAGGATCCAAGGATTGTGATGTCTTGATTCTCGTTGATGAGAACTTCATGGACAAACTGGCATACTTAAGCTTAGTTTGGAAACATGATTTTGAATACAAATTTGGAATACCCTTACACCTTACGAGGCTTTCCTTCCAAGAAGCGAGATTTGCTCAATCGTTCATCGAAGCGGTTTTTGGCAAGCCTACAATTCAATTACATTCGCGGTAAAACGCAAGTTAACATAGCAGCACTGACTGGTGGGACTCTGCGCGTTTTCAGGCGGTTTGCATAGCTCGAAGCACTCCCTCTCCGAGCGGGAGAGGGCCGGGGTGAGGGAGCAATCGCCGCTGGAGTGCTTGCCCTGACCAACAGTACCTTTCTCAACAATAGCGCGGGAAATTACGGTGGAGGCATATTTATTTATGATCAAGCGCTCATCACAAACAATACATTTGATCAGAATACCGCTTTGCAGGGAGGTGGAATTTATTTTTCCCCAATGAGCCAGGGGCCGCTTTCAACGTTCAGCAACAATACCATCGCAAACAGCTCCGGTGGCGGATTGTATATTGATAAAGGCAGCCTTGAACTCTTTAATAATATTCTGGCCGACATCCTGACCAGTGCTGACTGTTATGCTGGTGATACTGCGTCCCTTACCGGGGATCATAATCTGGTGGAAGCCGGCGCCAGCTTGCCCAACAGTTGCAGCCCGGTCTCCATAGCCGGCGATCCGCATCTTGATGTGCTGGTAAGCAACGGCGGCTCGACGCAAACGATAGCCTTGTTGGCTGATTCTCCGGCTATCAATGCAGGCAATGATGTAAAATGCCCCGCTGCCGACCAACGCGGGATCAAACGACCACAAGGAGCGCATTGTGACCTGGGCGCCTTTGAATATACCGATACTACCCCACCAACCATGCTTGGCAGCGAACGCGCCGATGCGGATCCGACTTCTGCTCCCCTTGTGAACTTCACCGTGACTTTCTCAGAAGCAGTTAGCGACGTGGATGCTCATGATTTTGCTCTAAGCACAACAGGAGTGACAGGTGCAACCGTTACGGGGGTGACAGGCTCAGATTCCATCTACACGGTGACAGCGAGTATAGATCGTGTCATTGGCGCCAAGGGCACGATCCAGCTGCGAGTCGTCGATAACGACAGCATCAAAGACGCCTTCAATAATCCGCTGGGTGGATCAGGGTCTGGTAATGGCAGTTTCATCGGCGGTGAGAGCTATACGATCATCCCAACGGTTCTGCCGCCCATCCTGTCGCTGCCGAAAAACAACGCCGTGACGAACATCGTCATGCCGGTCCTTACCTGGAACTCGGTCGCCAATGCGATCAGGTACGAAATGGAATTTGCCACGAATAGTGCTTTTACAGAAAATTTCGCCTCTCAGCTTGTCAGCGATCCTACCTTTGCTTTCGAGAGTCCGCTGCCAAATGGAAAGTTCTATTGGCACGTGCGCGCCTACAACAGCTTGAACCAACCCGGCGGCTGGAGCCTGCTGCGCGCTTTCACGATCGATACGCTGCGCCCTCCATCCCCACGCTGAATTTCCCGGCTGAGGATAGTTCTGTGCGCGGGGTTCCCGTATTCAGGTGGTCAGTTGTGGGTGGTTCTGTCAATTATCAATTCCAGTTGGATAATGACCCTGATTTCTCCAGCCCCCTATATTCAGTGATACAGCGCACGCCAACCCGCAGGCCTCCTGGCCTGCTGCGTGGCGCCTACTTCTGGCGGGTGCGCGCCCAGGACGCCGCCAGCAACTGGAGTGAGGGTCGCCGGCGTACACTATCAATATCCTTCCACTCAGGTGATGAAGATCTATCGGTTTTACGTGAATAAACACATTCTTCGCTCCACAATAAAATAGACCAATGTCAAAACGAAGCTCCGCGCGGCGTGCGAAGCGTCCTGTAAGGAGGGCCGGGGCAAGTGAGAAATCACTTGCTCAGCGAGGGTCTCTGCGAAGCACCCCTGCGAAGTACCCTGCTAAGAGTGACGAGGCTGCCGAAGGTCCCCGTTGGGGGCAAAGGGCCCGACCCCGCCGAATAGCCCCCTCGCCCAGCGGGAGAGGGCCGGGGTGAGGGAGAAATCACTGCGGCTTCAAGTCCCTCAGCAACCGCTCAAACGACGACTTGTAGACTTTTTGATCCTGCCAGTTGCTGACATCTGGAATGAAGTACTCACGGATTTCTCTGGCTGAATCTTTACCAATATCCCCATCAAAGGCACTCCATTCTCTAATTCTGTCTATCGCCGTTCCAAGCACGATTTGACCAATCTGCAACATGCCAACGCTCGTCAGGCGGCGGAAGAATGGTAGTTTGCATCTTTGTGACTATAACTGATAGAAATATGGCCCATATTGATATCCTAGTGAAATTCAATCATCTTACCTTAGAGTGTTCAGGAGCTTTGCTCCTGAACACCTGGATGCGAGGAAGACTGCCTTTGATTATTGGCACTTCACATTCGGATTCCACATGGCGAACATGCCACTAGGGTTTGCCTGCCAGATCCACACATGCAGATCATAATGCGGGGGTTGCCCGGGTTCGTGCTGTTCCATGGGACCATCCAGTGATCTGCCAAAGATAATAGGCGAAGGAGGAGCTGGATTGGGAACATGGGTATCAGGTGCTCCAATA
>DATGYJ010000188.1:0-25248 GCA_035298105.1 Anaerolineales bacterium | reverse complement strand
GTCGGCGATGCGTATGATGTTTAGGCTTTGAGTCTGACGTTCCACAACGCCGCCCAACACAGCGTGCACCCGACTGGTGGGAGTCTGCGCGTTTTCAAACAGTTTGCATAGCTTGGACCTGGTTTCGGCAAAATGGTGTTTTCTCGTCCCGCCCACCAGCGGGTAACGCAAGCCGTTGGGCACTTCCTTTTCAGATCAAAATGGATATTTGACATACAACACAATGACAAAGAAGCTAAGAGTTTGGATTACGAGCCTCATAATAATCGTCACCGCCGCTGGCATTCTGGCCACCACGGTAGGAAAGCCAATTGCTGGAAAGAACACAATTGTAGTCAAGGTGCAGCGCTCTGGTTTTCTCAGTCCAATCGTGATTCCACGAGATTTATATGTAATTGGAACTGATGGCGTCGGTGAGATCAACGAGAAACCACCGCGTGGACTAAAGGACGAGGCAAAATGGTCTCCAGATGGCAAGTGGGTTGTTTACAGCACTATTTATAACGATTGGGGTACAGCTAGTACATCCGACCTTTATCTAATGCGGTCTGATGGCAGTTCTCGTAAGAGGCTTACCGATCATCGAACTGGGGGCAGTTTTAGTCCCGCTTGGTCTGCAGACGGAAAAAATATTGCCTATTTTGCATACGACAAGAAGGGCGGCAACTCTGGAATACATATCATAAATCTGGAATGTTTATTGCTGGGCGAGAAATGTTCTCCAACTCCACGCTTTCTTGTCAGAGGCAATTATCCTGATTGGTCACCCGATGGAAAATTCATAGTCTACATCCCAGATCATCCTGAAACGGGCATCCGTATAACTAAAGCGGATGGTACAGGAAAACCAACAGCATTGCTGCCCGAAGTAAAGATTTGCTTTAGCCCGCAATGGTCACCCGATGGGACACGAATTCTGACCAGTTGCTATCAGGAACAAAGCGAGAGTTTCCAAATCTTCATTGTGAATCCAGATGGCTCCAGTGCATTTACAGTAGGAGAAGGTGCTAAGCCAAGTTGGTCACCAGATGGTAGCAAAATTGCATTTACTTCAAGACGTGATGACTTAGGCGAATGCATTGCTGGAATATGTGGTTCAGGTGGTGTTTATTCAAATGCAATTTTTCTAATGAATCCGGATGGCAGTGGTGTAGTACGCTTGAGTCTCAGGGATGATGAGTCAGTTCTATGGTACGCATGGGTTCGTTGAAGAACTAAACGTGCCCAACATAGCGTGCACTTGACTGGCGGGTACGTGCCGCGTTTTCAGGTAGTTTCTTTGGCCCAAGCCCGTTCCGTTAAAATGGCGTTATCTCGTCCCTCCCGCCAGCAAGTAACGCACCCCGTTAGGTGGCTGGAGCGCTTTCATCAATTCAAACGACTCACCAGAGTAGTCGTCGGGTACGCCCGTGATAGCGAAAGGAGAACCATGAACATCAAACGGAGAAGGTTGATTGTCATCATTTGGATAGTAGTTCTTGGTTTGTTGCTGTCTAGTTGTGGAGCTGGACTCACGCCTGGTTCGGCGCCGACCCAAGCCACCACAGGCATCGCCACAAAAACTCCCCGTCCCGCACCAACAGCGACCAAGCCGGCAGGGTCTCTCAACGAAGTGACGATCGAATCTGTTGCACTGACAAAGAACTTGATTAGCGAGAAACCCGAGCGCACCATCCTTGTATACTTGCCACCTGCTTATGATACTTCCACAAAGCGGTACCCCGTAGTGTATTTCCTGCCCGGTTTTGGAGATCGGTCAATGGACACATCGTCCGAGGATATTAATAAATTAATCCAAGGGGGCACGATTCAAGAGATGATCATCGTGGTAGTGCCGGGTAATAATCGGTTAGGAGGAAGTTTTTACGTTAATTCCCCAGTAACTGGTAACTGGGAAGATTTCGTAGTGAAGGAGGTTGTCGGGTATGTGGACAATCACTACCGCACAATCGCACGGGTTGAATCTCGCGGCATCAGCGGTCATTCCATGGGCGGGTTTGGGTCGCTCAATATTGCCATACTCCATCCCGATTTGTTTGGTGCTGTCTACAGTCTGAGTCCGGGCTTGTTTGACGAAAATGGGCTGGCCAACTCACGAATGTTCAATCTTGAGTATTCGATTCATAAATTTCTGGATGGAGAGAAAGCTGTTCTGGAGAAACCCGAAGATCAGCAACTGGAATCAGCTTTGTCGATGCAAGATTACTTCTCCACAGCATACGGACTAGCCTTTGCGCCAGACCCTCAGAAGCCACCTTTTTACTTTGATTATCCTTACAGCGAGTCTAATGGAAATCTTGTACGCGACGACAAGGTATGGAAGCAATGGGAAAGTGGTTTTGGCGGTATTGCTGCGAAAATTCCCCAGTACAAGGATAATTTTCTGAAGTTGAAAGGTATTGTGGTAGATTATGGCACAAACGACGGGAACACTTGGATTATTGATGGCTGTATTTACTTCGACCAGCAGTTGACCGCCGCCGGGATTCCGCATGAGATGGCTGTCCATGATGGAGACCATCAGTCACAATTAGGCAAACGTGTCCTTGAGCACATGTTACCGTTCTTTTCAAAATTGCTTGTTGGAGAGTAAACGCCACCTAACACAGCGGGCAGCTGACGGTGGGTACGCACCGCGTTTTTTGAGCATATTTCTGGCTTTGAGCTTTTTCCGTTTCGACAGCGAGTCCACCTTCCCACCCGCCGCAGCTAACGCCAACCGTTGGGTAGCACACTGCCAAAGATATTTTCTTGCAGTAAACTTAGTAAGAGAGAATCGATAATGGATGACGCAACTGAGTATAAAAGACGCACGATGGAAGCGTATGATGCACTTGCCAGCGAGTTAGCAGAAGGATACGATCACCATTTTGAGACCTATGCTCAAGTGGAAGCAGAACATTTACTAGCAAAATTGAGTAAGGGATGCAAAATATTAGATCTTGGTTGTGGTGTCGGGGCAGCATCCAGATACTTTGCGGAACGGGGATATCAACCAATAGGCGCGGATTTGAGTGAAGAAATGGTCAAGGTATGCCAAAGAAGAGGACTCACCAATTTGGTTCGATTAGATTTGGAAGCATTGCCATTTCTGAATTCCTCCTTTGATGGTATTTGGGCACACACCTCATTACTTCACATTCCCAAACATCGATTAGCCAATGTGCTTGGATCGCTTGATAAGATCCTCACGCCTCGTGGGGCTTTGTTTATTGCACTCCGTGAAGGGGGAAAGGAAGGCTATGAGGAGCAGTCTGGTACGGAAAGATGGTTTGCTTATTACCAAGCAAATGAGTTTGAAGGATATATCCCGGAGGGATATTCGATCGAAAGATTTACTAGAATCGATCGTCAAAGCGTAACTTTTCTCAATTACCACTTGGTGAGAGGAGGTGAATAATGACGGTGATTGGCAAAGATGCCGCCCAACACATCGGGCACCCGACGGATGGGAGTCGCCGCGTTTTTGGGCAGGTTGTGTGGCTTCAAGCTGGTTCCGGCAAAATGGCGTGATCTCATCCCGCCCCGCCGGATCGAGCCTGTCGAGATCACCAGCCCTTTACAGGGTGCTAACGCAACGGGTAACGCACCCCATTGGGCTCCTAAAACTGTTGGGAGAAAAAGATTACTGTGAGTAACATGAAACCCGAAAATCAAACTGATTATTATCAGGAACACCCGCCGAAATGCGTTACTGAATTCCTGGTTCGACCCACGCGGCTTGATAATATTGATTTTGATGGTCATGGTTTTTCAGGAATTTATCCCGATGGACTTGTAACAAATCCAAATATAGTTTTTGCGATCAAATGTCAATGTGGTGGCAGTGTACACAGTATTGTAGCCGAATCCGAACAAGAGGGAATTTGGTATCATAAGAATCTGGTCATTGCTGAGCGATACTTTTTAGAGTGTAGTTCTTGTCACTCGCGGCAGTTGTTCTTCGATAAATTCATACACGGCTACAATGCGGAAGGATTCAAAATAGAAGGAGTAAGTTTAGATGAAATTGTTGGGACCAGACATTCGCCTGGTACGAATGAAAAAATAACATGCGAATGTTCCACCTGCAAGAATACTGCGTTTGAAGTTTTTGCTCGTTTTGAATACCCGCCAGATTTATTCGATGAGCCTTTGTTTGAAGGAAAAGAGCAAGAGTTCTTTTCATGGTTGACAGGAATTGGAAAGTGCAGCACGTGCTCAACCATGAATCTGTTCATAGATTATGAATGTGCGTAATTCCAGAACTGCCGCCCACCAGCCCCCTTCTGTGATGCTTCACGATGGGTAGCTCAATCCGTTAGCTTGCCCCTTGCGTCTCATTACTTGAAAATGTTATCGCCCCGTGATATTATCGAGCCATGATAGAGTCTTTCGCTTCCGTCGAAACCGAGAAGCTCTTTCACGGTAAGACCTCCAATAAGTTGCCGAGAGATATGCAGCGAACCGCCCGTCGCAAGTTGATTTACCTGGATGACGCAGAAGATTTACGGGATTTGCTTGCCCCGCCAGGCAATCGGCTTGAAAAACTCAAAGGGGATCGGGCTGGTCAATATAGCATCCGCATCAATGACCAATGGCGAATTTGTTTCAAATGGTCCGGTAACAAGGCGAAAGAAGTTGAGATTGTGGATTACCACGGATAAGAGCAACTATGAAAGATAAAAACTTATCTCCGATTCACCCTGGCGAAATCCTGCTGGAGGATTTCATGAAGCCGCTTGGCTTGACCCAGTATCGTTTGGCACAGGATATTGGCGTGACACCCATTCGCATTAGCCAGATTGTGAAGGGGGAACGCTCTATTACCGTTGATACTGCCATGCGGCTGGCGCGTTATTTTGGCACCAGTGCAGGAGTTTGGCTACGTTTACAAGTTCGTTACGATTTGGAGGTTGCAGAACACGAGTTGAGCGAGCGCATTAATCGCGAGGTTAAAGTACGCCCTCAACCACACAATCGTCTCCATCCTTAGATGCAGGCTAACACATGCACCCGATCTTCTGCAAAGTACGCCGGGGCCACACTGGCACCGCACGTGATTTGCTCACCTGCACTCCCCGGCCATCTTTGCCGATGATGCTGATCTATCCAGTCTCTGTGGCTATTGAATTCATCAACTCCTTTCGTGAAGTTGAAGTTTGCATCGAGTACAGGGTTCGCCCGGCACGAACTGGCATGATGTTAAAACGAATATAAGGCCTTCTCAGGGGGTATGATGTTGGCATAAAACCATCCTCAAAAACACTACTCTACAAAAGGGAAGGATGTCAATGAAGCCAGCCCGTAAATACTTTGGGATGAGCCCCACGCAAATCGGAATTCTTGGGGGATTGGCAGGCGTCGCTTGTCTGTTATTTGGATTGACCGGCTGGTTCATCCTGCGCGGCGGGTCAAGTGCATTTGCTCGCGTTCCGCAAAACACACCTGTCATTCCACCAACCTCCACACCATTTGCAATCCCGACATTAACTCCCAGCGCAACGCCGACGCCGGTTCCCTATGAGAAGTTGATACCAGACGGGTGGCTGCAGTTCAAGACCGGGCTGGTCGAGATTTGGCTGCCGCCTCAGTTCAAACCGGGCAATCCGAAACTCTTCAATGATTCTGTCAATCTGGCAATGCGGGAGCTGATCGCGACCGGAGCCACTTCAAAATCGGCACTGTATCAAATGCTTGCGATGGTTTCGTATGAACCCCTTCCCAGCGCTTCCCTGGATGAGTATTTGGATAGCCAGATTGCGAAGCTCCCGACCGATATTCACGTGGCTGCCAGAAGGAAGGTCTCTATCAATTCAACTGATGGGGTCCAATTCGTGTTTGAAACAAAAAGCAATAATGTGGACATCGATGACCTCACCTATGTCTTTCTCGATGGAAGCACGATCTGGTACGTTGAGTATGTGGCCCAGATCAACGAATTTTACGAAATGTTGCCCACCTTCGAGCAGAGTGTGAAGACATTTCGGGTGATACGATGAACTGGATGTGCTGAGCGGGTTGTTTGAGAAAAAGATCAGATTGGCATAAAATTGGAACTTGATATGTTCTCTTTTGTGACTTTACCAAAGCCGATACTGAGACCATCTGTCTTAATCATCAGCGCAGTTCTATTGATGGCTTGCGGAATTGCCAGGCCTGCGCCAATATTAAAAGCGACCGCAACAACTTTACCAACCGTGATCGCGCTAAGCCCAACTCCAACAATACCTCAATCCACAACGGCATCTGCACTGGCTCATAAAATCAGGCTTTATCATAACCAGACTGCTACTCGGGTGAGTGATGATCAATACTCATTTAGCGTTGCCGTGGATCAGGAGGCCGAGTTCATCCCGAAATCAATTCAAATTGTTGAACCAGGGACGAATTCTGTGATTGGAACATATGAATTATTCGATCAGTCCGAAATCGAATCACGTTGTGCAAAACTGATGAATAATGCGAACCTGAAATTCTATGAAACAGTTTTGGTAGACTACCTGCATTTTCCGCAGGCCTTCATTGCCCGGGCTTATGAAGGGGATTTTATCTTCCAAATTGTGATTGAGCTTTCTTCAGGTACTGTGGAGAGGATTGAAAAAGAAATGCCAGATGGTGCTTGCGAGACTCACGTTTCCTGACTCGATTATCACTCGATTATCCCTATATTTCGGGAAGAGGGTGGAGGCAAGGGAGAATAGATCTTTGTTGAACGAATCGGATGGGAGAGGCTGGTATGAAACGTGCGCTTCGTCTGCGCTCCTCGGCACGCCAGCAAAGCTGGCAGTCGTTGCTCCGCAGAGCAACGTACGCTCCCCTCGGTCAGCGCGAAGGCTTAGTCAAAATAAATATTCAAGTCCGAGCAGTCGAAGCGGTTGCCGCAGTTCGGGCAGGTCACTTTGCAGTTCTTCTCGATCATCTCGTAACCGCAGCGGTCGCAGATGTAAACATTCGTTTTCTTTGGTCCCTGCTCATGCCATTGGACGGGTTTCAGCAGCGAACGATCGAATTCAGAGATTTTTTCCAGACCGAGTTTCCCTACTTCAGTCATGACTGCTTGTGCATCCCTGCGTAATTTGCCCACCTCGATCCCTCTACAAATCTCGGGCCAGTCTTTCAGCCATCTTTGGCTGCGGCCGTAGACTTTGACTGCCCCGTTATAATTCCTGCGTGTAATATGCAGATAGACCACTGCAATCTGTAAGATGCCGCGATAGAGCTCGCGCACCGCCCCCTTTTCTTCCTTCCAGGCCTCTTCCAAGGCCTCATGCGCCTCAAAGTATTTGCCTGCGTTGAAAAGGCGCAGCCCCTCCACGGCTTGTGGGTGAGGGAGGGCGTTGCAGGGATCACTTCGTGATTCAGTCATAGCGAGGGTGTTTCTAATTATAGCCGTAATGGTAAAATTCTCTCTCTACTATGCGTTCACTTTTTGAGAATAAACGCTTGATCCTGCTGCTGGCTGTGCTCGCACTGGGGGCTTTAACAGTACTTGCCCTCAGCTTGAATAGTGTTCCATTTCACGGTGCCCAGCGATTCGGTTATGGAGATTCAGGTCAAGTCCAGTTGATTCTTCCGGAGTCGGCTCTTCGCGACTGGGTAGAAATCCCATGGTGGAAGCAGATCGGAGCCTGGACATTGCTGTTCGTCCTGGTGATCTTGATCGGTTCCCTGATTTCGCCGGAACTTCGCAAGCGTTTGATCCGTGTATTCATTCGCGTAGCATTTACGTTCTGGGTGCTCTATTATGTTTTCAATAAGCACCCGGAACTTCTCCCGAACCTCAGTCTACAGGCGGCAACGAATGGTCAGGCTCAGCCGACAGGGGCCGTGAGCGTGCCTCCACCCGTCTTTGTGCCGCCTCATGTCACGCCGCTGGTCTCGTATCTGATCAGTTTTGGGATTGCTCTCCTATTGATCGGGCTTGTGTGGGGGCTTAATCACTTCTGGTCCAGATATCGGGCCTGGTGGTCCGACCCAAAACCATTGGATGCGCTTGCGGCAATCGCACGTTCATCCCTGGGCGATCTTTCGGCGGGCGTAAATTCGGGCGATGTGATCATCAATTGTTATTTGCGGATGAGCGAAGTGGTGGCCGATAAAAGGAAGTTGCGCCGCTATGATGCGATGACTCCCCATGAGTTTGCGCTCAGGCTCGAACAAGCCGGTCTGCCCGGTGAGGCGGTTCGCAGTCTGACACGACTCTTTGAAGGCGTCCGTTATGGGGACCACAGATCTGGCCCAAAGGAGACCAAGGAAGCCGTAGCCTGCCTGACGACCATCATGCATTATTGTGGAGAGACAATATGAATCAGCGCTGGTTGAGATTGGCAGGTGTGATCTTGATCGCGGCGCTGATTGCATTCCCGCTGCGCCAGGCCATTTACGATACGATTGTCGTCCCGGTTGCATTTCTGTTGTGGGGAATTGGGCTGCTCTATCGTGCCTGGCCGCAGGTCATTTGGTGGATCGTGCTGGTGGTGCTGGTCGTGCTGATGCTGCTCAATAGCTTGCTGCCGCAGTCCAAGCCTGCGAAACTTGTACCAATGAAGTTCAAACCGCCGCGTGGACAGGTCGAAGACCTGGTTCTATCCATCCAAAAAGCGCAAAAGGGCATTTATTTTAAGTGGATGGTTGCAAACAGACTTGGGAAACTTGCGTATCAGATCTTGCTTCACCGAGAAAGCGGGCGCCCACGCTCGGTCTTTGCTCCGCTGCTGGGAGTGGATTGGGAACCAAAGAAAGAGCTGCAGAACTATCTCGAAATTGGTTTGCATGGGTCGTTCGCAGATTATCCAAATGTGAAAGCTCCCTTTGGTGCGCCGCCCAAGACTCCGCTTGATTTTGATGTATCTGAAGCAGTTGAATTTCTTGAGTCACAAATAGAAAACGGTAGATCGGGCTAAAAGCCCGATCGGGTGGGCTGATAAATCACAGTTTTGCTGTGCCGGACACCTGCGCTCGGTGCAGGTGTCCGCCAGAGCGTTTCGTAACTAATTTTCTCGTCGGAGTAAACCTTGACTGATATTTCCCAAGTTTCATCACTGAGCAGACAAGTCATTGCTGAAGTGGAACGCGCCGTGGTCGGCAAACGCGCCCTGCTTGAAATGATGATGGCTTCGGTGCTGGCGGGTGGGCACATCCTCCTGGAAGATTTCCCGGGTTTGGGGAAAACATTGGTCGCGCGCAGTTTTGCAAAAGTGCTCGGACTGGAATTCAAGCGTATTCAGTTCACGCCTGATCTCCTGCCCGGCGATATCACCGGCGGCTATATCTTCAACCGCACAGAAAATAAATTTGAACTTCGCAAGGGACCTCTTTTTGCAAATATCGTCCTGGCAGACGAGATCAACCGCGCCTCACCCAAGACGCAATCTGCCCTGCTCGAAGCCATGCAGGAAGGACAGGTGACCATCGAGGGTGAAACGCTGCCTCTGCCTGTGCCTTTCCTGGTACTTGCCACACAAAATCCAATTGAATATGAGGGGACGTTCCCGCTGCCCGAAGCGCAGCTCGATCGCTTCATGTTGAAGCTGGCGGTCGGTTATCCAAGTATCGAGGAGGAGAAATTGATCTTGCGCCGGCGCCGCGAACGCCGGCAAGATGAGGTGATACTGCGCGAAATTACCCAGGCAGCCCAGGTACTTGAAATGCGGGAGGTGGTTGAAACGATCCATGTGAATGCCGACCTGGAAGGTTATATCGCCTCGCTGGTCCATGCCACGCGCGTAGATCGCCGCGTTTCGGTTGGAGCAAGCCCGCGTGGATCACTGGCGTTCCTTAAGATCGCGCGCGCCAATGCCGCCATTGAGAATCGTGATTTCATTACGCCCGACGACATCAAGCGTTATGCCATTCCCGTGCTCGGTCATCGTGTTATTCTTCAGCCGGAATATTGGATGTCGCGCCAGGTCACGGATGATGTGATCCGTGACACGCTCGAAAGGACACCCGTGCCGGTGGTGAAGTAGTTTTCTCCCTCACCCTAACTACTCCTTGCGGAGCGCTTCGCACGCCGCGCAAAGCAGCGGCAGTCCCGCTGGGAGAGGGAATCCTATGTCCCGCTCATTTCTTCTCAGCCTTCTGGTTTATGGACTTGTCCTGACAGGTATTGTGACTGTACAAGGCGAGTTCCTGGCCCTGGCATTGCCCATTGTGGCATATTTACTCGCGGGCTATTTGCAGGCGCCCGAAAAGATCAAGCTTGAGGCAAGGCGGGATTTAAGTACGGAGCGTACCTCGCCAGATGCGGATGTCCATGTAACGGTGACGATTACGAATCAGGGTTCGAGGCTTGAAGAGCTTCTGCTCAGCGATGTTTTGCCGCCCGGGTTGACGATCCGTTCCGATGCTTCGTCTGCGCTCGGGACAAGCCGGCACTTACTGAGGCTTGCGATAGGGGAGTCCTACACGTTTGCCTATACCGTTTCAGGTCCACGCGGCGGATACGTGTTCGAGGGGCTTGAAGCGAGAGTCAATGATCCATTCGCGATCAGCAGTTCCAAGATCCTGGTGGGGGCGAAGGGACGGCTGTTTGTCTTCCCACCGGTGAGGCGTGTCCGAATGATTGCGATTCGACCCCGCCGGACACGCGTCTATGCTGGAGCGATTCCCGCCCGCGCCGGCGGCAGAGGGACAGAGTTCTTTGGCGTACGTGAGTATCAACCTGGTGATCCACCCAGGGCGATCAATTGGCGTGCGAGCGCGCGTTCTACCGATACCTTGTATGCCAACGAATATCAACAGGAACGGGTCGCGGATGTCGGGATTGTGCTGGATGGTCGTCTTCGAACCAATGAGTTCGCAGGCGGTCATTCGTTGTTTGAGTATTCTGTGCAAGCGGCAGCTTCTCTGGCCGACGCGTTGTTGAACCAGGGGAATCGGGTTGGACTTTTGTTATATTCCACCTATTTGGGCTGGACATTCCCCGGCTATGGCAAGATCCAACGCGAACGGATTCTGCACGCACTTGCCAACGCCAAGACCGGGGAGAGCCAGGTGTTTTCTGATTTCGAACATATCCCAACGCGCTTGTTCCCGCCCGAGTCACAAATCGTATTTGTCTCACCCTTAACTGAAGAGGATTTGAAACCATTGATCCAGTTGCGCGCACAGGGATACGATGTACTGGTGATAAGTCCGAACCCGATCAAGTTTGAACTGTCATATCTGCCATCATCGAATTCCCTTGTGGATTTGGCCGGGCGTGTCATCCAGATGGAACGCCTTTTGCTTTTGCAAAGACTGCAACGGGCCAATATCCACGTACTGGATTGGGATGTGGCCGAACCATTTGATCAATTGGTGAAGCGCAGATTGAGTCGCTCGGCGATATGGTTGCACGCAACTGGACGATAAATGCGAGTAACCACTGAGTCCCGGAGAAAGGCGATTCATTGGAACTCCGTGCCTCAGAGTCTTTGTACTGAAGACCTTAAGAAATGATGACAATTATTGCACTGGTATTAAGTATTCTTTTAGGAGCTACCTCGCTTGCCATGGGATATTCACAGGGCGGAGCCGCCATCTCGCCTGGTTGGTTTTTGCTACTGGCCGCGCTCTGGTTCCTTACACATTTTCGAAAATGGTATTGGTTCTCTTCTGTTGCCTTACTTCTTATGGTCTTTGCCGCGGCATATGGTGTCTGGCATGGATTCCCTACTGTCTGGATGTTGCTCGGTGCGGTCGGAGGCTTGCTTGGCTGGGACCTGTCTGATTTTGCGCGACGGTTAAGTTACGCCGCTCCGATGGACGATACCTCTGGCCTGGAGCGCCGTCATCTCTGGCGCGTAGGCATTGTCGCCGCCCTGGGACTCGGCCTGGCGCTGCTCAGCTTATTTATCCATGTGCAGCGGCTGGCATTCGAGGTGGCAGTGGGATTGGTATTGCTGGCTGTGCTCGGGCTCACACGCCTGGTGATCGGATTAAGGAAGTATTGAAAGTGAAGAGCAAACATCCATTTATCAGGCACATAATTCCCGGATCGCTTTCGCAATAGCTGCATTGATCTCAAAATGCCCCTCCAGAAAAGCCAGGATCGCCAACGCCGACTCACAGTTCCTTTCATAGCCCTGTATCCAGGTGTTGACTTGAGAGGCCACGTCCGGAAAGCGTTGTTCAAAGCGCCGTTCATTCGCGAATGGATCACGGTGTACGTTCTGCGCGGCTCCGATGTACTCAACTAACTCCAGCAGCCGGTCGACTGCATAGCCTTGAATAAAATGCGTAGCCGAAAGCTTTTCCCCGCGTTTCTCCCGGTGTAATCCCACATAGAGGTTGGTCAATGCCTCGCCCAATAACCATTCCTGGTTGCGTTGTGATTGAGGTGTTGGGGTAGCTGATGGCTGGCTCAATGTGTCCGGAACGTCTGAACGTTTCCAAACGATCCGGCCGGCAGCGAAAGGGATGTGCGCCAGCTCAGCAGGCTCAAACACGGCAAACTCGCAGAAGATGCCGTCTTCAAAAAGAACTTTATAACCGTCCTCGGTATTAAGGAAGCGATAGGCAAGAGGCTGAATATTACTCAGCCAGTACAGGGAATCCAAATAGGAACGCTTGTAGCCTTCTTCTACGATGACAAAGAAATCCAGGTCGGAATAAGCGTCGAGGCGGTCAAGCTCCAGGCCGACAGAGCCTAATCCGATCAATGCCAGGGCGTGACCAGTTTGCTTGAGTGATTGTCCAATTTCGTCGAGACGTTTGAGGAGTGCTTGAGTTTTCATCTTTTGAGAGTATTTTACTTGTTCGCTAAAGCTTTCCAGTCGATATCCACTAGCCACCTGACATTTTAACTTTGAACAATCCGTCGGTGGTCGAGTAGCCTCGGAGATTCGCTTCGCCAGGCTAAGTGCAGACTCTCGGGGAGTGTCAACTGCGGCGCGGAAAAGCACTGCGCCTCCGTTTAGCGCGAGTTACCTTACATAAATAGGGTTGCTAAAGATCCAGCCGCGCTTGAGACCGAGATAGTTACGCCAGGCTTCCACACGATAGACGCCACGTTCAGTAGCAGTGTAGGCGCAAGCCTGGGAATCTCTCCAAATCCCGATCGTCGTTCCATCCTTGACCAGACGGATCTCGGCCGGCGTCGGCAGATGGGCCTGTAAGGTTACACCCCGCTTGGATGAAATCTCTTCGCCCATGATGGCTGATCCTTCGAGTCCTTTGGCTTTGAAGATAAACCCGCGTGTGGGGGCAGGAAGGTCGTAGGCAACAAAACATCGTCCGGCGGCGAGAGATTCGTAGATCATCTTCTTATCTGTGGGCACATCACCGGTTAATGGTTGCGAGATCAGGACATGTGTATTCACTGTACGGAAATGGAAATCGTAGGGAAAGATCACACGGTGAAGCGGTCCCATATGCATGGGCATGGCATGAGCGTCTGACCCACCGATGGCGACGACGTGCCCTCCATTTGAGAGGAGATCATCCCAGCGCTGGAGGATTTCGTCCATCGGATGATGACCGATAAAGTGTGGAAAGAACGCATAGAACGCGCCGTGCAATTTGGTATGCAGAACCGTCTTGAGCTCGCTCAGTCCATTCCACAGTTCGATCCCTGTGTAGCCGTGGACATCCCATGCTTCCCAGGAAATATCCGTTTCACGGAAGGCAGGTGCTTCGAGATCGCGCGGGTGAGCAATGAAAGAGAGCCCACCCGCATCGTTGACGCCATTGATCAGTGCTTGCGGGTCATCCGCCAACGTAGCTACATCCCGGTTGGCGTTGAACACCAGGAGATGGTTCTTCTGTGGGTCACGGTCCTGGTCATGGACTTCCTGTCCCACCAGGAGCAGGACGCGCCTGCGTCCGACGCGGTAATAGCCTTCGATACCTTGAACCAGAACATTGTGATCGGTCACAATGACTACATCCAGGCCCGTCTTGATGGCGGCGTGCGCGATGTCCTTGTGCGTGCCGCTCCCATCTGAGTAGCGGGTGTGCATATGCAAATTGACGACGATTTCGTGCATGAGACCTTAGAGAATTGTGCCGCAAACGGCGCTAAGAGCAGGATGAGATGTCAAGTTGACGGTTTATCTCCCTAGCAGGTATAATGTCTCCGCTTAATACAAGGAGGCACGTTGTAAATGGTTACCTATTTAGATATCGCGCTGATTATAATCTCCGTCCTGCTTATCCTCAGCGTCATCATACAAAGCAAAGGTGCAGGTCTGGGCGGGTTGACCGGCGCCGATACAGGCAGTATTTTCACGGCTCGTCGTGGGGTAGAGCGCACATTATTCTGGATTACCATTATTTTGAGCGCTGTTTTCTTCATCCTGGTCATAACGCTTCTGCTCATATCCTAACGCAAAGGATCTCTTCCGAAAGGCCGTTTGATCCGCGCGGCTAAATCCGCGGGATGGGAAACGAGCCTTTCTTTTTCTGTATGAAACAATTACGCTGGCAGATACTGATTGTCCTTGTCACCCTGGGGATCGTGGCTGTATTGTTGTTCACTCAGCAATCGCCTGTGACGAGCGGTCCGTTCCTGCCGCAACCTGAGCAGGGAGGCGTTTATACAGAAGCCTTGGTCGGTTCCCTTGGGCGGCTCAACCCGCTGCTGGATTGGAATAACGCTGCCGATCGTGCCGTGAACCGTCTGCTTTTCACTGGTCTCATCCGTTTTGATGAGCATGGTTTGCCGCAGGCAGATCTGGCGGCAGCCTGGGGCGTGGCAAAAGATGGTACGGTCTATAATTTTTCGATCCGGCCGAATGCAGTCTGGCATGATGGGACGCCAGTTACCAGTGACGATGTCATCTTTACGATTGAGAGGATGAAGAGCGCAGGTTCGCTCTATCCGCAGGATATCAAGGACCTGTGGGGCAAAATCGAAGTCGCAAAGCTGAATGATAAGAACCTCAAGTTCACACTCCCCGAACCATACGTTCCTTTCATCGATTATCTGACCTTTGGCATCCTGCCAAAGCATTTGCTCGAGTCGGTCTCACCCGATCAAATGCCGAATGCAGATTTCAATATCAAACCGGTTGGCACAGGTCCCTATAAGTTCGATCACTTGATCGTGGATAATGGTCAAATCACCGGTGTGGTGCTAACTGTTGCCGATACTTATTATGGTAAAGCTCCATATATCGAACAGGTAGTCTTCCGTTATTATCCGTCTTCGGCGGCGGCGCTGGATGCTTACCAACAGGGCGATGTACTGTCCGTGAGTCAGATTACCTCTGACGTGTTGAACACCGCCCTGGAGGAACCGAACCTCTCCATCTATACCAGCTACTTACCGCAGATGAGTTTTGTTTTATTCAATTTGAACAATGCAGAAGTTGCTTTTCTGCAAAATGCAAAAGTGCGCCGCGCACTCATGTTCGCGATCAATCGCCCTTATATCATCAATAGTTTGCTGAAGGGCCAGGCTGTGACCACGGATGGTCCCATCCTGCCGGGGTCGTGGGCGTATTTTGATGGCGGCGAACACTTTGAATATGACCCCGACCAATCGATCAAGCTGCTCAAGGCCGAGGGGTACGTTATTCCTGCAACGGGTGGGGATGTGCGTGCCAAGGAAGGGACCTCGCTTGCATTTACCATGTTGCATCCCGATGATCCAGTCCATACGCAGATCGCCCAAATCATCAAAGAAGAGTGGGCGGGGGTTGGCGTCCGTGTGGATTTACAGGCTGTCCCCTATGATAAGCTTGCAACCGATTTTCTCACTCCGCGCTCCTATCAGGCTGCTCTCGTTGACCTGAACCTTTCACGTACGCCGGACCCTGACCCCTATCCGTTCTGGCATCAAGCCGAAGCTACGGGCGGGCAAAATTACTCGCAATGGAATGACCGTGCCGCCAGCGAATATCTCGAGCAAGCGCGTGTCACGACAGATTACACCCTGCGTACGCGCCTCTATCGCAACTTCCAGGTAGTCTTTGCCAAGGAACTGCCCGCGCTTCCCTTATTCGCCCCCGTGTACTCTTACGGTGTAGACTCGCAGGTGCAGGGTGTACAGATTGCCGCGTTGTATGATCCCAGTGATCGTCTGGCGAATCTCACAAACTGGTATCTACTTACACGCCGCGCCCTGGGGCAAACAGAAGTTCCCACGAACGCACCATAAAAGCAGGTGGCGGTGATCGTCACCTTATCAATCAGAAGAGAGGAATTATGAGCCGACTTCAAGAAGCACTCGATTACGCAAATCAGGACCGTCAACAGTTTTTGAACGAATTGATCGAAGTGCTGAAAATTCCGTCTATCTCTACGGATACGCAATTCAATAGGGATGTGCAACGCGCGGCTGAATGGATGGCCGATCACCTCAAGCAACTTGGCATGGAAAACGTAGCCATCATGCCAACCGATGGTGGGCACCCAGTTATCTATGGGGATTACATTAAGAAACCCGGCGCGCCGACCGTCTTAGTTTACGGGCATTATGACGTTCAGCCTCCAGACCCTGAGGATCTATGGGAAACGGGACCGTTCGAGCCTGAAGTCCGCGGTGACCTATTGTTCGGGCGCGGTTCCTCTGATATGAAGGGACAGGTTCTGGCAACCTTTAGCGCGATCGAATCCCTGATGAAGACTGGCGAGCTGCCTGTCAATTTGAAATTCCTGCTGGAAGGCGAAGAGGAAATCGGCTCCAAGCATCTCGAGCCTTTCCTCCAGAAGCATGCTGAGAAATTTAAAGCGGATGTTTCTCTCAACCCCGACGCAGGTATGATGGGCATCGATATGCCGACCATCACATATGGCCTGCGTGGGTTAGCCTATCTGGAAATCAACGTCTGGGGACCCAAAGCCGATTTGCACTCTGGTTTGTTTGGCGGCGCGGTGCATAACCCTGCCCAGGTCCTGGCAGAATTGATTGCCAAAATGCATGATGAGAAGGGCCGGATTACTCTGCCGGGCTTTTATGATCCCGTGCGTCCCCTGAGTGAGCAGGAGCGCCGCGACTTTGCCCGCCTCCCTAATGATGAGGCGAGTTATTTGGCGGAAGCCGGTGTACCTGCGCTGTGGGGCGAAGAAGGATATAGCTCTGCTGAGCGTACCGGCGCGAGGCCAACCCTGGAAGTGAACGGGCTGCTCTCCGGCTGGACCGGTCCCGGTTCGAAGACGGTTCTTCCTGCCAAGGCGATGGCCAAAATTTCCTGCCGTCTCGTTCCCGATCAGACCCCGGCAGAAGTGAAAGAACAAATGTTACGCTTCATGGAAAAGAATGCACCCAAGACCGTTAAGTGGGAAGTCAAGGATTTGACCAGCAGCCCGTTCGCCATTGCAGATTTAAACAACCCCGGTGTCAAAGCCATGGATAAGGCGATGGAGACTGTCTGGGGCACGCGCCCATTCTATCGCCGCGAGGGCGGTTCCATTGGAGCAGTGGCCATGCTGCAACAGATCTGCGGCGTAGAGTCTGTTTTGGTCGGTATGGGATTGCCCAGTGACAACGTCCATTCACCAAACGAACATCTGCATCTGCCGACCTGGTACAAAGGCATTGAGGCGTTCATCCATTTCTTTTATAACCTCGGATAAAGGTTCAAAGGCGTTTTTCCAGGATACGTCGCCACATCGCAGACCCCATCAGGGACGACGCCTTCCGGACTTTCTTATAGGTGAGCAAATTATTCATGGAAGATAAAATTATTACATACGGTGGACAGGCAGTGATTGAAGGCGTGATGATGCGCGGACAAAAAGCCTTTGCAATTGCGATGCGCGCGCCTGATGGAAATATTGTCATTCACAAAGAAAATCTTGGGGCTGTCTATCGTTCTCGGATTACCAAGATCCCCTTCCTGCGCGGTGTCATTATGCTCTCGGATGCGCTTGGATTGGGAATGCGCGCACTGACCCTTTCCGCAAATACCCAGACCGGTGAAGACGAAAAGCTTGAAGGTCCCGCCCTCTATATCACTGTGGCTATCTCGCTCAGCCTTGGCATCGGATTATTTTTCCTCCTCCCGGCAGCAATTGGTGGTTTGGCTGAGAAGTATCTCAGCTGGAATGCATGGCTGGCGAATCTGCTCGAAGGTGTTATCCGCTTGATCCTGCTGGTTGGTTACATCTGGGCGATTGGATTCATGCCCGATGTCAAACGCCTGTTTGGCTACCATGGCGCCGAGCACAAGACCATCAATGCGTTTGAAGCAGGTGCTGAACTGACTCCTGAATCCGTGGCAAAGTTTTCTTTAGAGCATCCACGCTGCGGCACGGCGTTCATTCTGACGCTGGTGTTGATCTCGATCCTGGTCTTCACAGCCCTTGGACCACTCTCTCTGTTCTGGAGGCTTGTCAGCCGTGTTTTGCTGATCCCCGTGCTGGCGGGGATTGCAGTAGAGTATATCCGCTGGACCGCTAATCATTTGGATTCGCCAATCGTGCGCTTCCTGATCAAGCCCAATCTTGCTCTCCAGTCTCTGACCACGCGCGAGCCCGATGCCTCCATGCTGGAGGTTGCCATCCAATCGTTCAAGACCATGCGCCAGGCAGAACAGGAAATCGTGACGTAAGTTTTTTCCGTCACGTTTGCGACACTCCCCGGCACCTGTACCGGGCCAGTGTAGCAAATCATGCAAGTGAGTTCCCGAAAGCAGAAACGCGACCTGCTTGATTGGGGAGCTATCCGAGCGGACATTGGTTCGCTCGGTTTTGTTTATAATAACAGCATGAAATTCAGGCCGATCAGAATAATTTTGCCGGTGTTCATTGCCCTGGCTGTGTGCAGCGCTGGATATCTCTTGTACGACCGTGGCAGGCCGGCACCGGTCCCTATGAAGCAAAAACTCTATGAAGGGGTGACGTATCGCCGGTTGGTTCAAGTTTTCCCGCGACCGATGATTGCCCATGTATTGAGCATTGATACGAGAGTCAAGGGGATCGAATTTCTCGTTACGCCGCCAGATTCAGACGGGCAGAAGCCATTGAATGCTCGCACGACGTCTCAATTTCTCCAGGAGTTCGATGTGCAGATCGCAGTCAACGGTAGTGGATTCTCGCCATGGTGGTCACACAGTCTGGCCGATTATTATCCACATGTCGGGGACCCTGTTGCACCTACGGGCTTTGCTGCCTCGACTGGAAAAACCTATTGGGTCGGCGACGATACCGATGGGATCGAACCTATTCTGTATATCAATCGCCGAAATGTTTTATCGTTCAACAACCGGCCCAGTAAAATATATAACGCTATCTCCGGGGATCGTATGCTGGTGCTCAAAGGCGAGCCAGCCTCTGACCTGGATGATCAGGAATTAGATCCGCGAACGGCGATCGGAATCAGCCGTAACGGACGCTATCTCTATATTGTCGTTGTGGATGGGCGCCAGCCTTTTTACAGCGATGGGGCAACTTTTACAGGCCTGGCCAAATTGCTGGTCAAACAGGGCGCTTATGCAGCGATGAGCCTGGATGGAGGGGGGTCTTCAACGATGGTGATCGAAGATAAAGACGGTGGCGCTTTGATCTTGAACTCGCCCATTGATAACTACATTCCCGGCAGAGAGAGACCGGTAGGAAACCATCTGGGAATTTATGCAAAGTAGGGCGAATTGGGAACACCGCATGATTTGCTCCACTGTCACCGGAAGTACTAAAACGCAATCTCGCCAATCTGTTCAAAGTTGACGTTGAACAGTTCCTCCGCTTCCATCTCTGCTTCAGCTCCTTCCAAATCGCCGGCGCGGACGCCGCGTTCACAGTATGACCTGTAGGTGCAATAAAGGCACTTTTGACGGTCGTCCGTCAGCGGGTAGGAAGAAGCGGATGCGATTTCATCTGAAAGCTTGACCAGTACATCCCAATCTCGCTTGAACTGTGCAGACGTGTAAGGGAAGCGCGCCGGTTCTTCCGGGAAATCTGCAAACCAGTAAATCATCTCGATTTGTTCTGGTTCAAAAGGCTGGCCATTGTTCAAGTGCGCGCCGGCGTGGACCAGGATGGCACGATACACGCGGGTCTGCATGCGTGCGGCCAGCCATTCATTACGCGGCCGCTTGCGGTAGGTCTTCCAATCATAGATCATGACTTTGCCGTTCTGGACAGCGAGCAGATCGTATTTTGCAAGCAGACGGTATTTGCCCAGTGGCGCAGAAAGCGTGGCTTCAGGATATAGACCTCCGGCGTCTCGGAGACTTCGAAGTTCCGGAACCGCAAGAAAGTTCTCCCACCATCTCTGAAGATTAGGGGTGTTGGCGAATTTCGTGATCTGCTCCGCCGGAATGCCGATGAAATGCTGTTGAACCAGGCGGTGGAAATATTCACCTTCCTGTTGGTGTTTCTCGTTCTCCAGGGTCGGTTCGGTTTCCACCGCAGGATAAGACAAACGGTCCAAATAGCGAAGTTTGAAGCGCTGTGTACAATCCACATAATCCTGCAGCGAGGATTGTGAGAGGGTGGTCAGTTGAAAGGGTTGTGTCTTCATACAGTCAGTGACGGAATTATAGCATTACAGAGTGCCGCACAAGCGCAGCACGCCGCACAGCGGCAGTGTGGATAATTTTGTAAACTTTATATTTGAAGTTTAGCCTTTAATTCCATGTAAAAAGTTTACTTACGTAGTGAGACAAGCGGTAGGCAAGACTGGCTCTCACCGATTGAGTTCGGGTATACTTTCCCAAGTTACTCTTCAGGAGATTGGATCATGGACTGGATTACCCAACCCGAAACTTGGATTGCATTCCTAACGCTGGTAGCCCTGGAACTCGTTCTGGGCGTGGACAATGTCATTTTCATTTCGATACTGGCTGGCAAGCTTCCGCAAGATCAACAAGGCCGGGCACGCAGGACGGGCATCATGCTGGCAGTTGTGACACGGATCCTGCTGCTCCTCTCGCTAAGTTGGCTCATTGGACTGGACCAGCCGCTTTTTACGGTGTTCAGCCTGGATGTCTCAGGCAAGGATCTGATTCTATTTGCCGGTGGGCTTTTTCTGATTGCCAAAAGTACGCATGAAATCCATCAAAAATTGGAAGGGATTGAAGGGCAGGCTTCTGCAAAAGTCAGTGCCGCATTTTGGAATGTGGTCTTCCAAATCATGTTGTTGGATATTGTCTTTTCCCTCGATTCGGTGATCACCGCCGTAGGTATGGTGAATCAACTGGGGATCATGATTGCAGCAGTCGTGATTGCGGCGGTCGTAATGGTGTTTACTTCAGGACCGCTGGCTACTTTCGTTGAGCGCCATCCAACCATTAAGATGCTGGCTTTGAGTTTCCTGCTGTTGATCGGTTTTACCCTGATCGTCGAGGGTTTCCACCAACACATTTCAAAAGGATACATCTATTTTGCAATGGGCTTCTCCGTCTTTGTCGAGATGCTAAACCTGCGTTTGCGCCAGGAATCCGTCAGACCTGTCAATCTGCGGGACCCCTATAAGCAGGCAAAAGTAGTCGCTGAAGGAGTTCCTGGGGTAAATACACACATGCCAGCTCCGGCGGTAAAGAAAGCAAAAAGGAATAAAAAGAAGAGATAGTGTGCCGGCAAAGAAAACAAAGCGACCTTTCTATCAACACGACAGGCCCTCACAAGGAGGGCCTGCCTGTTATATTGGGGTAACGCTAATATAGCTCACGGCACATAATACTGGATCTGCAACTGGGGGCGATATGCAAGATCCGAGTAATTGCCACTGTAGAATTTAATGGTATCGGCTCCCAAATCGTCATTATCATCGAGCTGGAATGCCAGGCGGAATTGAGTGACGCCCACCCGGTTAACGTAGGGGAATGCCGTGGCGTCCAGGTTGGACGAATACCAGACGCCGGACGGTGTGTTTAGGATCATGCCAACTGCATTCCGGCTGGCAGCTGCCTGGAAATCTATGATCTGCAGCGCATTGGATCCGCTGAACGCCCCCGAGCGAATGTCTATTACAATGTTCTGGTGGGTGGTGAAGGGATCCGTGCCGGTTATCCCTTGTTTTTTGAGCTTGATGGTAGCCTGCCTGATCACGGCATTATCGGGCAGGGTTGAGGTGGGGAAATGTAAGAAGGCGCGGAACTGGCGATCCTGGGCATTATCACCCAGGTAGAATGTGGTGCCAGTGGCGTTGAGCGAGCCGCCCTGGTTGGTCGTTTCGCCCGATTCAACCACCCAGCCATCGTTCGTCCCGTTGGAGCGGAAGAGAACAGTAGTGAGCAGGTAAACAGTGTAGGCCTGGCCTGTTGTGAAATTACCATTCCCTGTACCTGGCCCACCCAGAGGCTGGTTGGTAGCATCTTTGATGCTGTCATTATCGATCAGGTCGAGGCGCAGAGTATTCTTGGTGTTGCCGGTGCTTATTGTTACAGTGTATGTATTGCCAGTGCCGGTTACACCGGTGATGGCTGCAGAAGTAGTCCCCGATTTGGTCAGTCTGAAGTCGGTTGCGTCTACCCCGGTTACCGCCTCGGAGAACGTCACTGTGTAGTGCACGCTCCGCCCGGTGAACGTCGGGTTAGGGTCTGCACGGTTGATCGAAACAACGGTGGGTACTGGATCCGAATAAAAGGGAGCCTCGCGCACAAATACATCTCGAACGCCATTTGTGTCGCCGCTCACGAGAGTAGAATTCCCGGAATCGAAGGCCAGGAAGCGTCCATTCCCAGTAAGCGATGCGTTGAAGGGTTCCTCTTCTTCTTCGCCTCGTGTGGCAGCAATCGACTGCCCCGTGACACGGTCGTGAACGTAGATCCAGCGGATTGGCGCACCATCGTCTCTTGAATCGAACTCAAAGGCGACATAGCGACCATCGCCGGAAATGTCGGGGGCCTGTGCCCAGCCGACCAGGATATTTCCGTTTGTTTCGACAGACATGCGTGTCGTTTCCCCGGTCTCCAGGTCACGTAGGTAAACATGTTCCCAAATCTCGTAGCCTGGTGCAAGGTTTTCCGCCTCTGAAGAGAAGACTACATAACGTCCATCGTCGGAAAGGGCACCGCCATCGGAGCGGTGGTCTGCCTGCTCCCCATTCGAATTCACCGAGACACGGGTCGTCTCCCCTGTCAATAGATCGTGCACAAAGACGTCATTCACACTGTTCGTATCGCCGCTCACCAGATTGGTCGCACTCGACCAGAAAACAACCAGGTGCCCATCGTCAGAAATATCTGAGGAGACCGAGGAGTTGTCCGCCTGGTCACCATTGGAAGAGACGGAGATACGTGCGGTGGCACCGCTCTGCATGTCATGCACAAAGACATCTTCTGCGCCGTTTGTATCGTCGCTCACCAGACCGGCGGCATTGGAAGTGAATACCACAAAACGGCCATCACCAGAGATGGCAAGTCCGCCGTAGTCGGTCGTTTCATCGCCAGGCACTTGTGCGCCACTCGAATCGACAGAGACACGCTTCGTTTGCCCGAGTTGACGGTCGCGCACAAAGACGTCCATCGCACCATTGGTATCCCCGCTCACAAGATTGCTGGCCGTGGAGGCAAAGGCCACAAAACGGCCATCCCTCGAGATGGCGAGGTCGGACTCCGACCAGCTGTTTGCCTGGCTCTCATCATCTGCCACAGAGACCCGCTCCGTGGTGCCGGTCGAGCGGTTACGCACAAAAATGTCCGGCTCGCCATTGGTGTCATTGCTCACCAAATTGGTGGCGTACGATTCAAAGACCACGAAGTTTCCATCCCCGGAGACCTGGGGCCAGCGGGACATGTCATTGCCCTGCGCGCCGCTCGAAGCGACCGAGATGCGGGTTACGTCGCCTGGCGCTGCCAGGGCTAGTCCTCCTGGCAAACTTACCAGCAGGCTTATAAGAATCAATAACCGAATCGGGAACCTGGTTCTAAAAGTGTGTGCCATGAATCTACCCTCCTGTTTAGATAGATTGACTTCATGATGTTGGCTGGACTCATATAAAACTTAACTTTCATTTTAGCGGTAGAGCTGCTGCCCAATCGTAGCAAATCAATCGCAGATTTTATGGTCGGCGTAATCACTGGGATCGGTGGGGTGACCGGCTCCATTCCGCAGTTTGAGGCGGCGGATCATTGCGGGATGGCATGAATTGAAGACTGCCCTTGCCTGAACCCCTGGCAGCTTCATCGCTGCTCTCTCGCTTTTCTTTCGGTTTGCCCATAAACTGCCTATATGGTGTCTATATCCTGCCTATATCCTGGCTATATGCTCCAGTCGCTCTTGATCCGCTTTCGCTCCGGCCTGTCTGGGTGAATAAATGGCTGGCCTCCCGCTGTGGTCTGATTTGCCTCAGCCTTAACGATCTAGCCACAGAGCCCGGCATCGAGGGGATGCCAGGCTCTGTGGCTAGATCATCGAAAAATTAGATTGCAGGCTACAAAGGGAGGCGGACTACTTCTTCCCGTTCTTTTCCTTCGCCGCTTTGATAAAGCCTGTGAACAGCGGATGTGGCTTCATCGGCCTTGACAAAAACTCGGGGTGGAACTGGCTGCCAACCATAAAGGGATGATCCTTTAGCTCGGCGATCTCGACCAGCTTTCCATCGGGCGACATTCCGGAGAACGACATGCCTGCCTTCTCAAAATCGCGTTTGAAGGCATTATTGAACTCAAACCGATGGCGGTGCCGTTCCTCCACCTGATCCAAACTGTAAGCTGCGGCAGCCTTTGAGCCTTTTTGCAACACGCAAGGATAGAGCCCAAGCCGCATCGTGCCGCCCATATCGGTGATCGAACGCTGATCCAGCATCAGGTCGATCACGGGATATTCCGTGCTGCGATCAAATTCCGATGAATTCGCATCTTCATGATTTAACACGTTGCGCGCGAAATCAACGCACATCACCTGCATGCCCAAACACAGCCCAAGGTACGGAACTTTTCTCTCACGGGCATAACGTGCCGCCATGATCTTGCCTTCGATGCCGCGTGACCCGAAGCCGCCGGGGACCAGGATCCCATCTGAGTTCTGGATGATGTCCCAGCCCTTGTCCTTTTCAAGGTCAGCCGAGTGCACCCAGCCGATCTCCACTTCCACGTCATTTGCCAGCGCGGCGTGTTTGAGCGCCTCACGCACCGACATGTAGGCATCCTGCAATTCGACATATTTTCCAACCAGGGCGACCTTCACGCTCGGCTTCGGCTTTCGGACACGTTCCACGAGCTTTTCCCAGGGCCGCATATCGGGCTTGCTGGTGGCTTTCAGATTTAGCTTCCGAACCAGATAATCTCCAACGCCGGCCTTCTCGAGTAATAAAGGTACTTCATAGAGTACGTCGCTGGTCACCATTGGGACGACAGCTTCTTTTTCCACATCGCAGAACAATGCGATCTTGTCACAGAGATCCTTGTCCACCGCATAATCAGAGCGGGCGATGATCATATTGGGCGAGATGCC
>DATGYJ010000187.1:0-10843 GCA_035298105.1 Anaerolineales bacterium | reverse complement strand
AAAGCCGATGCCGCTCGACAGCTTCTCAGCCAGCCGCTCACCCTGACAATTCCAAATGCCGCACAGGGTGATCTGGGCCCTTATATTTACAACCCTCAAATCGTTGCGAATCTGATTGCCGTGCAGCGTGCGCCGGAGGGGGACCAGCAAGCCCTCCAGGTTGCTCTTAACCCAAAAGGGTTACGTGACTTGCTTATCCCGGTCAAGACCCAGGTGGATCGTTTGCCTTCCGAGCCAAAATTTATTTTCAATGATGCGACGGGTCAATTGGAATTGATGGAAGATTCAAAAGTGGGGCGCGCCCTGGATGTAGATGCCAGCATCAAAGCCATCAACGAAGCACTGGCCCGCGGCGAGCATACCGTTGCGCTGGTGATCAATGAGACCCAACCCAAGGTCTCCGGGACAGCCACGGGACAGGAATTAGGTATTACCGCATTAATCCACGAGGAGACTTCTTATTTTTATGGCTCGTCGGAGGCGAGGATTCAAAATATCCAGGCGGCTGCCAAACAGTTTCTCGGTGTCCTGGTCGCACCGGGGGAAACTTTCTCCATGGGAGCCCATCTGGGGGATATCAGCCTCGATAATGGTTTCGCGGAAGCGCTCATTATTTATGGCGGCAAGACCATTAAGGGCGTTGGAGGTGGCGTGTGTCAGGTGAGCACGACGCTTTTCCGTGCGGCGTTTAACACAGGGTTTCCGATTGTGGAAAGAACGCCCCATGCCTATCGCGTCTCTTATTATGAGCAGACTGCCAGCGGGGCAGATGACCCAAGATTGGCCGGCCTGGACGCCACGGTTTACTTTCCATTGGTCGATTTCAAGTTTACCAACGACACGCCTTACTGGCTTTTGATGGAGACTTATGTCGACGTTGGCTCACGCACGCTCACCTGGAAGTTCTACTCCACGCCGGATGGGCGTTCGGTGACCTGGGACACAACGGGTCCCACGAATGTTGTCCCTGCGCCGTCACCTTCGTTTGAAGAAAACCCTGAGTTGAAAAAGAATGAGATGAAACAAGTGGATTGGGCGGCCAATGGTGCAGACGTTTCCGTTACTCGAACGGTATCGCGCAATGGCGGTGTTCTTTACCAGGATACCATCACTACGCATTATGAACCCTGGCAGGCAATTTGCCAGTATGGACCCGACTCGAAAAACCCTGAAAAGCTGGCGAAGGAACAGAATTTATGTTATGGCCCGTCTTCATAATTCGGCCGAACAGCCATGGTAAAATTCCTTGCTGTTTGGAAACGGAGAACCCATGATTAGTGAAACACTCATTGAAATTTTGCGCTGTCCGAATTGTGTGCGCACGACGGGCGGTGAACTCAAGTTGTATAAGGATGCCTGGTTCATCTGCAAAGATTGTGGACGAAAATATCCGATCGTCGACGATATCCCAGTCATGCTGATCGATGAGGGCGACAAGTGGGTGAGCGTGGTGGAAGGCGAATTGCCGGTTCCTCCTCCTGCGAGATAAAGTGCCTACATTGCAAGATTTATTAAATGACCTCACCAGTGGGGATGAGGTCCGCGCGGAAAGAGCTGTTCCGGGGCTGATCGATCTGGGCGAAGAAGCGATCCCTGCGATATTGGACCTAACTCACTCCGCGGATGTAGATCAGCGCTGGTGGGGGCTGCGTGTGCTTGCGCAATCTCCACAGGCCGGTCGTCATGCGGAATGGCTGGTCCCTTTTCTGAACGATCCGGCCCGTGAAGTGCGGCAGTGTGCAGCGCTGGGGCTGGCCATCAAACCCGAAGAAAGTGCGACTCAGCCTCTCATCCAGGCATTGAACGACGAAGATACGATGGTCAGCAGTCTGGCCGTGAATGCGCTGGTCAAGATTGGAAAGTCAACGGTCCCCGCCCTCATTGAAGTTGTGAATCATGCACCGCAGGCGGCGCGCATCCATGCCTTGCGGGCACTGGCAGAACTCCGTGACCATCGTGCCATTCCCATCATGATGAAAGTGATGGAAGAAGACTCGGCCCTGCTGCAGCATTGGGCCAAAGAAGGCTTGGATCGACTTGGCCTGGATATGGTATATATTAAACCTCTATGAATATATTGAACTCTCTCAAAAACATTAAACTTGGACGTTCTGCACTCGTGCAGATCATTCTGATTGTGATTGGCCTGGGGCTGGCTGTGGGTGGTTATTTCTTTGTGCGTAACCTGGTGACCTGTTGGACGATTACAAGCCTGCCTGGCATGGCTCCCTCAAATTGTGGTACGGTGACCGCCGGATTGAGTGGACCGGATATGACGAATACCGACGGAACCGCGGTTCCCAGTGTACAAGAGTTACCACCTCCCATCACTGTTCCACAAAGCGATCTGCCCCCGGTATGGGATGGAGGCAGCCGCATCAATGTCCTGCTCATCGGTCTCGATTATCGGGATTGGCTGGCAGGAGAGGGCGCGCCGCGCTCTGATACGATGATCGTGCTGACGATCGACCCACTGACCAAGACTGCCGGCATGTTGTCCATCCCCCGCGACATGTGGGTCAATATCCCCGGGTTCGGTTACAGCCGCATCAATACCGCTTACTCATCTGGTGAAGGCAGCAAGCTGCCGGGCGGAGGGCCTGAACTTGCCAGGAAGACCGTCGAGCAATTCCTCGGCGTGCCCATCCAATATTATGCACAGGTTGACTTCAATACTTTTGCGCAATTTATCGACGAGATTGGTGGGATCGACGTGCGCATTGACGAGAATCTAAGACTCGATCCGGTTGGCGGCGGCAAAGATAAAATCAAGCTGACCTGCTGTGGGGTGCGTCATCTGCGGGGAGAGGTGGCGCTTGCCTATGCCCGCTTCCGCAAGGACAAAGAAGGCGATATCGCGCGGGCAAAACGACAACAAAAGGTCATCCTGGCGATCCGGGATAAAGTGATGAGCCCTGAGAATTTCCCCGTTCTGGTTGGGAAAGCCCAAACTTTCTATGAACAGTTCTCGGCCGGTGTCAAGACCAATATGCCCTTTGATACGGCCCTGCGGCTGGGAGTGCTGGCAAAGGATATCCCGGTAGAAAGCATTCAGAACGGCGTCATCGATTACAGCATGGTGACGCTGAATGATACCGAGCTTGGCGGACAGGCTGCCAGCGTTATGAAGCCAATGCCAGATAAGATCCGTGTCTTGCGCGATCAGATCTTCACTGCGGGTGGAGCATTAAGCCCGCTGGCTGCTCAAAATGATCCGGTGGCTTTGATGCAGGCGGATGGGGCGCGTGTGCGGGTACTGAATGGTTCGTTCTCTCCGGGGCTGGATGTGAGCACCGGCAATTTCCTGCTGGCCCACGGCGTTCCCGTGACCGAAGTCGGTAACGCGGACCGGGCTTATGACGCGACCACGCTCGTATTGTATTCACCGAAGCTTTATACGTTGAAATATTTGCAGACTGTGTTTGGGGTCACTTCCAGTGCGCTGATCCTGATCAAACCTGATCCCACCTCAACGGTGGATGTGGAGGTACGGTTGGGAAATAACTGGGCGAACAGCAACCCAATGCCGTAGTGCCGATCGCTTCTACTTTTTCAGCCACAGAGAATTCTGTGGCTGAAATATTTTTAGGCACCTGACACTTTCAAATTCCGACCCGTAACCGGTCAGCCGGTCAACGGGAAGCCTGGCATTGATTCGCCACCAGAGTTTCAGGGGTGAAATTTTTCATGTTGGTGCTGTGATAACTCAGGTCTTCCAATAATGGATAGGTGGTTCCAAAATAGTGATTGAATATGACCCGAAACGTGTTGACCGGGGTGATCGTTTCGTATAAATCCTGCCGGGCCTGGTCGTTGACATAATAGGCATTGAGAATGGACATGCGCCGCTGGGGTGTCTCCAACTTCGGCACGCCGGTCGCGCCGTGATCACCCATGATAATGATCACCGGCGGAATCTTCGACCTTTTGATAATGTCGGCAACGACAGGCAGGATTTGGGAATCAATAAACTTGGCATTGTTCATATAACCGGTGGCAGGGTCGGGCGGCCAATAAAACTTACCGTCGGGTGTAAAGATAAAGGGTGGATGTGGAACCAAAAAGTGGGCAAAGACGAATTTGGGACCTGGCGTTTCCGGCAGGCGTTTCAATTCGTCCAGCATGAAATAGGTTTCCTGGTAGTGTTCATAATATTCCATCCTTTGAACGCTTTGTACATTAAACCCGGGGATCAATTGGGGCATGTCGTACGCGATCCTCGCAAAGGATGTCTTCCAGAGCATGATCTCGAATTCGCTTAATCCACCGGTCATATCCACACGACCCAGGATCATTTTGTTACGAGAGAGGCGCTGATCCTCTCCAATATCGAAGTGACCGTTCGAGCGGTTCTCAAATGTGATGACTCGATAGCCTTGCGACCGCAGCGTCTCGATCACGAGGCTTGAGTAGATGGGGTAGAGTGTAGGCTGCTCATGATATTTTGCGTAAAACACCGAGGTGACTGAGAGCTTGGTGATCGGATAATTGCTCTGGGCACATTCGGCCACATAAAACCCCAGGTCTTTCAATTTTTGCACGAACCCCGAGTCGTCGAAGTGGAATTCGTCCTTGAGGGTTTGAGCGCTGGTATGAGCATCCAGCAGGATCAGGTAGATATCGGGCTTTTGAGAGGCAGCGGGTTCGCCGGCATTCTGTATGAGCGAGCTTTGCGCCCGGTTGGAAAGCCGCGCCGATTGATAAATGGCAAGGTCATGCTGCAGGGAGCGGGCAACCGAAAAAACGACCAGAATGCCCCCGGTGACGGTCAGAAAGTTGATGAGAGGGGCGGGGTTTCTGAGTTTCCGAAGAATGAGAATTCCGCAGACCAGGAGGATGGCTACGTAGAGGAGCGCCAAATAGCGATGTCGAATGGGCTCTCCAAGAAACGATTCAATCTCCAAAAATACATGCCCATAGGTGAAGAAGGCGATCATCACCAGGGTTGCCATGATCCCCGATTTACGCCAATCCCGGAACAGCAGCCGAAAAACGAGCCAGACCAATGCCGTCACAAGGACAGACAAAATCACAGGACGGATCAGGGAAGCCGCATCTACATAGCTAATGTTGTAATTTCTTAATTCGAAGATGGGGTAAAGCGCAAAGAGGAATGGATGGAGGTAAGCAAGAAATCGCTTCATTGATAAGTCTCTAAGGATAGGATCAGCAAGACGCAATTGTAATACACCAGCGGCTGCGATTAGAGCGCAACGCCTGCGCCGCCCTCCTTCGAGGGCTGCCGCTTAGCGGCAGCCCTCGAAGGAGGGCGGCGCAGGGAGCACGTTGGCGAAGTGGGTGCGCAAGCCTAGGGCTGTTGGAAAGTAAGTTTGATGCTGCCAAAGAAGGTTTCCCCGTCGGCAGTCTGGCAGGTGGGGGCGGTGATGCCGAGGGCCACGTCACTGCCGCGGGCGAGCTGGACTGCATAGGTGATATCGGGCGCCATGAGGTAATCTGCATAGCCATTCCCTAAATCCGGCTTGAGACCGGTGAAAAATTGCTCTTCGCCGCCATCCCAGGTGATGACGATCTCCACGCCGGCGAGCTGCCTGCGGTTTGAATTGAGCACCACCACCTGCAGCAATCCATCGGGGAGGTTGGGATCGCAGAGGCTTTCCTGTCCGGAGAGGGCAAAGGGGGCGCCCAGGGTGGGGACCGGCGTCTGCGTTGGGCGCGGGGTAGAGACGCTGAGGGTTGGCTGTGCTTCGGGGGTCTGAGGCGTTTCGGTGAGGACGATGGGAACGTCAGGTGGAGGAGGAGGCAGGGTGGCGGTGGAGGCATCCTCGGGGGGGCTGGCAGCTGGAGGCGTGGGGGTGGAAACGGAGACAGACTCGTCGCTTTCATGGTTCAAGGCGTGGGCGAGCGCCACGACCTGGTCGGCATGTTCGAACTGCGTCCCGCCGGCCTGCATCCGCTGGGCTTGTGCGTCGAGGGCTTCGATTGAATCGGGATCTCCCAGGAGCGAGAGGCGGGCCTGCGCCCGCGGCAGGTCCCCGGTGGCAGCGTAGGCAGCGGCAATGAGCGCCCGATACTGATCCTTGAAGTCGGCCCGCAGGGTGGTGGGTTGGGCATTGAGGATGCCGCGCGGGGCGAGGATCCAGGCGTATACGAGACCCAGGCCAAGTCCCACGAGCAGCGCCAGCAATACGTCCCAGGGAATGCGTCTCACCGGATGCCGCTCCATGCCTGCAATGCCGTGACAAGCTCCTGGATGAGGGTGATATCGGCGCCGGAATAGCCATTGTCCCGGGCATAGGCAAGCCCATCGGCGGCGATGGCAGCCGGAGATTTGGTGCCGAAGATGGCCAGGCGGCGGGCAGCCAGGCCCGGGTCCTGTTCTACATGATAGGCCTCGGCGGCCATGAGAACGTAATCGGCTTTGTAATCTGCCCGCAGGGTATCGGGGGTGAGGTCGAAGTAGTCAACGGGATCGAGGTACCAGCCATAAGCCAGCCCGAGGCCCACCCCGAGGAGGAGTGCGAGGACGATGAAAACCCAGCGGTTCGAGGTCATAGAAAAATATCCGAGCAGGTGACCGGCGGCACCCAGAGACACTGCCGTACCGTTGCTGTCTTTCGACCCTGGCGGGGTTTGGTAGGCTCTGCCGCGCCGGGCCTGCCCGGACGGTTGCAAGGATAATCGAAGTAGGAGGGGATGTCAAATGAAGGGCATTTTCAGTGTCCGGAAATCAGGATTCAGTAAATGGTGCCAAAGCGGCTCACACAGGCCCTTGCTGGTCTGGGAACCTTCCCGGGGCTTGCTCGGCAAAGGTCTCGGACCTTGCCGCAAAATGACCGGAGGTCTCACGCAGATACAATAACCTTGCTCGGCAAAGGTCTTGGCATACCTGCTGGGAGGCTGCTCGAAAGTAGAGCACCGGACAAGCTTTGCGTTAGTACAGGACTAGTACAGGATTAGTACAGAGATCAAAACTCTTGCTCGGCAGAAGAGCGAGTTCGCACAGCCAAAAATCAGGGTTGTGAGGGAAAGGATGAAGATAAATCAAAAGATGATATTCATCCTTACAAAATTGTTTTTTGTAACAATTGACAGCCAAATGAGCGGACAATACAATCAATGCGGTTAGCACATTTGGGTGATAGTTCACGGATGCGATGACCCAGTGTCTTGATCTGGTCGCTTTTCCTTTTTACTGGGGCAAGAAAAGGTAAGGACACTGGCGAGCAAATAGCGAACCCGGCCGTTGGGCTGGGTTTTTCTTTTATCGGGTCACATAAGTAGATCGTCCATAACATTTATAGTATTTCGACTACCTTTCACAAGTTGGCTCTCGTTTGAACGCGCCAAACTGGATATTAACGCGCGTGTTTGACAGATACTCATTTTTGATCGATTTGTAGGAGGAGTTTATGTATCGTTGTTTCACTATGAGTTTACGCTGGGGGTTATTTGTTTTAATCCTGGTGGGGATGACATTCCCGCCGCAACAAGCGGCTCACGCCGCTGCTACGCTCAGCGTCACGCCGATCACATGGAACGTGGTGGGGTTAGATAGTAACAATGTCAATGTTGGACCTAATAATTTTCCAGTCGGTGTGCGTGTTTGTAATGGGGGCAATTTGGCTGCAACCGGGATCACCGTAAATTTTGTCTGGGAGAGCAGCGATAATTACATTAGCTTGAGGAGCGGTTCTGCCGATCCGATCACCTTTGCCAGTCTGGCCGCAAGCACTTGTCACGATTTCTATTTTGAGGTTAGCGTCTCCAGGGATTCTGCTGCATATGATCATGCCCGCCGGTACCATATCCAGGTGACGGCTACGAACGATGGCGCTGGCGGAACGATTTCAGTCTCTTCCCCCACGCCACGCGAGATCTATGTCGAGCACCTGGTATCGCAGAAACGGAATATTGTGAGCGATGTCAAGCTGGACGGTGTGTCTATCGCCGCAGGCGGGACAATGAACCTGCTGGTGGGAAGCACGTATACGATTCAATTGATCGGTTCCACGGCGACAAATGGGTATGAGCAGATCGAAAGCTTCATCAATTTCCCTAATACGATCTTCCGGGTCAACAGCGTAACAACGACGTATACTGCGAATGGCGGTGCCGATGCAAATGTCGCCACCAAGCTTTATGCGGATGGCTGCGGCTGGGTGAACGACCCTGGCAGTGGAATATATCGCTCGTGCCTGGGAACTGGCAAATATGGCGGCGATATTGTAGTCACTTATGACGTAACGATCATCGGCGGCGGGGGAACAAACCAGACTCTGAATACCCTGATCTATGATTTCTCCGGTTCCAGTTACCACTATAACTCTGACTTCTCAAGTTCGTACCGCGTCGCGGTCATCGCTGATCCGAGCACGTGTACACAGCAAAACATTACTCGCTGGACATTTACAGGAGATGTATCCACACCTTCAACAGGTACAGGGACGCTCACGACAGCCGGGATTGGCGGCGGCTATATCAATGGAGCAGCGGGGGCGGGGAGGGCGGCTTCATATTCTAATTGGACAACCGACACGAGCCGTGACCCGGCAAAGTATGTAGATTTTCTGGTTCCAACCTCTGGTTTTAATGCCATCCATTTCAATTTTGCCGATGCGCGCAGCAGCCAGGGTCCTACCAGGCTGGGTGTTTATTATTCGATCGATGGAATAACCTATAACCAGTTTGGTTCTGCTCAAACCGTGGGAACTTCCTGGGCAAATGTAGCTCTTGATTTGAGCTCTCTCTCCGGCTTGAGCAACAATCCCACAGCTCATTTCCGTATCTACGGGTATAGCGCCGGAGGCTCCACCGGTGCCCTGCACCTTGACACGATAACCGTCACGGGTTGTGCTTTGCCTGCCTCGATTAACTTATCCAAGACCGGTACCGTAGACCAAACTATTGCAGCTCCCACGGACCTAACCAACGTAGGGGACAGGATCAACTATACCCTCGTCATTACCAACAATGGGGGCGGTAACCTGACTGGTATAACCCTCACAGACACGAAGCTTGCCTCCCTTGTATGTGTGCCGGTTTTGGGTGGACTGGCCCTTCCACCGAGGCAATCCAGCACGTGTACCGGTTCTTATCCGCTCACTCAGGCGGATTTCGATACTGGGTCTGTAACGAACACTGCAACAGCCCGCAGCGTGCAAGCCGGACCTGTAACTGCTTCTACGACCCAAACGTTGACCCAACCCGCGGCTTTAACTCTTACAAAATCCGCAAACCCCATAACCTATTATGCCGCAGGGCAAGCGATCACCTACACTTACACGTTAACCAACAGCGGCGATGTCACACTGATCTCGCCCTATACGGTCGCCGACGATAAAGTGGCCGTGGTGGATTGCCCTTCCGTTGGCCCGCTTGATCCCGGCGCCTCTACAACTTGTACGGGTACATACACAATCCTACCCGCAGATATTTCGGCAGGTTCAGTTACGAATACAGCCTCAGCCACAGCAAGTTCCGGTGCGACGACCGTCACATCCAACAGCGCCAGTGCAACCATTACACGTGTGGTTCCCCCTTCGATTGAAAAATCCTTCTCACACGATCTGATCAATTTGGGTGGAGTAAGTACGCTGACGTTTACGATCACCAACCCGAATACTACAACCGCGCTCTCGGGTGTGGCTTTCAGTGATACTCTGCCCACAGGTGTCCAGGTTGCGGCAGTGCCAAATGCAGGCAACACAAATTGTGGGACGCCGGCGTTTACACCGGTCAGGGGGGATACTTCCCTGAACTTTTCAGCTGGGATCATCACAGCCGGAGGGACTTGTACCGTCTCTGTGAATGTCATGGCGCTTACTCCTGGAAGCAAGATTAATACGACAGGGAATGTCACTGCGACCAATAGTGGGATGGGCAACACTGCCAGCGCGACGCTGAATGTCAATGCCTTGGTTGACCTTTCGCTCGACAAGCAGGTCAATAATGCGACTCCCAACGTTGGCAGCACAGTTACCTTTACTTTGGTTGTTACGAACGATGGACCCAGCGCGGCGACAGGTATTGTGGTTGGAGACATCGTACCAGGTGGCTACACCTATATCGGCTCATCGATCGCTGGCGGCGATACACGGAATGATACCAATCCCTCCACGAACGGACTTTTATGGACGATCGATAGTCTCCCCAGCGGTACTTCTGTAAATTTAACGTATCAAGCTCAGGTGTTGGGAAGTGGTACCTATGACAATTATGCAGAGATCATCGATCAGGATCAGAACGATTCTGATTCCATGCCGGGCAATGGAAGTACCGACGAAGATGATGACGATACACAAATAGTAACCGTTAACTTTGTGCCTGCCTTAACCATGACCAAGACGGTCACGTCTGCAGGTCCCTATCTGTTGGGCAGTACCATCACATATAACATCGTCATGACAAATACAGGCGACACCACTTTGACGAATGTAGTGGTGAGCGATCCAAAGCTCACGTCGGACAGCAATGCCTGTGCAAGTGTGGCTCCAAATGGGACTTGTGCTTTGGGCGGCAGCTATATAGTGCAACAGGCCGATGTGGATGCAGGCAGCCTGAGCAATACGGCTACCGTAACAGACGATGATCTTTGTCCGGCAGCCGGCGCGGGCGTATGCAGTGACACCGTCACCGTCCCGATCTCCCAAAACCCGTCCATGACAGTAGCGAAAAGTTCTGCCACGACCAGCCTGTCCGCACCCGAAACAGTGGACTACAGCTACTTGGTGACAAATACGGGTACAGTTACATTGACGGGCATCAGCCTGAGCGACGACAACGATAACGATGATATGAGCTGCCCTGATGGTGCGTTAGCGCCCGGCGCGGTCATGACTTGCACCGCAACCCATACATTTACGCAGGCGGAACTGGACAAGAA
>DATGYJ010000186.1:0-1648 GCA_035298105.1 Anaerolineales bacterium | reverse complement strand
TTCTATCCTTCTTCTTTGCTCGGCATGCGTGCCGCGGGCCTTGTTAACGGCTGAACCTTCTCCTGCGGTGATTGCCACTCACTCCTCTCCAACTCCTGCAGCAACATCTACCTTGTTACTTCCAAACCCAATCCCCATTTTTGATGTTGTCATCGATAACCTGGCAATCGGTCCACAGGGCCAGCTCTATGCCAGCGGTTACGGAAACGGTGGACAACAGCTTCCACAAGCGCAGCTTGCCCAATGGGACGGCGAAAAATGGATTGCATTGGATACCGGTTTTCAACCGGAAATGGATGCGCTCGTCGTCGACAACGTCGGTCAGTTTTATGCAGAGTTTTTCACGGATTCCCAGCAGGGATTGTCGAATGCAATCATGAGGTGGGATGGTGCCAGGTGGGAAGATATCACGGCCAATTTTGGCACAGTGGTAGACCCACTCCGGGCTGGACGCGTGTCAAGCAACATTCCCGTGGTGGCTCTCGCCATGGACGGAGAAGATAGTCTCTATGCGGCGGGAAGTTTTTATTATTCAAGCGGGGACTACACCACTGAGTTTCCTATGGGCTATGTGGCAAAGTGGAATCAGAAGACTTGGACCGTTCTTGGCAAGGGATTTGACAAGGTGTATATTTTTGCTTTGGTAGTCAGCCCAACCGGGGAGGTGTACATCGCTGGCGAGCAACCCCGAACGCCGGAAGGGAATTCCAGCTATATTGCGCACTGGGATGGCGAAACATGGAAACAGATCGACACGAGCAAGATCAACACCAGTGGGTATCTAGCATTGGACAAATCCGGGGGCTTGTACGTCAGCAGTCTAACGAGTGAACCGAATGGATACATCGATTATTGGAATGGCACAAACTGGAGAACCATCACCGCCCAGTTGGGGGGTGATGCACCTGCCATATATGACATGACAGTGGATGCGAACGGTCATCTCTTTATCGGAGGTTCCTTTGAATCCATAAATGGTATCCCAGCGCAGTACATCGCCTACTGGGATGGCAGTTCCTGGCACGAGCTCGGAAAAGGGTTCAATAAGCAGGTGAATGCGCTTGCATTCGATCCAGGCGGAGACCTTTATGCGGCTGGACTTTTTACCGATGCCGGAGGCCTGCCCGTCCCGCATATAGCCCGCTGGGATGGACAGACTTGGCACGCATTGGGACCATAAGCAGCTGGATCGTAATTGTCACCTCCTGGAAAAGCGAGCAGATATCCCAATCAATGCCATCCACATGTACAGCGGGCTCAAAGCTGATCTCGATCCAGTGCGAGAGGGGGATGAACTTCGGCAAAGTGCATTTTAACGGCGAGAACAGGTGGACTGTAATACGTCATATCCTCCTCTGAAATTTTCAGCCCCCTTGTGATGGAGAAAATCGGCGGCTTCCTGAGAAGTAAAGGTCAAATCAGATTGGCGCAGTTCCATCATTTCAGAACGCGCACGGAACCTTGCCAGCGGCAGAGGAGGATCAGGGCATGTGGCGATAACCAGATGAAAATTGGTGGACGCATGCTCGATTTGATGGGAAGATGTTTCCCGCTCTCGCATTATGGACACAGACATTAACTTCAATTGACTCAGGTGCTCAAGAGTGTCATAATGATTTTGAGAGGATTCCGTGATTTTCAGGCCAAC
>DATGYJ010000185.1:0-12044 GCA_035298105.1 Anaerolineales bacterium | reverse complement strand
GTTCACCGCCCAGGCCTGCACCGCCGCATACTTTTTCAAGCGTAAGCCAGCCCTGTGCATCGATCTTGATTAGGTTTTCCAGCAAGCCGTGATAGCCGCGTCTGGCGGAGAAAAGAAAATCTTGGGCAAGATACCCTTCGTGGACTCCCCTGGCAAACGCATAGACGAACATAGCGGAGGCGGAGGCTTCGAGATAATTGCCCTGGCGATCGGGAAGATCAAGGATTTGGTGCCAAAGACCCGTCTCTTCATCCTGGACTCGCACCAGGGCACGCGCTGTCCGCTCAAGAATGGCGACCAGGGCGGGACGTCGAGCCTGTTCCTTTGGAAGATGATCCAGCACATCGACCAATGCCATCATATACCAGCCAACGGCACGCCCCCAGAAGTATTGCGAGCAGCCTGTGATGGGATCGGCCCAACGCTGTTGTTTACTTTCGTCCCAGGCATGATAAAGCAAATCTGTCTTGGGATCACGTGCGCGTTCCTCGATCATCAGGATCTGATCGATAGCATCTTCGAGTAGCTCAGGTTCGTCAAAGCAGCGGGCGTACTCCGCCAGGAAAGGTCCGGCCATATAGGTGCCATCCAACCAGATCTGGTGGGGATAGATCTTCTTGTGCCAGAACCCGCCGCTGTGGGTGCGCGGCTGCTGCTTCAGCTGTTCACGCAGCAACCCAAGGGCCTTACGGTACCGCTCGGCGCCCGTCTTTCTGTAGGGCTGGAAGAGCAACTTTCCGGGGTTGATCTGATCGAGGTTGAAATCATCCATACGATATGTGCAGATCTCACCGTCTGGCTGCACAAAGGCATCTATCCAATCTGAAACAAAATGCAGATAACGCGCCTCGCCTGTGATTTCAGCCGCTTTTTGGATCGCCATGACCTGCAACCCATGTTCATAATGCCAAAGGGCGTCGTTCAACGTGTAACGTTGAAGTGTGGATTCGACCATGCGGACAGACCATGTATTTACAGCGAACGGATTCTGTGAAGATATTTGCTTCATGATGGAACCTGTTAATAACTATGTAACTGCCATCGAAGGCAGATATTCTCGGTTAACCTGCAATAGTCTGTTGAAAAATTCCCAGGCAATATCAATGGGAAGAGGATTGGTCGGGTCATTGAAGAAGGCTTGAAATGCGAGGTCTGTGTTTTCAGTCAATGCAGCTTCGACGATCAATTCCTGATTGGCAGTATGCTGATTAATCAGCGGCGCGATCCCGGAGGGAAGCCCGCCTGCGGTCAAAGCGCAGGCGCTGTCACGGCTGAAATATGCATTGGTCTCAACAACGGCATGCAGAGGCAGGTTGGATATTTGCCCAATGTTTTCCAAATTGACATTCGTGACCAGATCACCAAGCCCAAGCAGGGCTTTGATCAGGTTCACGCCTTCTTCACCGGATGGTTCAAGGACAAGTGGCGTGACACCGTTGATCAGGTCACGGGTCTTTTGTGGCGAAGTTGCCCAACAATCGATACGCCATGAAACAGGGGTGCGGCTGACTCCCCATTTGAATAAGGTTTCGGGAGAATGAATAAATCCTGGTAAAAATTCCACGAGATGACGGTCGTCGGCCGCGGCAAGTACTCCGAAGCGCTGGAACAGCGCGAATTTGACTTGATCTGAGCTATAGAACCAGTCGTTCCAGCTTTCCACTTCGTCCCGGGCATAGGAGCGGAGTATGCCCGGTTGGTTAAGAAAGTGCGGCAGCAATGCAAGCAGATCATGTCCCTGATATGCTGCTTTGTCTATCCATGTAAAATGATTGATCCCCAGGACATTGACTTGAATTTCATTTTTAGGGGGTACCTCAATATCCAGGCATTGTGATGCAACCCGGGCTAAGATGCGCTGCGTGGCGAAAACTTCATGGCAGCATCCAAAGACCCGCAGCCCGGGCACGACACGCGTCAATGCCCGCGTGCAAATGGACATCGGGTTGGTGTAGTTGATGATCCAGGCGCTCGGGCAGTAAGTTGCCAGGGCTTCGGCAAAGTCCTTGTAAATGGAGACAGACCGAAGTCCGCGAATGAGACCTGGCGCGCCCGTCGTGTCACCGACCGGGAAAAAGAGCCCATATTCTTCTGCAAGCGCGATCTCTTTTGCCATCAGTTCCAGGGGACCAGGTTGAATGGAGATGATGACGAAATCCGCGTTCTGTACTGCATCCCTCAACGCGGGTGCGACAACATAGTGCCAGCGCGATACAACGCCCGGCTGCTGCGAAGTGTGGATCCAATTGCCCAATTGTTCATTGCGGCGTGCAGCGTCCATATCGATGTCATAGAGCGCCACTTCACCTGTCAGATCAGGACAAAGAGCGAGGTCGATCATCAGCTTGCGCGCCCATTCGCGGCTTCCTCCGCCGATGTAGGCGATTTTGAGAGGGGTTTTCATCAGTAGACCCTAAGGGTTTTGTCCGTGACGCCTGTTGCCCTAATTTCATACTCGTGAGGTAAGGTCCTCTCCTTCAATTGGGCAGAGAAACCCTTAGGGTCTTACAGGCTCAGAGAAAGGCGGGCGGTTTCTCGCCGCCCGCCTTGCATTGTTCCTGGGCGGTTACTCCAGGAAACCGGTATCGATCAGCGTCTGTTGCGCTGACGCCTCGAGGTCTTTTGCACCCAGTGAGTCGAGGCCGGCGATGTACTCGGTCCAACTCGCTTCTGTCAAAGGCTTTTGTCCAAGCACGAACTGGACAATGTTCTCGCTGTAGAAGCGGACGAAGTCAGCTGCATTGGCGGGCGGGTTGATGACAGCGGCGCCCGAAGAATTCGTGTAGGTCTGCTTCTGGAAGGCGTTGTAGTACGCCAGTGGATCCATGTCGCGGCCACTGGCAGTCTTGTAAGCCGGGTAACGGGCCTTCAACTCGATATCCGAGAAGATGTAGACCATGTTGGCTAATTGGGTCAGCGGTTGAGCTTCCTTGCCAGTCCACTTGTCGGCATCGGCGAGTCCGTCGGTGGAGACGTAACCATTAGCATCCAGCTTATAGTTCACCCCTTCCTGGCCGAAGGCGAGCAACATATATCCATCGGTTGACATCCATTCGAGCAGGCGGGCGAGAGCAGGACCTTTGCCTTCATCTATGGCTTTCTGTGAAACAGCATAGATACGAGCTGGCTGGATCGTTACACCGGCCGAGCTGGCGCCATCGGGACCCTTGGGCGGGTCGAAGGGAACCCACTGACCATTGGGGAAGTTGGCATCGAAATCGGCATAGTTAGACTTGGTTGACAGGGCAGCGAAGTTCTCCTGCATCATGCCGCACTTACCCTGTTTCCAGTGAACGCGGAACTCATCTTTCTTGAGGGTCGGCCAGTCGGGGTCGATCACACCTGCGTCGTTCAGGGTCTTAATGAACTCCGTGGCTTTCATGTAGTTCGGATTGCGCACGTTCAAACCAAAGTTACCCTTGCTCGTCAGGTTCCATGTGCCTGCCACACCGTAAGCCCCGTAGATGAAGTCAAAGCGAGGACCCAGGCCAGCACCGTTGAGACCAGACCCGTCGATAAAGGCGCACATGCCGTAAGTATCCTTCTTGCCATTGCCGTCCGGATCATTATTCGTGAAGGCTTTAGCAACAGTCAGGAATTCATCCAGGGTGGTGGGGGCTTTGAGACCGAGTTTATCCAACCAATCCTGGCGGATGACCGTCGCGTCCGTTTGGACCAGGTTCCCGGGGTCAGCCAGACCGTACATATGACCGTTATACGTCACCTGCTTGTTGCGGTCCGGGTCGCTGTAGTGGGTCTTGGTGCGCTCTGGCATCAGAGGCAGTAATTCTTCGACATTTGCCGTCAGCCCTGCCTCTGTGATTTTGTACCATGCATCGCGATTGGCGAAGAAAAGATCAGGCAGGGAGTTACTCGCGGCAGCTGTATTGATCCTGGTATCCTGGTCAGCCTGAGTGCCGGGCAGCATGACCACTTTCAGGTTGATGTTCAGATCGTCTTTGATCATCTGGTATGCAACCCAGTCATCGGGCGGTGGGCCTGCTTCGGTGACACGGCCGGAAACCCAGATCTCGAGGTCGACCGGTGCTTCCGGAGTGGGAGCAGGCGCCTGGGTAGCTGGCGCGACTTGCGGTGCTTCTGTTGCAGGTTTGACCGGCGCCTTAGTTGGTGTAGCAGCAGGCGCACAGGCACTGATGATCAGAGCCAGCGCCGCAATTGTCAGTAGAAACTTGAGCAAAAATTTATTCATGTAGGACCTCTCTTCTCAAAGTATGAGTGAAGTGTGAAATCGATGAGACGAACATGGATCGTGCAAACTTGATACGACGGTGGACCTCCTTTTGAATGATTATTGCTTGACACCTCCCAGAAGAGTACCCTTGGTAAAGTAGCGCTGGATGCGCGGGTAGATGAGAATGATTGGCAGCATGGTCAGGAAAACACTGGCAGCTCTGAAAGCCGACACCGGTGCAGAACTGAAGGCATCGTATTCCACATATTCATTGATATTGGCGGCCAGCAGGATGTTGCGCAGTAGAACCGGCAGCGGCTGGAGCTTGGCGTCATTGAGATACAGGATGGCAGTGAAAAACTCATTCCAGTGCCCAACTGCGTACCATAAACCCACGGTCAGCAGGATGGGCTTGGATAATGGCAGAACCACGTGCCACAATACCTGCAATTCATTTGCCCCGTCGAGACGCGCCGCTTCTTTCAGTTCATCAGGCAAGCCTTCAAAGAAGCTCTTCATGACCAATAAGTTGTAAACGCCGATACCACCCGGCAGGATCACCGCCCAATACGTATCGATGAGGTTTAGTTTCTGGACCACTAGATAGGTAGGGATCAAGCCGGCATTGAACAGAAATGGGATCAGAGCCAGGGTGATGAAGAATTTGCGTCCAGGAAGATCAGCATTCGAAAGTGCATAGGCAAAAGGAACCGTTAAGAGCATATTCACCGTGGTGCCACCCAGCGTGATAATGAGGCTGCTTGTAGTGGCCCGTAGAAAGGATGGATGACTGAGCAGTTGTTTGTAAGCCTCAAACGACCAAATTCTCGGGTCGAGCCATAACCCGAGCGTCTTGGTATCGATGTAGTGCAGAGGCGTGACCGACATGACAAACACGCGCCATAAGGGAATAAGCACAGCGATAAGGAGTGTAACCAGGAAACCATTTACCAGGATTTGGAAAAAGACATCGTCCCAGGATTTTGTCAGTGTGCGCATGGCAGGCTCCTCGTCTCAAGAGTAAATACCCGAACCGGAGAACTGTTTTGTCAGACGGTTGGCGATCAGTATCAAGACCAGCCCGATGACCCCCTTGAACAGGCCAACAGCCGTTGCCAGGCTGAACTGGAATTCCAGGATACCCTGGCGGTATACCCAGGTATCGATGATGTCGCCCACACTGTAAACTGGCAGGGAATAGAGCATAAAGATCTGCTGGAAGCCTGCATCCAGGATATTGCCGAGACGCAGAAGTGTAACCACGACAATTGTGCCGAGTATTCCAGGCAGTGAGATATACCAGATGCGCTGCATCCGGGAGGCACCGTCCACGGCTGCGGCTTCGAAGAGGGTGGGATCGATGCTCATCAACGCCGCGAGATACAATATGGTGCCCCAACCCGTATCCTTCCAGATATCTGAGCCGACGACCACCGCCCGAAACCATTGCGGCGAGTATAGGAAGGCAATTGGCTCTCCACCGGCGGCTTTGATGGCCTCATTGATCAGGCCTTCACCGGGAGAGAGCATCACCAATAGAATACCGAACATGATCACCCACGAAAGAAAGTGCGGCAGGTAAGAAATGGTCTGGACGAACCTGGCAAGCCGCTTGAAGGCCGTTTCGTAGATGCAAAGCGCCAGAATAATCGCCATCGGCATGCCCAGGATCAGCTTTAGCAGGCTAATGATGATCGTGTTGCTGATGAGCTGCGTGAAATAATAAGAGTGAAAAAATGTAATGAAGTTTTTGAACCCGACGAATGGACTGCCCCAGACCCCCAGGAGCGGCTTGAAATCTTTGAACGCAATCTGTGCATTCCACAACGGCAGGTAGCGGAACAATATGAAATAAACAAGCCCGGGAAGCATCATGAAATATAGCCAGCGATATTTATACAGGGACTTACCTAAAGTCCCCAATCGCCGGTTTTTCGAAACCTGCATCCCAATGAAGTTCTTTCGCTTTGAAATTTCGATCATAGAATCACCGCCAGTGAAGATTCTGCGCATGTTGAATTCCTTTACATTATAGAATTTCCGTCTTGGATAGTTCCGAACAACGTATGGACAAAACCGACTTGTTATGAGCTTTGGGCGGATCGAGCGCTTGCCTCATGAATCACTATACGTTTCGCAGCCTTTGATGAGCAAGTATCAAATTTCTGGTTTCGCTACGGATGTAAGACATACGTGCGACACTGTGCCAACCGGTGATCGCTGAGACCTGATCTGCCAGGTCGTCTCATGGTCCTTGATGCTTAGATCCTTGCCTATGACCCGGTTGAAGAGTACCCCCACCTGTGGGCATGACTTAAGTCCTAAAAGCCGTCGTTTCCCTGAAAATATGAATTCGCTCTGAATTCGCTAATCCTTCGCTATTCCTTCGCTCTGAACCCGAAGACAAAATACCCCCCAAATATGGGAGGCAGGGTAAAGAGATTTGTATGGACCGGGGAGATAGGTAACACCTGTACGGAGATGGCGGGATCGGGCGGATCGCTATTTACTATTCCAGTTCCCTTGCCAACAATGAGACTCTGTGTGCCCAGTCTTCGACCTATTGCCAGAACACCAGCCTGGCCAGCACACCGACGGTTGCCCCCACTGCACCAACGCCCACCGGGACCCCTTCGCCCACACCGGTGCCGCAGGGCTGGTACGCCAGTAATTACACCTATAGCGCGACGATCCCGCACGCGGTAACATCGGTGAACCGCGGCGGCTCGTTCTCAGATTCCTTTAGTTACGATGAGAATGGAAACATGACTTGCCGCACGGAAACGCGCGTGACGTACAAGCAGACCTACAATGCCGAGAACCGCATTGCCAGCATTGCCAAACTTGCTAGCGGCACCTGTTCTACGCCAGGCAACTACGCCGCCAAATGGGACTTTACCTATGATGGGGATGGTACTCGCACTGCACAGTCTTATACCGAATATACAAATGGACAGCCCGGATCACCTGTGATCACGAGCTATTTCTTCGGCGGCGCACTAGAGATCACGGGCAGTATGGTCAAGAAGTATTATGCCTTCGGCGGGCAGATGGTGGCAATGAAGGATGCGGACGGGTTCAAGTATTTCCTGAGCGACCAGCTTGGCTCGGTCTCAGTGGTGCTGGATGCAAACGGTGCTATTCTTGAGCAGCAGCGCTACCTGCCCTTTGGGCAGGCACGTGTCATGCCGACTTATGCGGCGATTGCTTCAACTGATTTTACATTTACAGGACAACGCGACCTTACCGGCACGGGCTTGATGGATTACAAAGCACGGATGTACGATGCTTATATTACCCACTTCTCCTAGCAAGAGTGACGGAACTTGGTGGTGCCAGTATCACTTGGACGTATGATAATCTGTACCGTCTAACCGATGAGATGCGCGGCACTACGAATACTCACTTTCATCACGATGCGGCCGACCAACTCTCCAATGTTGTTTTGCCCAATAACACGAATATTACTTATGGCTATGATGCCGATGGACGGCGGGTGAAACAAACGGTTGGCTCCACGGTCACCAACTACCTGTGGGATGAAACTTCCACTTATGGCGGCGTGGTATTGGAATACAACGGCAGCGGCTCAACGCTTGCCAGTTATGTGCTGGGCGGCAATCAACTCATCTCGCGAACGCGTGGGACAACCACACGATACTTCCTGCAAGTGGACGGGGCAGCACGCGGCCCTAACGACCACGAGCGGCCCAGCCACGGTCAGCGATGCCTATTCGTATAACGCGTTTGGGCAGAGCTTCAGCTGCACGGGCACGACGACTAATCTAAAGACTCGCGCCGAGCTGGAGGCCGATATACAAAAAACCGAGCAGCCCATTGGGCTTCCGCTCAAAGCAGGCGGCATTCATGCCCGTGCGTGTCCAGGCAGTAACAAGACATAGGCTATATCTGGGAGCGTCACGCTGGAAGTGTGACCCGTGGAGACCTGACGGTCATATGGCGGCGGGGTCGGGAGACCCACGCCGAGCGCGAGATTCCACTGGACGAGTTTCGGTTACAATTTCTTTCGGCATGGTGTTCATCGCCTCCTTTATACTTTTCGTTCTCTGGCCTCTGCCGTGAAAGGGGGGCCGGATGTAGGGGTGAGAGCGTGCCTAGGCACGCTCTCACCCCTACATCCGGGTATCTCCCACGGAAAATCCCAGAGAGCCATACTGTTCTGGCAGGCGAAAATCATAGTAAACTGTAGATAGCCGAAGACAAAAGCGCTTTCTATGAATGAATTTTCGTCACGAGACGGTCGCAAAACCATTGGTTTTTTGCTGGCCAGTTTGCATACGGGGGCCAGCCAGATCATTTGGCCCAGCCTGCTGGATTCGGCTGAACGTCATGATGTAAACCTGATTTGTTTTCCCGGGGGACGCCTGCAGGCCATAGACTCCTTTGAGATCCAGCGTAACGCCATCTTTGATCTGGCAAGCAACGAGTGCCTGGATGGCCTGGTGACCTGGTCCTCGGCTCTGGGCGGCGTGTTGGGTCCGGCCGGGATCAGAGCTTTTCATCAGCGCTACCAACCGTTACCCATGGTCAGCCTGGCGCAGTTCATGGAAGGCATGCCGACTGTCTCTGTAGATAGCTACCTGGGGATGCGGGCACTGCTGACGCATTTGATCGAAGAGCATAGATTTGGCCGGATCGCCTTCCTGCGCGGACCTGAGGAGCATTATTATGCCCAGGAACGCTACCGTGCCTATCTCGATTCCCTGCAAGCCTTCAACCTGCCTCTCCTGCCTGAATTAGTGACCCGGCCTCTACCCTGGGAGTCGGGGGTGGAAGCCATTGAGAGCCTGCTCGACGAACGGGCTCTCAAACCGGGCAAGGATTTTGAAGCCGTCGTTGCGGTCAGTGACATGATGGCTCTCTGGGCGATGAAGACTCTCCAAGGGCGCGGTTTCGAAGTCCCTGCGGATGTGGCAGTAACGGGATTCAATAACTCAATTGAGGAACGCCTCGCGACTCCGCCACTCACGACCGTTGACCTTCCGTTTTATGAGCAGGGTTCAAAGGCCATGGACGTACTCCTCCAGCAACTCGCAGGTGAATCCGTTCCGGCTTTGATCACATTGCCCTCGAGGTTGATCGTGCGGCAATCGTGTGGTTGTCCATCCGAGGCGATTGCCCTGGCATCCTTCCTGCCCTCTGATCGATCTGAAAAAGTTCGGGATGAGAAAAAACTCGCAGAGGCACACACCGGCTGCGTGTCCGAAATGGGGGCCGCCATAGATCTTGATCCGGAAAAAGCTGACGAATGGTTGGGATCGATTTTTCACGCCTTTGTGCAGGAGATGGAAAAAGAGGCGCATTCATTTTTGGTCGTGCTGAACAATGTACTCAGCCAGGCCATGCATGCAGATCAGGATCTCATTCACTGGCAAAACGTGATTTCGATCTTAAGGCGTTGGGCGCTGCAATCCTTCCCGGGTTTAGAGAGAACGAGCCTGGAAACACTTATCTCGCAGGCACGCGTGGTGGTGGAAGAGTCGGTTCAGCGCTCACATGCCTATTTGCAATGGAAGGCAGATCGACAAGCTGAAAATCTGCGCGAGATCAACCGGGCTCTGCTGACCAGCTTTGACGTCAAGCAATTGACCGACGTACTGGTGGAACGACTGCCCTCCCTTGGCATCCCAAGCGTGTACTTTGTGACGTATGAACACCCAACTGATGCGGAAGTTCCCGAACAAGCGCGTTTGAACCTGGCATATACCGACCAAAAGTGCGCGCTGATCGAGCCGGGCGGGATCTCTTTTTCAACCCAGCAAGTCATCCCCAAGGATTTTCTTCCACAGGGTCGTCGTTATAGTCTTGTAATTGAACCGCTTTATTTCCAGGATAAATCACTTGGCTACGTTGTTTTTGAAATTGGTCCACAGAATGGCAACATCTATGAACTGCTCCGAAATAACTTGAGCAGCGCCCTGCAGGGAGCACTTCTCTTTCAGGAAATTCAACAGGCTCGCCTGGATGCAGAAAAAGCGGATCTCATCAAAACGCGCTTGCTTGCCAACGTCAGTCATGAGATGCGCACGCCATTGAATATCATCATGGGCTATACACAGGATGTGCTACAGAACCCGAACAAATATGGCGGAGAGCTGCCTGCTTCATTATTAAGTAACATTCATCAGATCCAAAGCAACGCGGCGCATCAATTACGTGTCATTAATGATTTGCTGGATCTGTCGCGCGCCGAGATAGATGAACTCGATCTTGCGCTCGAGCTTCTGGATCCACATCCGCTGCTGATGGATGCCTTCCGGAGCCTCGCCGATCAATCTGCTTCTCCAGACATCCGCTGGAAAGTAAGTGTTCCCGAACGTCTGCCGCAAATCCGAGCCGATGCGCTGCGCTTACGTCAAATCTTTTTAAATCTCTTAAGCAACGCAAAAAAGTATACCGAGAACGGGGAGATCACACTGGGTGCAGAGGTCGTGCCGCCGCAGATCCATTTTTGGGTAACGGATACAGGATTCGGAATTGATCCTGTCCAGCAGGAACGCATCTTCGAGCCTTTTGTGACCATTGAAGATAATCGCCGCATTGTCGGCGGAATCGGGTTGGGGCTTTCGATCACGCGCCATCTGGTTGTGCTCCACGGCGGGACCATGAGGCTGGAGAGCCGGCCTAATGAGGGTTCCACCTTCCATATCTATCTGCCGCTCCCTGCTCTTGGCGAAGCATCTCCTTGGGGCGACCAGACAAAAATGATCAGTCAGGATGATCGATCATCCGTGTTATTGTTGATTTCAGGGTGTGACACGCCCTCCCAAGAAATCATGGAGATGTGTCAGCGTCAGAGATTGGAGATCTTCCAGTTGCGTAGCCATGAAGATTTGGAAGCTGCACTGAGCCATACCAAACCTATGGCCCTGGCCTGGGATTTGTCCAACGCCCAACCCGGTGACTGGACTCTTGTCCGTCGCCTGCGTCATTATCCGAGTCTGAGCCAGACACCCTTTGTCCTCTACGGTCAACCCGTTGAACAACAGCCGGTGTTAGCGGGGATGACCGGTTTTGTCCTTAAATCATCGAATACAAAAACGCTGCTCGACACGATCACGGCGCTCAGTCCAACCCAAGGGGCAGGTCCAATCCTGATCGTGGATGATGAACCGCAAGTACGAGAATCGCATAAAGCTTTGGTCGAGGAAGGCTTACCTGGCTATCCCGTTCGCCTGGCGGAAAATGGTGAGATTGCCCTGGCCCTGATGGCAAAGGAAGTCCCTGCGTTGGTTTTGCTTGATCTTGTCATGCCGAACTTGAGTGGTGCGGATGTGCTCGATCAAATGCGCTCAGATATCAATCTGCGTCATGTGCCGGTGATTGTCCTGAGCAACAAAATGTTGAGCCTGGAGGATGTCAAACGGATTGAAAGTCACACCCGGGTGACCCTGCAGACCAAGGGGATTTGGTCCGACTCGGAAACTCTCTCGGCGCTAAACCGTGCTATCTTTGGAGCCGATACCCTTCCTGCTCATACCAGCGCGCTGGTCAAGCAAACCATTGCTTATCTACACCAAAATTACACGCGTCCGATCTCCCGCTGGGAAGTCGCTGAGGCAGTTGGCGTCAGCGAGGATTACCTCAGCCGCGTCTTCAACCGTGAGTTGCATCTTTCACCATGGGACTATCTCAACCGTTATCGGGTCCTCCAATCCAAACACCTGCTTACACATACAACGGACGCTATAGGTGTGATCGCCCAGCAAGTGGGATTCAAGGATCAGGCCTATTTCAGCCGCGTGTTCCATAAAGTCACGGGGATGTCACCGCAGGCATTCCGAGAAACAGCTTTGAGTTAATGGCTCGATGCCGGCAGGGGGGAAATTGG
>DATGYJ010000184.1:0-5542 GCA_035298105.1 Anaerolineales bacterium | reverse complement strand
GCAGGTCTTCCTTTTGTTTGCGGACTGCGTCCAATGACGAGGGCAACTCGAACGGCAGTTTTCCCTGCGGTTCAAATTTCCCAAAAATGACATCCAGAACAGCCTCATCGCTTGCGCCGAAATTTGCCAGGAGCGCTAAGCTCTTTTCAGCAATTTCCGGAATGACAGCAGGACGTTCAAGATAAATATCCACGACCGTTGGAACTTGGTTCAAAATGTTCAGAATACGTGTTTTCTCAAGTTCCTTGAAATCCAGCTCTCCGGCATGGAAGTAGCTTTCCATCAGGCCTTTGCGCTTTTGGTATGGAGCGTTCAAGCGCAGAATGGCAATATCCGCTGTGCGAGCTCGCCCACTTTGCGAAATTCGGGTTGCCCTACGATCCGTTCGGCTGCCTCCACGTCCAGATAAGGATGATCGAAGAGTCCGAGACTAAACTTGTCTCGCAGCAACCGTCGCACCGATTGATCGATTCGTTCCTCGCTGAGCTTGCCTGTTTGCACCAACCAGATAATGACTTCAGGACAGGCTTCGCCTCCGAATTGGTCCACACCCGCGTAAGCCTCCGTGTTGATTTCTGTTTTATCACACTTGCGCGTTAGGAGGAAAGGCAAATCTGCCTCCGCATCTTTTGGAATGGCATACTGAACTGTCGCAGAAGTGAAAGTGATCGTTTTTAACTAGGGTTCCAGGGAAACTGCGGGTTTCGCTGCCTGCATCTGACCTTCTTTGCCTGCATTCCATGCGACGGTAACAGTTACCAAGAAGAGTAGGGCCGAAAAGATACTTTGCCCGATATCCAGGAGAAAATTGCTCAGCACAAAACCAACCATACTGATTGCAAATATCCAGCCCGTCCAGCGTGGAAAGAGGTCAGAGGTGGTGAGGGCGTTTCCGATCAACACTCCTCCGAGCATGAATAGCAGCAAGGCTATCAGGGCAGTGCCAAAGAGGGCCCCGTTGTAGACCTGGTTGTAGAAGTCGAGCGCGTTTTGCTGACCCGCCATAAACATCCGTCCCATGGCAGTCTGGGCGAAGGCAGCCACACCAAATATGGAGGAAACAATGGTGTTCGAGGCTACCAGGGCAACCATTCCAGCTATTGTTCTTCCCACCACTTTTGAGTCTTGCAGATATAACATTAAGCCGACAATGCCTATTGAGCCGATAGCTGCTCCCGTAATACTATTAATCAAATGAGAAAACAGAAAACTTGTGGTGGTAACGTATGCCGCAAAGCCGGCGAAATCTTTTTGAGGATCAGGCTGATGGGTGAGTGTCCCGAGGAACAACATTGCCGCCCAAACCGGCAATGCCCAAAGTGCTGCCCGTGCGAATGCGCGTACTTGTGGTGTCATTTCTCTCTCCTCTACTATATATGACAATTGCCAACTCTTGATACGGCTGGCATTCGTTTGGCCCCGATGGGCTTATTGATTTGCTTTTATGTAATCAGGGATTTTATAGACACAGTATATCATTCACTCTCACCACCCCCACTCTTCACGGCTAAAACAAGCGTGCAGTAATACCTGCAATTGGCGTTCCAGGACGGTAAACGAGTAGAATTGCTTTCCGAGCTCGTAATTGCGCTCAGTCATTTCTTCGGCGAATTTGCGATCCTTTAGAATTTTCTGGACATGCTTGATCGTCTCATCGGTGATAAAACCATTGAATTCAACTGCCTGGAACCCTTTGGGTTTGATGTCAATCGAATAGATGGTGTAGTTGTTCACGAATATCGGGCGGCGATAATAAACGGTTTCCAAAAAAGCGTTGCCAAACCCCTCGAGCAGGGACGGGAATGTCACCAGGTCTGCCTGCGGATATAGATCTCCCAGAGTATAGACTTTGCGTCCATCTTTGGTGGTACCGCGCTCGGTGCTGATGATGTCGGAAACAAAGTTAACACGCACGTCCATCAATCCCGCCAGAGTCCGCACATGTTCTACATATTCGCTGCCTTCATCGCCACCCGCGTGGGAGATGACCAGCCGCGCCTTTTCTCCCAGCCTGCGGATCAACTCAATGGCATACTCGATCCCTTTGCGCTGGAGGGGACGCGTGGGCTGGAGAAAGAAATGTTCATCAGGATCCACTCTCAGGTCGGCCCGCAGTGAGTTAGTGTACTCATCGGGTGGGACCGGCGGATTGTCAAAGTCCATGACATTTGGAATAACCGAGACGTTGATCCCCCGCCGTTTGCCCATTTCGGTGGCTGCCAGGGAATTGATCACGACATGATGGATACTGGGCAGGCGGGGCGGGAAAGCCATTTCGAGATAGTCGCCGATACAGTTGACCAGAAAGCGTTTCCGCTCCCAGAAGAAATCATGATGGTGACCGATGACAGGTATGCCTGTTTCTGCGATCAGTTCAGCCAGGGCGAGCCCGAGAGGGATGTTCATCGGGATCGAAAGTGCATTCTCAACGATCAACAGTTCGAGATCATATTTCTTGATGAACTCATAAAGCCGATCCTTGAGGTAAGCCCGCAATTCATGGACGCGATGAGTGATCTCCGGTGGGCGGGTGGGGGACCGGTACGAGATACCGGCGATGGCTTGCACATCTTTATGGAGAAAGTGGGCCTCAGGCACCACAAAACTGATTTCCTCGGGCTGGTCGGATTGACCTGCAAAGTAATATACGCTCTGGCCCAGCTGTTCCAGAACATGTGCCCACTTCTGCGTCTCCAACGAAACGCCGTCTGTACTGTTAAAGCGTGTGGAGACAAAGCCAAGGCGGTGGCTCGAGAGATGGGGAGGACTTTGCACGTTATTCATGGATTGTCCTTTCGTTCCCGGATTGCCAGAGCAATGAAATTACTTTGGACTTGGGGAAATATTATGTCTTACTTGTTGATGAAGTCAGAGGAATGATTTTTACTTTTGAGTTTGAAGAAGAAAGAAAGGCCGTTCGGATTGCATTACTGGACGAAGATCAGTATCTAATTTGCTGCGGTCTCTATCGCTAATTCTCTGAGTGAAACTTGTCCTGCCGCATAGGCGAGGATTGCTCCGATGCCGAACAAGGCGATGTTGAGGAAGAACGGCAGGGCCTTATTGATCTCAGAAAGCGTTCCTGCGATCCAGCCAAAGGGAGAAGAGCATAGAATGACGCCCACGAAAATAATGGATAAGATACGGGCGCGTTCCCTGGGTTCGATCGTCAAGACGGTCATTCGATCGACCAGTGGACTGACCGCTGCATAGCCGCATGCCTCCAGGAAAACACTCAGCAAGAGAAAGCCGTAGCCTTTTACAGGGGCAGTGACCAGTAGTACCTGGCTGGCGAGGTAGACGAGAAACCCAATCATCATGGGAAGCCTGAAGTGCAGTTTATTGAGGCGGGGCATCACCAGAAAAAAGAAACTCAAAATGATCGCCGAGCGGACAAATGGAAAGATGGCTAAATTCTGTGCCGGGATTTGCATTTTCTCAGTCACGAGGATGGACCAAAAACTCCCGCTGATCAAGGTCGCAATGCTGAGCATCAGCATGATCCCGGCCGTATAGAGCGTTCGAGGCGTATTCAGCAGATCCCGGAAAATACCTCGATACTCATTCAGCGCGCTCCAAATGCTCTGACCGCGCGTTTCCTGCAGGCGGATTTTTCCCTGGCGGGTCTCTTCTGTTAATTGATACGTAATGATGGCCTTCGCTGCGAACATCAGCGCAGCAAAGATATAAAGCCCTCGCATGGTGGGTATGAGTGAAAACGCGCCGATGAGCAGTCCAGCCAGAGGGGCAACAAAGCCAACCATTATATTTGCAATATAGATCCAGCTGAAGATGTCGACGAGTTGATCGGGATCGGCGTCCTCCACCAGCAGGCAGTACCATGAATTATGGCTACTGCGCCAGAGACTATTGATGAGGCCGGCGATCAGGAAATACCAGAAGTTTTGAGCCAGGGCAGAAATGAGCGCCGGGACGCTCCAGGAGATGATGTCAGAGATCAGGGTTGTCAGTCTGCGCCCGAGCTTGTCGGTGATGATCCCACTCAAGGCTGCCACCACGACCTGCAGGCCCCAGCTGAGGCTGACGATCAGACCGATCTGCTTATCTGAGAGTCCAAGCGCCAGCATGTAAATCGAAATATAAGGAGCATACAGGTTATAGGGAATCCCCCACAGCGGTTCCGTATAGACACAGCCGCGCGGATTGCCTCGCAGGCTTTTGAGAGTGGTGATCAGGGCATGGTTCTTCAAGCATGCAGTCTCGTTTCTCTAAGATTTCAAATATTCTACCTGCTGAGATGGCATTCTCTATAGTGATCTTCATCGTTAAGAGTCTTGCCACGGATTTCACAAATTGTTCAAAAGAATCAGTGAAAATCCGTGAAACACTTGCACCTGGTGCCAGTGCAGGTGTCAGTGGCTGAGAAACCCTGGGTTGTCTATTATCACGCCAGAAACGGAAGAGCCCGTTGTATCCTTGTGCCGTCTGTGGTTAAATTACACCATCGACTGGACTCTAATCTCTATTCTCTAATCTCTGGTCTCTGCAATGCTCATTCACTCTTCCTCCCAACTCCTCACCCTCGCAGGCGGTCCGCAGCGTGGACATGCCCTCGGCACCCTTGGCATCATCGAAAACGGTGCAGTCGTCATACGCGATGAAAAGATCGTCGCTGTCGGCACAACGGCCGAACTGAAAGCCTCCTTTCCTCACGAACCGACCCTCGACGCGAGTAACTGCGTCCTGATGCCGGGCTTTGTTGACCCGCATACTCACGTCATTTGGGCCGGTGACCGCGCCAACGAATTCGAAATGAAGATGGCGGGGATCCCTTATCTTGAGATCCTGGCACAAGGCGGCGGGATCATCTCCACGGTCAGGCAAACGCGCACTGCTTCCATCGAAACGCTCATTTCACAGACACGCCCACGGCTGCTGCGGATGTTCAGGCACGGTACCACCACCGTGGAAGCCAAAACCGGCTATGGTCTGCAAACCGCGACCGAACTGCGCCTGCTCAAAGCCTTGCTGGCGCTTGACGATGAAAGCCTGCTCGACATCGTCATTACCTTCCTCGGCGCACATGCCATCGCGCCTGAATATAAAGGCAACCCGCAGGGTTATACAGACCTGGTGTGCGAAACCATGCTGCCGATCCTCAAGGAATGGTGGGGAACTCATGCGCCGCGGCTGGTCCTGCCATTTGTGGATGTCTTTTGTGAGGATAGAGCCTTTGACCTCGAGCAGACGCGTCAGATCTTGACGAAAGCTCGTTCGCTAGGCTTCCCGCTCAAGGTCCATGCCGATGAGTTCGGCAACCTGGGCGGCGCCTCGCTGGCAGTGGAGTTGGGTGCAGCCTCCGCAGATCATCTCGTCAAGACTTCCGAGGCAGATATCGCCGCGCTTGGCAAATCGGATACCGTCGCAGTCTCCTTGCCCTGTACTCCCTTTGGCCTCGCTGAATGTGAATTTACGCCTGCACGTAAGATCATTGAGGCAGATGGCATCCTCGCCCTGGCAACGGATTGTAACCCGGGCACCAGCTGGAATGAGTCGATGCAGTTCGTGATTGCGCTGGCTT
>DATGYJ010000183.1:0-10357 GCA_035298105.1 Anaerolineales bacterium | reverse complement strand
ACGTTTAATCCTCCTGGCCGGTGAAACTGCAATTATGGATGCTCATGATATTGTGCCGCGCGCGGTCATGCGTGCCGGAGGACATGTTGAATCAGTCGGCGCGCCGGTTGACCCGGGCAATCTGCTGATGCTGGCGTACCTGGATGATGTGCCGGTCGTTGGCACACCTGGCTGCGCGCGCAGCCGGAAGACCAATATTATTGATTGGATCCTGCCCCGCCTGTTGGTAGGTGACAGATTAACTCGTCGCGACATTATCGCACTTGGACATGGTGGCCTTCTGCAAGACATACCGGAGCGCGGCATGCCACGCGAGGTCAAAGCAGATGATACTGACGAAAATTCAGACTCTGAACCATTAACAGAAGTCACAACTCGTGGATAACTCCAGTTACTTCTTTGGGAAGTGTGCTGGAGTTTTTTATTTTTAGCCGGCGAAAATCCGGCATCAAAACTCAGAAGGAGGAGGCTGTTATGGCATATCCGGTTTCAATCACCGTCAACGGTGTGGCTTATGAACGCGAGGTGGAGCCACGCCTGTTGCTCGCGCATTTTCTGCGCGAGACACTTGGGTTGACGGGCACGAACATTGGCTGTGATACCAGTCAATGCGGCTCATGTACCGTCTTGCTGGATGGTGTTGCGGTCAAGTCCTGCACGGTCCTGGCGGTTCAGGCTGATGGAAGCAGTGTGACCACAATTGAGGGCCTGGCCTCGGATGGCAAATTGCATCCGGTGCAGGAGGCGTTCTGGGAGAAGCACGGCCTTCAATGTGGGTTCTGTACTCCCGGCATGATTATCACCGTAGTGGACCTGCTTAACAACAATCCCCACCCGACCGATGAAGAAATCCGGCATGGGTTGGAGGGGAACCTCTGCCGGTGTACAGGCTATCAAAACATCGTCGAAGCGGTGAAACATGCTGCCAAAGCGATGCCCGCCGCGGAAGCGAAGCCTGAAGAGATGCGCGAACCCATGGCGCAAAGCGCCATGTAGAAAGGAGGACGCGATGTCAACAAAAATGATCGGCGCTCCCATTAAGCGCAAGGAAGACCCGCGTCTGATCACGGGCGAAGCTAAATATCTGGACGACGTGCAGCTGACCGGTATGGTCTATGCCGCCATCCTGCGCAGCCCGTACGCACATGCCAAGATCAAACGTATCAATACCAAGAAGGCCGAACAACAGCCCGGTGTGGTCGCGGTATTTACCGGTCAGGATTTCAAGGATTTGCCCGCCCTGCCGTGCGCCTGGCAGGCTGAGGCAGGACGGATCAAGAACAATCTCAACACACCGCGCGTGCTGGAGATCGAGCGCGTCACACATACCGGGGCAGGCGTGGCGGTCGTCATCGCCGATGACCGCTATGCAGCTGAAGACGCCCTCGGTCTGATCGAAGTGGATTACGAGCCCCTGCCGGTTGTGGTGGACGCCGAGAAAGCCACTCAGCCCGGTGCGCCGCAGCTCCATGAGAACGCGCCCAACAACATCTGCTTTGATTGGGCAATTGGGGACAAGGATGGCACCGAGTCTGCACTCGCCTCCTCGGAGGTCGTCGTCAGGCAGCGGCTTGTCAACCAGCGCCTGATCCCCAACGTGATGGAGACGCGCGGTTGTATCGCACAATATCTGCCCGCCTCCGAGGAATACACCGTGTGGATGACTTCACAGGACCCACACATCATGCGCCTCCTGATGACAGCCTTTGTTTTCAGCATCCCTGAGACGAAGATGCGCGTCATTGCCCCACAGGTTGGCGGCGGATTTGGAACAAAAATATTCCTCTACCCAGAGTATTGTTTGATGGCTGCGCTGGCCAAGAAGGTCGGCAGGCCCGTCAAGTGGTCAGAAACGCGGCGCGAGAACTACATCGCTACCACGCATGGCCGCGATCATGTAACACACATCGAGGTCGGCGCGAAGCGGGATGGTACGATCACCGCGCTCAAAGTTAAGACCTATGCCAATCTCGGCGGCGTGCTATCCACAATTGGACCGGGCATCCCAACTACGCTATACGGGCGCATGTTGTCCGGTGCTTATAAGATCCCGCACATTCACTGTAACGTGATTGGAACTTATACAAACACGGCAATGGTGGACGCCTATCGTGGCGCAGGACGGCCTGAAGCGACCTACGTCGTCGAACGCACGATTGACTTGGTTGCGCGCGAGTTGAACATGGATCCGGTGGAGGTAAGGCGCAAGAATTTCATCCAGCCGAATGACTTCCCCTACGCGCCTGCGGATAATATCCTGGCTGGACTGAAGTATGATAACGGCGACCATGAAAAGACGTTGAACAAAGCCCTTGAGATGGTGAACTATTCGTCCTTCCGCAAGGAACAGGAAGAGGCTCGCAAGCAAGGACGATACCTCGGCATCGGCTTTTCGACCTACGTTGAGATTTGCGGCGCTGCGCCGTCCTCATGGATTGGCGTTGGTCCCACTGGTCAGGGCTGGGGCGCGGCCATGTGGGAAAGCGCCAACATCCGCGTGCATCTCACGGGCAAGGTTGTTCTAACCATTGGTACGCAACCACAGGGTCAGGGTCACGAGACGACGATGGCGCAGATCGTGTCGGAAGAATTGGGCATCCCGATGGACGATATCATCGTGCAACTGGGCGACACACTGGGGACCCCGTTCGGTTATGGTACGTACGCCAGCCGCAGCGCGGCGGTCGGCGGGATGGCCGTCTACAATAGCGCCCAAAAGATCAAGGAGAAAGCCAAGCGCCTCGCCGCGCATTTGCTCGAAGCCTCGCCCGACGACATGACCTTTGAGGGCGGCAAGGCCTTCGTCAAAGGCTCACCCGACAAAGGCAAGACGATCCAGGAATTGGCGGGCGCCGCGGCGCTGGCATACAGCCTCCCCGCAGGCATGGAACCTTTCCTGGATGACGTCACTTATTACGATCCGCCGGAATGCACCTATCCGTTTGGCACGCACATCTGTGTTGTCGAAGTAGATAAGGAGACAGGGCAGGTGAAAATCCTGCGCTATCTCGCCGTGGATGACGTCGGCAAACGCATCAATCCGCTCATCGTGGAGGGGCAGATCCATGGCGGCATTGTTCAGGGCGTGGGACAGGCTTTGTGGGAAGGAGCAGTGTACGACGATAATGCCCAGTTGCTCAGCGGTTCCATGATGGACTATGCCGTTCCGAAGGCGAGTTTCCTGCCCCACATTGAACTGGATAGCACGGAGACTCCTTCTCCGACGAATCCGATGGGCGTCAAAGGTGTAGGTGAAACGGGAACCATCGCCTCGACCCCGGCCGTCGTCAATGCTGTGATGGACGCGTTATCCCACATGGGCATTAAGCATATGGATATGCCGCTCACGCCTGAAAAAGTCTGGCGCACCATGGAAGGCGCCAGGATGTGATGACAGAGGAGGCTTCTCATGTATTCTTCAAACATGGATTACTATCGAGCCACGTCAGTGAATGACGCCGTCAAAATGCTCGAAAAGAACAAGGGCGCAAAACTGCTGGCTGGCGGTCACAGCCTGATCCCGGCGATGAAACTGCGGGTGGCAAATCCGCCGATACTCGTGGATATCGGACACATCAAGACCCTGAGCGGGATCAAGGTCACCAGGAAGGAAGTGAAGATCGGTGCGCTGACCACTCACGCAGGAGTGGCGGCCTCGGCTGAACTCAAGGAAGCATGTCCAATCCTGGCAGAAGCCGCCGCCCAGATCGCCGACCCACAAGTACGCAACCGCGGCACGATCGGGGGCAGCCTCGCGAATGCTGACCCTGCCTCTGACTATCCCACGCTCATCACAGCTCTGGATGCGACGCTCACCGCAACCGGGCCGAAGGGCGAGCGCACAATCGAAGCCAGGAAATTTTTCAAGGATCTGTTCACGACGGCACTCAAGCGGGGTGAGGTCCTGACGGCGATCACCGTCCCTGCCTATGGTAACATGCCCGGTATGGGCGGTGCGTATCTCAAGCATCGGCATCCCGCCTCCAGCTATGCGGTAGTGGGGGTTGCCGCGCTGATCGGGTTGGAGGATGGCAAAGTAAGCCGCGCAGTGGTGGTGGTCGGCGGTGCCACTGCTAATCCAATGCATGCCCGATCTGTCGAGTCCGCGCTGGACGGCGTGGAGCCGACTGCGGAGAACATCGCGGCTGCCGCCGATCAAATGGATATTGAGGCAACGCTGGGGGATTCGTATGCCTCATCCGATTATCGTGCCCATCTGGCGAAAGTAATGACAAAGCGGGCCCTCCTGCTTGCTGCAGAAAGGGCCCGAGGCTGAGGCAAAAGGCCTAAAGGTTTCTCTAAGAAACCGGGTTGAGAAACCTGATGAGTTTTTAGATTCAAATTCGGTAAAACGTCCCGAAGGCTGTCGCTGAAATTGCCAGTGATCGTGGCAGACCCTTGTGAATATACTTACTTTAGCCTGGATGCGCAGAGCCTTCGGGACGGTGACTACCGGTTTTGATTTTCGAATTTCATTAGGGTCTGAGTTTCTAAATCAGCTTGATTGAGATTCGCTCATCCGAGAGCAGCACCCTCTTCCAGGTCGCTAAGCGTTTTTGCTCCACCGGCTGTCGAAATCAACTTTCTCCATCCACCTCAACCAGGGAGTCAATCTAAAATCCTCACTGAGCTCGGTTTTCCGGGTCCGTGTAATCGGGAATGATCCGAGCGGAGGGTTGGCCTTGCTGACATTATGCCGGGTATCTTTGTCGCCTTGTTCAAGGATAATCATCTTATACGCCGGAGGCCATTGCACCAGAAAACGCCGTCCACACGTTGGGCAGTACCACTCCTCTACACCGGAGATATGAGTTTTTTCCAGGACCATTTCATGATGTTTGTCGTCCATTGAACACTAGCTCCTTTGGCAATATAGAAGGCTGCAATGAGACGGGCTAAAGCCTGGGCCCGTCGGCAAAACAAGAGTCATTTCTTATAACACGACGTGAACTTGAAAGTCAGGTTACTTACAGATTTGTGAACCACCCTGGAAGGGAGCTCTGGGAAGCAGGGTGCGGTCGTGAAGGTGGGCATCGTGCCGCATTTAATGCAAGGGCAATATCCTGAACCTGGAACTTCACCGCAGTCTATTCAACTTGGAGTACACTAAGTAGAATCCCATGAAACCAAGCCTCCGCGGTTTATTGGTGTAAATGCTGTTGATATTTGGAATGTCATGCCAATGCAGTATCGCTAACAAAGTATCTTGCTGGTAAACACAATGGCTGAAATATCCGAACTGGTTATTGACGATGCAGAGGGAGGGTTCGTTGAACTTCTCTTCCATTGACGCACTTCAATCTGCCATGCGCGAAAAGCGCTATATTGCCGAGCGCGGACTTGCTACTTCTTTGTATCTGGCGTTGAAATTGCGCCGCCCACTCTTTCTGGAAGGCGAAGCGGGGGTGGGCAAAACAGAAGTAGCCAAGATCATGGCTAATCTTCTTGATACCGAATTGATCCGCCTGCAGTGCTATGAGGGGTTGGATGTTCATCATGCGGTCTACGAATGGAATTACACGCGCCAGATGATGCACATCCGCTTACTCGAAGCGAGCGGTGAAAAGGCAACGGAGGCTGAGCTCTTTGGTCCCGAATTCCTCTTGCGTCGCCCACTTCTGCAAGCCGTCGAGCAATCTCGTGAGAAACCACCCGTCCTGTTGATCGATGAACTCGACCGGAGTGATGAAGAGTTCGAAGCGTTCCTGCTGGAGGTGCTTTCGGATTTTCAGATCACCATCCCTGAAATTGGAACGATCAAGACCTCAAATCCGCCGGTGGTGATTATTACCTCCAACCGGACACGGGAAGTGCACGATGCCCTCAAGCGTCGCTGTCTCTATTACTGGATCGACTATCCCTCTTTCGAAAAAGAACTGGAAATTGTGCGGACACAGCTGCCAAATGCACCGGCACGGCTGGCACGACAAGTCACTGGTTTCATTCAGGCGTTACGTGAAATGGATTTATATAAGCTGCCCGGTGTAGCTGAAACGCTGGATTGGACGGCCGCCCTGGTGGCATTGGATCAAACGGCTCTGGACCCTGTCATTGTCGATGAGACCCTGGGCGCCGTATTAAAATATCAGGATGATGTGGAAAAGGTGAAAGGAGAGCAGGCGCGCGTTATTCTCGAACGTATCCAGGCAGGCGTAGATTGAGCGGACAATTCCTGCATAATCTTCTGCTCTTCGGACGTGTCCTGCGGCGGCTGGGGCTGGACATCAATCCGGGCCGTATGATGGACCTGGTCAGCGCGCTTGATCATATCGAAATCGGCCAGAAATCTGATTTCTTTTATGCAGCCCGCACCTTGCTTGTCCATGATCGCGAAGATTTGCCCTTATTCGATGAAGCCTTTGAACTGTTTTGGCGCAAACCAGCAGAAAGTTGGGACCTTCGGGAATTGCAGGGACTTACACGCCGCAGGAGGCGACCAGGCCCGGTGGTCATGCCCCCACCGTTAAAAGCGGAGCTGCCACAGTCAAATAATTCAGCCGAGGACTCCAGCGAACCTATGACCGTTGTCGAAGTGACCCGCACCTACAGCGACCGGGAACTCCTGCGCCACAAAAACTTTGCCGAGATGAATGTCGAAGAATCAGAAGCAGTCAAGAAAATGATGTCGCAACTTCTGTGGAGGGTAAGTCAACGCCGGACACGCCGGACGCGTTCAGGGAAGAGCGGACTGATCGATATGCGGCGTACGTTCCGCCGCAGCTTGCGGGCGGAAGGTGAGATCTTCAGTTGGGCTTATCGTGAACCGAAATGGAAACCACGACCGCTGGTTGTGATCGCTGATATCAGCGGCTCGATGGAGCGCTACACACGATTGTTGTTACACTTCATCTATGGCATGAAAGCTGTCCTGAGCCAACCGGTGGAGGCTTTTGTCTTCAGCACGCGTCTGACGCGGATCACCCGTCCGCTTCAGATCCGCGACCTCGACCTGGCGCTGAAAAATGTGGGCTTACTGGTCAACGATTGGGCGGGCGGCACACGCATTGGCGAATCTCTCAAGACATTCAATTTTGAATGGGGACGGCGCGTCCTGAGCCGCAGTGCGGTCGTGCTGATCATCAGCGATGGTTGGGATCGCGGCGATGTGGAGTTGCTTGAGCGTGAAATGAGGCGCTTGAAACGCAACTGTTATCGCCTGATCTGGCTCAACCCTCTACTTGGCGCCCCGGATTACGAACCACTGACGCGTGGAATACAGGCGGCCCTGCCGTACCTTGACGATTTTCTGCCGGTGCATAACCTGGCAAGCCTTGAAGATCTAGCCAAGCGCCTGGCCGACCTGGATCGGCACTCCAATCGGAGCAGTTATCCTGCCCTTGGCGCGAAAAAGTCTCAACGCCAGGTACACAAGGGCCCAAAAGCGTCTTCGCCTTAAGACCTTAGACGTGCATGTCCCTTTGTAGTGAGAAAGTATTAATTACCAGAGGCAACCATGCGTGATATTTTGCCCGACCTTGATAAGTGGCAGACAGAGAACAAGCCGATTGCTGTCGCAACAGTCATTCAAACCTGGGGTTCCTCACCGCGCCGAGAAGGCGCTAAAATGGCACTCACACCCGATGGGAAAATTACGGGCTCGGTAAGTGGCGGCTGCGTGGAAGGCGCAGTCTTCGATACGGGCGTCGAGGTGTTGAGATCCAATCATCCGCAACTCCTGCACTTTGGGGTGGCAGATGAAACCGCCTGGGATGTAGGTCTGGCCTGCGGTGGCAGCATTGATATCTTCGTAAAGCCACTTGATCGAAGTTTCTTCGAGTCTTTGCGATCTGTGCTGGTACACGAGCAACCAGCAATCCTTGTCACTGTGGTACGGGGTCCCGAAGGTATTCTTGGCCGTGAACTGCTGCTGCGCGAAGACGGAAATGTAATGGGAACGCTGGGCGCTGAATTGGATGCAGTTGTCTTGAATTCGGCAAAAGAGACCCTGGCGCAGGGAACATCACAGCGGACCCGGTTCGGTGAGGAGCTGGAAGTCTTCATGGAAGTGATCTTGCCTCCGCCCACGCTGGTCGCAGTCGGCGGGGTGCATATCACGATCGCATTGATGGCGTTGGCGAAAACCCTTGGTTATCGTACGGTGGTGATCGATCCGCGTAGTGCGTTTGGCAATGAAGAAAGATTCCCAAATGTCGATCAGCTCGTTCAGCTTTGGCCCGATGAAGCATTCCCACAAGTTCCAATTACACGCTCCACAGCCATCGCAATGCTGACGCATGATCCCAAGCTGGATGATCCTGCTCTCAAGATTGCCCTGCCGAGCTCTGCGTTTTACGTTGGTGCATTGGGAAGCAAAACTACACAATCCAAACGCCGGCAACGACTTCTGGAGGATGGACTGACTGAAGAACAACTGAATCGCCTGCATGGGCCGATTGGGCTGTCCATTGGCGCCGGCACCCCAGAAGAGATTGCGATGTCCATCATGGCCGAAATTGTGGCGGCGCGCAATCATGCAATCAATTCACAAAAATAGATTTGTCAAACTGTCCTACCCTGCCAGGTCACTCCGCTCCCCTTTGCAGGCTTGGCAGTGCGAGGATCGTATCTTCTAATGCATTAAGGCATGGAAGGAAGTACAATGGCTATTGCATTCGACAGGCAAGATTCCCCTATGGAGCCGACTGGAACTATCCAAGCTGCTGTTCCTGGTACATCCGGCGATTATCAACTGCTCATGCTGGAGGCATGGAAGCGATTCACATCGAATCAGCAACTGGAGCCGATCGTGCCTCCGCTGATCGCGTCCTCCTGGCGGCGGAGCTGGGGACATGTCAATCCAAACAAGGTAATCGAATTTACCCGCATGGGAAGTGAACACTTGCTGGCCTCGCAAACCGCCAGCTTTGATCTAATGGCGATTGCCCGGCCCGTCATGGAAGATATTTATCAATGCGTTCAAAATTCGGGGACGGCGATCATTTTAACCAATAGCATCGGCTGTGTACTTGACCAGGTGGGAGATGAGGAGGTCCTCCAGATTATGTATGATTGGGGATGCAGCATCGGAAGCATTCTTTCGGAGGAATTGATCGGGACCTCCTCTTTTGGACTGGCACTGACGGAACGGATGCCGGTGCAGGTAGCGGGCCGGGAACATTTCGCCCGGCAATTTCACATTGCTACCGGCGCGGCCGCACCGATGTTCGATATGAGCGGTCGTTTGCTGGGCGTGCTAGGAATTGTCATGCCCGTGGAACGTTATCATATCCATTCGCTTGGAATGGTAGCAGCTGCAGCGCGCGCAATTGAGAACCAGCGGCAGGCCGATCTATTGTTTGCCGAGCAAAACAGTCAATTGGCTCAGTTGAATACGATCCTCTCGGTGATCTCAGATGGTATTCTGGTATTAAATGCCGATGATGTACTGGTTCACGCGAACAACGCTGCCAGCCAGATGTTAGGCATCCCTGCCAGATCGATGCTGGGCAAACTGGCTAAAACCTTGTTCTCCATGCCAGGCTTTCTAAGCAGGTCTGTGTTAGAGAGAACGCCATTGATCGATGTGGAAGGGGTCATTGAGGTGGGCCAGCGAAAGGTTAATTGTCTGATCAGTCTCGATTTTGTATTCAAGAGTCATAACGAACTGCAGTGGATCATTGTAACTTTGCGCTCCGAGAAAAAGGTTCGCAAACTGGTTCAGAGCCAGGTGGGCGCCAATGCTAATCTGACGTTGGACGACATTCCCGGCGAATCGCCGCAACTGCACCGGGTACGCAGTTTCGTCAGATCAGCGGCCGGAGCACAGGCGAGTATCTTGATTCGAGGGGAAGTAGGCACGGGCAAGAACGCGCTTGCCAGCGCGATCCATAATGCCGCGCATCGTAAGGACGGGCCTTTTGTCGTCTTTTCGTGCTCATCCATCCCAAATGAACTGGTGATCAGTGAATTGCTGGGCTACGATGAAGGGGATGATATCCGGCATACCAGTGGACGTCCCAGCAAGTTTGAATTGGCAGATGGAGGCACGCTATTCTTTCAAAATGTGGATGTGCTGCCGCTGGAAGCACAGTCTGTTTTGCTGAATGCGCTGGAGTTGGGGATGATACAGCGTATGGGAAGCCAGCGGGCGGTGGAGATCAATACACGTGTCATCGCCTCCACTTCAGCGAGCATGGAAGCGTTGATCGCTCAAGGTGCGTTCCGCCCGGATCTTTACTATTGCCTGAGTACATTCACTGTGACGCTCCCGCCTCTGCGTGAACGCCCGCGCGATATTCCACTGGTGGTAGAGCGAATCCTGACCCGTTTTGAAAAACAGCTTGGTTACCAGGTCCTACTGGCGCCCGATGTGATGGAGCTGTTCAAGAAATATCCCTGGCCGGGAAATATTCGAGAG
>DATGYJ010000182.1:0-10541 GCA_035298105.1 Anaerolineales bacterium | reverse complement strand
AATGCAGCGAGCGGGATCAGAGTGCGGTTGGCCTTTCTCATCCAATTGAATGGCGAGGTATGGGCAGCGCGCGCAGTTTCCACAGGAAGTACAAAGATCGTAGTTGAAGGCAGAAATCTTCTTGACCGGGGAGAGCGCCATGAAATCAGTAATGGGGTGCGGCTGGGCAATACCGATCAATTCCTTCATATTCCGGATGCCGCGCTCCTGCATCAGGAACGCCGTTCCAGACTCGAGGTCACGGACAATGCCGTAGCCATATTTGGTTGCTATCGTGCAGAACTGAACTGTCTTGACCCCGAGAGCCAGAAAATCCATCGCGGCTTTGTAGGTCATGGGTCCGCCGTTACCGGAGATTTCGATCCCTTCGGGGACAGCATTGGCGAGCGTCAGATATGAGATGGGTGTCACCCCGTCACCACTCATACCCGTGACTACGCCCTCTTCCCAAACACGCCCGATGGCAGGCCGGAAAGCCAGGGTGGGGAATGAGTTCGCCAAAGTGATGCCCGCTTTTTTCTCGGGATACTTATCCAAGACTTTGCGAATAGCTCGCAGGATGGGGACTATGGATGTGACCGCTGCTGTTAGTTTGAACAGCTTCGGGATATCGGGGGATCCAACTTCCATGATCCAATCGATGATCTTGGCAGTCAGCGCCGCGTTTTGCGAAACGATATCGCCTTCAGTTCCATCTCCGCCTTGTGGACAGGACAACGAATATTCAATCCCCATCACACCACAGGCTTCGAGCTTTCGAGTATTGGATTGCCAGCCTCTTCGATCGTTATCATCGTGACCTGTAACAGGTCCACCTGTGGAGGCCATCGTTAGACGATCGGGCCACTGTTTGATCAACTGCTCGACCTCGCGACAAACGCGATCCAGAGGATGCCCTGATACATTGTCTGCGTTCCCATAGGTCAGGGCGTTGAACGTGAACATATACTCGGAGGGGATATGGATCGGTACATTATCGAAGGCCGTCTTCATCACCCCGCCGGCCCAGCCATGCTGGTAGGCTTTATTCATTTGGTCAAAACCGTCGGTCAGTGGAGAGGCGGATAACAGATAGGGTGAGTGAATGACCTGACCAAAGAAATCAGTTTCGAGCGAGACAGGCACAGGGTTATAGCCAGGCATTGCAAAATACGATTTGGTCACTTTATTGATTTCGGGCCTGGCCTGTTTCTTCAGGTATGCATCGATTTCGAGCGCCGTATTCTTACCAGAGGCAACAGCTTCCACTACGGTAGTAGGGCCATTGGCAGTGTCACCTGCATAGAAGAGACCTTGCGCTTGCTCACGCGCCATGCTTGAGCGCATTCCAATCGCCATGACAACAGCATTGAAATCAGTTCTGACTCCTTCGGTTCCATCCACATCGCGGATATTTGCAGGCTTGAAGATTTGACCCTCAGGTAGTTGAACCTTTTTCGTCTCAATTCCTACAACAGTTCTGCCAGCTGCTCTGATTTTGCTGATGCGGATGCGACCATTGACTTCGATATCATGCTCAACCAATTCTTGTCGTTCGGCGGCAGTCAATGGCATCTCAGAAAGTTTTTCCAGCATGAACAGCTCGACATGAGCTGCACCGCGTTCTTTGGCTGTGATGGCACAATCTACGGCCGTTGCGCCTCCACCGATGATGGCCACGCGCCCTTCAAACTTAAAAGCAGCTTTATCGGCGAGCAGATCAACCATCTTGATGGCCAGGTTTTCATTTTCGATGCCAAGTTCGATGGGCTTCCACAGACCCGCTGTGACACAGACTGCATCGTAGCCGCGTGCGAGCAATTGCTTCGGATCTTGCACTTGTACACCGGTTTTTGCATTGATCGCGCCAAGTGAAAGCAAAAACTCGATATCTGATTGGACCACATTTTTGTCGAGGCGCTGATCTGGGATCAAGTTCATCATGCCGCCCAGCCTGTCTCTACCTTCAAAAATGTCCACGGCGTAGCCCAGTTGCCCCAGAGCGGAGGCAACTCCCAGCCCCGCAGGACCGCCGCCAATTACTGCTACCTTTTTTCCATTGGGAGAGGGAGTCGCGAACTCTGGAATTCCGCCGAGCCTTTTGGCGGTTTCAACAAGTGTCGCCTGAACCTTTGGAATATTGATCGAACCGTCAAACTTCTTCCGAGAACAAGCTGCCATACAGAATCGATCTGGGCAAACGAGACCACAAACACCACCCAGCGGATTACTACGCATGATCTCTGCGGCGGAACGCTGGATGTCAGATGGATTTCCGAGGCGAGCTGCCATGATAAAGTCGAATGGGGAGCAGTTGACGGGGCAGGCCTTTGTGCAGGGTTTTTCCTCGCAATATTCACATCTGAGCAATTCCGTCTGGAGTTGGTGTTTGGTCATGATACGTGAATCTACAGTGCCGTTTTTTTGCATGGAACACCTCATTTGGGAAAAGGAGTTGGATTTTTTGTGTCAAAAATCACATATTCATTATAGCATTTGTCTGACAGATTCCGAGTGAAAAAACTCAGTATCAAAGTGGTGTTATGTCACATTAAGGGTATAGTCAACTTTCCCAGGAACAGAGACACAAATGTATGAATTGCCCAATCGTATTTCCTGGTGGAAGTTGTTATTGCCCAGCACACTTCTTTGAGACAGCCTCTTAAAAAACAACTCCCCATCATGGAGATACCATGCCAGGAGAGTTGTGATCTGGACTTTGAACGCCGATGCGCTTAAAGCATCTTCACCAGCTCAAGTTTTCGCACGAGATCGAGATCTTCGGGTAGATCGAGATCTAATCCGAGAGAAGGGAGGTTTACGATCTCCAGCCTGGCGCCGGCTTCCCTGGAGCGTTGGCAATGACGTTGAAACGAATTCTCGCCAAAATCATATTCGATCAAGCCGGCCGGTGAAATCAGCAGTGCATTTGTGCCTCTTTCATGCCTATCGGGTGCAATGACCACTGCAGGCGGTTCTCCTGCACGTTGAATTAGAGTCAGTATATCTTCGCGTGAAATGAGTGGCAGGTCAGCAGGCAATACCAGCACTCCGCGGGTTGCATAAACTTGCGCAACGACGGTGGCGCGCTTGAGAGCAGTATTCAACCCGGGCTGGCCATCCTCCTGGACGGTACGCGCGCCGTTATGACGGGCAATCATCAAAGCCTGTGGATCGCGGCTAATGACCAGGACCTCTTCCAATTCCTTCAAATCAGAAAGCGTTTGTAGCGTGTGCTGCAAAAGCGTGCGATTAAGTTCTGTCCGTTCATCTTCGGATAAGGCTCCAGCCAGACGCGACTTGCCGCGTCGTAAAGGTTTTACGGGAACAATCGCCCAAAGTGTCATAGTTCATTTCCATCGAAAAAATTCAGGATCTCACCAGCCAATTGTCTTCTATCTTCATGACTCTTCATCAAGGTATTTGTTACAAGTGTACGCATATTTAGACTCCTAATTTCACCTTCCAATTGCTTATCAATCTCATCCAATACGAACCCGGCCAACAGATCACAATAATGTCTGGCCACTGCCAGGGCAGACGGCTCGATCCCCAATTCTCGATACATTTTTGCTGCCGGTCCTTTAACGGTCTGTCCGCCAATGATAGGGGAGACGGCAATGAACCTCACCCCCGGCCCCTCCTTGCGGAGCGCTGCGCGGTCTCCTTTAAGGAGAGGGGAGAATACGTGCAGGATCGGATCGATGCTCACCCAGGGATTCGATGGGCAAATAAGGATGGCATCGGCAGCTTGAAGCGCCTCACGCGCCCCGGGGGCAGGTTCCGCCGTATCAACGCCTTCGAACCGAAAGCCTCTCACTCGCGGTTCACAGCGCCGGTGTACAAAATATTCCTGAAAAGCCAGATCACCTTTCTCGGTCTCCACAATCGTCCTGACCGGTTGGTCAGACATGGGAAGGATCGTATGCCCAATGCCCCAGGCCCTACAAAAGTCCCGCGTGATTTGAGATAGCGGTTGTCCCTCTTTCAAGCGTCGTGTTCGTTCCAGGTGCGTTCCCAGATCCTGATCGCCTAAACGGAACCAATTAGGTCCACCCAATTTGGCGCCGTTTTCGATGGCGCTCCATGTTTCATTAACCCGTCCCCAGCCTGTTTCCGGATTTGCCAATCCCGCCAGTGTGTAGCAAACGGTATCCAGGTCAGGACAGATGTACAAACCATAATGCTCGAAATCATCGCCGGTATTGACAATGACAGTGAGATCTTCGGGAGGCAGGATTTGGGCAAGTCCATGGGCAAGTTTCGCACCACCGACGCCGCCTGCAAGAGCAACAACTTTCATCTGAAATACCATTTTAGAACGATGAATAATATGAAAAGAATCATCACCCAGTGCCATATTCCTAATAAGTATCCCCACCATGGCAGTGGTTCGCGGCGTATTTTTACTGTCGAGCGCGGCATTGATTTAGTGGGAAGATTTTCATTTCCCAAAATCTTTCGCAGGAGTGGATACATTGCCTTTGACGATGGAGCAGCAAAAGGAAAAATGAACATCATCATAAGGAACACTCCAAAAATGATGGGGCCCCAAGAATAACCTGCCAAATCAGAAGCCAGGGCCAGTGCTGCTCCAAGAAAGACCCAAAGCATTATTGCGCAGCCTATTCGAAGAAATTCCTTCGTCGCAATGCTGGCAGTGTACTTTTTGCTCCATTCTTTCTGTTCTTCGTTCATTACTATTTGCTCCGGCCATTGTCTGCTGCGGCGATCTCGGTGCTCGGGCACCGTCCCCAGCGCATAGAGCATCTATAGAAATATTGCTATATCCTGAACTGATTTTCTTTCGCGCGGTTCTGGGCTTTCACCTGGATAACCGATAAAAAACATGGCTTGTGACTCCCAATGCAGAGACAGATTCAAAGTTTGTTGAATAGTCTTTTGCACAAAAAGCGGGCCGCAGACCCAAACCCCACCCAATCCTTCCGCATGGGCGGCAAGCAGTATTTGTAAGCCCGCAGCAGCCACAGATTGGATTGCCATTATCCGTTCGGCATGCTGGCGTTTTTCGTCTGGGTATGAGTCCATCTCGCTCATGTCGAGACACAAGAGGATCACAGCCGGCGCGGATTTGATCCGTTCCTTTGAGCGTTTGATTTGAGCTTGTATTTTTTCTGGGGGGATACCATCTCGCAACAAATCTCTTTCGAAATCTCGAGCCATTGCCTCTGCCAGTTGAGTTTTCACCGCTAAACCGGTAATCACAACAAATCTCCACGGTTGACGATTATGTGCGGAGGGTGCATACGTCCCGGTCGAGAGGATACTTCGGATAACGGAATCTGGTATGGGATCCGATCTGAAACGGCGGATCGAGTGGCGCGTCCGTAAAAAGTTATGCAGGTCAGTCGTTGTGAGGGTCAAAGTGGATGGGTTTGATCCGGTAGATAATTCGCCGTTGACCCTCTTGGTATGTCCAGGGCTTGTTATAGTATTTGAGAGAAAGTCGGTTGATGTGCTCATCTGCACCTTCTTTTGTATGTCCAATAACTTCGCCGCGCATGCCAAGATAGCGATCCTGATTGCTTGGATCCTGAATGGCCATAGCAACCCGAGGACGAGCTTTCATGTTTTTATCTTTTGTGCGTCCTTCATTGGTATTGATTAAGATGGTTTCGCTATCCGTGCTAAACCAAACCGGCGTCACTTGCGGCGAGCCATCAGGCATAATGGTTGCCAGATAGAGCAGGGCTTTTGATTCATCTTTCAGCAGGTCAAGAAAATCAGTTGGAAAAGCCATCATTCACCATTGGATTTGGTATATAAAGAGTATGCATTTCGTGGTGGAAATTCTGAATGACTTGAATATCTACTTCGTTACACCCGATCAATAGTTTAATCTCCGCATCACGCTTAAGTGTATCAAACGTGCATAAGATTCCTGTTAGTATTTTGTCTGTAGTATTCAGTGAGCCGATCCAGACATCAATCCCGCTGCCGTCACTGGCCGTCGTATTTTCAAGATAACCGTAATCGAGTGGATAAATCTCATCGGGATAGCGAGGATGTGAGCTGCCTTTCGCTCTATCTATGATTATCGCATTAGTTCTGAGCAATCCAGTCATCGCATGCCAGAAAGAAGTCTCAGGCTTCATAAGTCAGGTTCCGGGCCGTCAGGTTTTAGCGAAACAAATCTTGTTCTTTAGGTCGAAGCAATTCGTTCAAGGAGGATTCGCGTAACGGATATGGAAATCCGCGCACGTGGACAACGGGCGTCCCTTCTGCGGCTTGTCCCATCACCAGGGATGCGGCGGCGGCAAGTTCATCGGCTGCGCCCACTTGCGTAATGCGCAGGGTAAAACCAAAGAGATCTGGCCTGCCCCGCAGGTCTTGGAGACCGGGCAGACCTGCGATCCCAATCGCCACCCCGACTGTTCCATTACGCCAGGCACGTCCATGGGAATCAATGATGAGGATGCCGATTGCCTTTCCCGCTCTCGAGTGGACCTCTTCACGAATCATCTCTGCCGAATGATCTGGGTCTGCAGGAAGGAGAAGTACCCACTCTTCACCCTTCACCCCTGACTCCTCTCCCTCAGGAAGAGGGGAAGAGACATTGGAATGATCTATGCCTGCATTTGCGCATACAAAGCCCAGCCGGTGTTCGACAATAATGGTTCCAGGGCGTGTGCGTAAAACTTCATTACTCTCTTCGAGGATAAGTTCAACGAGCCGCGCATCCTTTTCTGTTTCTTTTGCTAGATCAAGGGCGCGCGGTGAGGGCGTGATGGTTCCCAGATTGACTGCCCGTCCCTCGGCTTTAGAAACAATCTTTTGTGCGAAGACCAGGATGTCATTATCTTCTAAAGCAATATTGTTTGCTGGAAGCGCGTTCACAACAATATCCGCCAGGTCGTCACCGTGGCGGATGAGAGGAATGTGTTGAAGCGGGGTGAGTATCAGTGACATTTGTATTCAGCGAATGGTCCAAACCACAATTCTACTGATGACGAGACTTTGACCACTGCTTACTTGTTTTGTGCACCGGTGATTTTGATCCCCGCATATGTAGACCCATACTGCTTGTTGATGTAGATCAGCACGCTGCTCAACCCTTCCACTACAACGGAATTCTCCAGCGGGCCGGCATCCCAGCCTGTGAGACTGGCCGCTTCGACCAGCTTCAAGACCTCTGCTCGCACCTTTTTGCTGGTGCCGGTGACCAAAACGTCACATTCAATGTTCTCTTCGCCCAACAAAAGTTCATGTGAAACATTCTGAAATGCGGCAGCAATTTCCTGATCATCACCAAGGATCTCCTTCGCTTCCTGCGCTGCAGAACCTGCAGGGGGCATCTGCACCTTGCTTACTTTTGGTGGGACGAGGGGAACGGTGACGTCAACGAGCGGTTTGTCTTTGAGGACATCTTTGACGCTTTCCAGGGTATCGCGATGCCCTGCATAAGGCACAGCCAGGACGACAATATCCGCTTGTTGAGCGGCTTGCCTGTTCGTTGTACCGACTACCGAGGATGAACCTTCCAGTAATTGCATGATTTCGGACGCGACGGTCACAGCCTTTTCAGAAGAGCGTGAGCCAATCAGGATGCGGTAACCCGCCTTTGCCCAGCGATAAGCAAGACCTTTGCCTTCTTTCCCTGTGCCGCCTAAAACAGCAATTGTCAGCAGCAATGATTCGTTAGCCATGAATTCCTCCGGCGAGTGCCTATTGCCTGGAGCGCATCACTCGATATATATGACGAAATTGTGACATGCAGTTGTTTCACTGAATACTAACCTAATCCGAATTGATTGGGATGGGGGAGCTTAACTCCATCTGCGCCGATCTCTTCAATTGCGTAAAACGCCGCTTCGCGTACTTCGGGGTCTTCACCATACATGGCATTGTAAAGGGCGGCGATAATGCCTTCATTCGCAACACGCTTGAGATACGGGAGCGCCGCCAGGCGCTCTTCGGTATCTCCCTGTTTGAAGGCGCTGAGTAAGATATCTGTTGCGGGTCCGCCACGCGGAACACCCATTTTTTGTTTACCCGCAAACTCAATCAGCCAGGGAGATTCAGATGGGGTAATTAGTGGGCGGGGTACGCGCGGGTCGATCCTCTGCATTTGTTCAAGGTATTGAGTTGCAAGGTTACGAACGGCCCATTGGTCGTCTTCAACCTGCATATGCTGGAGAATCTCAGCTGCCCAGGGCTGACGGACGCGTGCCAGTCCGTTGACAACTGCACGGCGTAACATGATGTCTTCCAGGGTCGCACCTTCTTTTAGCATGGCATGCCCCTCGGCCGGATCATTTGCCAGTGCTTCCGCGGCGGCGCGTCTTAATTCTTCATCGCCTTGTAATAAGGCCCCTGCCACACCTTCGAGTGATTTTTCTGTTCCGATCGCAACCAGGGCCAGGCAGATTGCACGCCGCACTGCGCCAAAGGGAGCCTGTAATAATTCTTCGAGTGCATTAATTGCTTTGACATCTTTGAGCGCGCCGCTTCCCAGCGCGGCGAGCGGGATCAATTCAAACGATCTTGAACTTAATAGCTGGCGAAAGAGGGTTGCCGCACCGGGGTCTCGGCTGACGACAAAGGCTGCCATGGCCTGTCCACGCAAGCCAAGCGGCTGACCTTCCGCTTGAAGGATCGTCAATAAACTGGCAAACGCTTTGCTGCGCCAGGCAGCTTCTCTGGGCGCATCGCGCAGCCAATGAGCCACCATAAAAGTATGATTGTGAAGAGGCAGATCCGATTCTTTCAACAGGATGTCTGCCACCGCAGACGCATCGCTGCGCGCCGCCAGATAATGCAATGAGAGTGTCTTGCCATCCCAATCGGGCTGAGCAAGCAACGTGGTATCGGCATCGTTATCCCCAATGGCCTGACCCGCAAGATAACCATTCAAGACAGGGTGCAGGAATCTCATCTTGTTGTTCGGATAGGAAACCAGTAACCCGCTGTCGACCATCTTGCTCAGCAAGCCATAAGTTGGCACGGCTTCACCCGCTTTTGATTTTTTGATCCTGATCTTTTGTGAATCGGTTAACGGGACCTCTTCGCCTGCGGCAGTTTTTGTCACAGTCTCTGCGCTCTCAATCGGTCTGTCTTCCACAACATCATATTGTTTCACCCATGCCCGCGCCTGACGCGGATCGAAGATAGGCTGGGAAGTAAGCACGACCTGCATCGCAAGCAATTCAAGTGCCGCGACCGGTGTTCCACTGGGGGCAACGCGCCGGACATGGGTGGCGATCGCGTCCAGCACGCGTGGGCCCAGGCTATCACCTGCATAGGCGCCCCAGACTTTGAGGGTGAGTTCCAGGGGCGTCAAAGTGTCGTTGTCAATGGTTAGCCAGGTGTTGAGCAGGATGGGATCCACTTGTTTGGGACCTGTCTGTGCCCAGGCTTCCAAGGCAACCGTTCGTGACCATAACTCTCCCCATTGTTGGATGAAACGTGAGCTTTTTGGCACATCCCACGCAATCAGTGTCAGTGGGTTGAACCCGAGACTGATCAAGCCATTCAGTTGATCCACACAGCCCGTCGTCACAATCCTGATTTTTGGGTAAACGTTCACCAGGGCCTTGAACCAGTCGATGACCTGGGTTTGCCCTTGTGGATCAAGTTCGTCGAAGCCATCAATCAACACAAGTGCCTGTCCGTTCTTGAGAGTCTGCTGAATGAAGCCCGGTAAGCGCCTCAGATCAAATATCGGCGCGTTTTCAGTCACAGCGTTAATAATCAGGTTTGCAGGATCTCTGGATGGGTCAAACGGAAACTGCAAATCAGCGACGTGATACAAATAAGGGACCGCCTCCTGGTCTGAATCTGCCTCAAGTCTGACTTTGAGGTTCGCCGCGAGTGAAGCGAGATGTGCGAGCGCTACAGTTTTTCCGGTGCCCGCTGCGCCGACAATAACGATGTTTGACCCGCCGGCAATCGCTTCAGCAACTCCGATGGTTGGCGCTTGGTAGATCGCGGCCAGTTCCGGCCAGGCTGGCATATAAGGAAGAGTCTGAGAAATAATATCTTCTTGAATCCCGACCACACCCGGTTCTACGCGTGCGGGTGGTGCAATCAAGCGAGGTTCCTGTAAGATTTCCTCAAGGGAGAATAAGGCTGAGGCCAGGTGCATTCCCTGCGCCCGGCGAAGCGTAATGCGGCGATGATTATCTTCCAACCCGCTGGAACGACGAAGCTGCGCGGCCTGGCGCTGCTCTTTCGCGTTCACGCGGATCTGGGTCAGCAAGGGGCGTGTTCGGTTAAATAGCCACACAACCAGGATGCCGACCACAAAACCAGTGAGAAACGAGAAAGGATCAAGCCGGGAAATTATTGGCATCTATGATTCCCCTCTCTTTTGGGAGAGGGCCCAATGGCGAGGTCAGTTCGCATATAAGATTCGCCCACAGGTAGGGCAATGGAACAGTTGACTGGTTGAACGGGCGCTTTGTTTTTGGGAAGGCGTTAGGGTTGTGCCACAAGCCCCACAGGAACTATCACTGATGGTTGTGATCGCTATGCCGCGCTTCTGCTTGCGCAACTGTTCGTAAATATCCAGAGTTTGCCGGGCTATATCTGTAACTACAGCC
>DATGYJ010000181.1:0-2961 GCA_035298105.1 Anaerolineales bacterium | reverse complement strand
GCCTGTACGAGCTTGCCAATCTTGCCGCATTCGGGACAAGCATTACCCTGCCGCGCAGGGCGCTGAAAATTCTGCGCAGGTAAATCACAAACAGTGTTTCCAGCCTCAGGTGGGCAACAGCATGAATCACTCATGAAAAGCTATCCTTTCCAGTAGGGTTTGCAGATGTCCTTTGAACCGGCATGGATCAAGATAAAGGCTCATTTCTTCATTTTGCTGATGCATCCAGAATTCAGGTGCAGGAGGAAGTTCCGCATTCCAACGATGGTCAGGTGGGTAGAGAAGATAAACATCCCAGGCAATCGATATCGAAAGATCCAGAGTCTGTGAAAGTAATTGTCCAAAAATGCGACCCGGATCCCAAAACTGCTTCACACGGGAATCGGAGAACATTAACTCACGTTGGAGAGCGGGCTCAAAGTTATCGGCTGGAAGCATGGGTGTCCATACGATAGCACCATGAAGTAGATCCGATCCCGTGTCTTCAAATATCTCCTGCACCAACTGTGCACCTTCAAGGCAGGGTCCTCAGGTAGGTGAAAGGGCTGCCAACAAGAGGACGTATTGGTTTGTATCTTGATAAATTGATCTCAGTGATGCCAGAGTTGCTAGTTTCATAAATAGAAATTACTTATACTTAAAGAACTAATTTCCGTTCCCAATGTCGTTGCGAGCGCTCGTTGCGAAGCAATCTCCCATTTCCGGGCCAGTTCATGGGGATTTTGAACCATGAGATTGCTTCGTCGGGAAGAACGCCCTCCTCGCAACGACATGTATGCGGCGGAAATTATTTATTTAAAATTCAGTAGTTCGTTGCGACTGGCTTTTCATGGGCCTACGCCTACTGAATATACACCTTCCAGTTACTGGAAGGTCAAGGCTAATCAATAGCTGATGAGAGCGGAAGCGAGCTGAAAACCTCACCAGATGGAGCCGCATCTCAAGCTTTGACAATACCCTGCCCGATGAGCCACTCCAGGGATTCGTAGATGGCCTGCAATGAGGTATAGCGCGGGTGATAATCGAGCAAGCGCTGCGCTTTGGCGAGGCTTGCGTTTGGACTGTGTGCGATGTGGTCCCACGTTTGCGCGGCATATTCGTCTGAAACGGCTTTGCACCAGTCATCCCACGGCAGGAACTTCAAATTGGCGGTCTGTCCAAACCAGTGCGCCACAGATTCTGCATAGCCGCGCAGCGTGAGCGCAGCGGGCGAAACGACGTGAAATGCTTCGCCGACGCTCACACTATGATTCGCCATTGCCTGCATAAAGGATTGTGCGACATCGTCTGCGTGGACGTGGTGCAGCGTCTCCATGCCAAGGTTCGGCAACGTCACCTCTTCCCCGTGTGCGAGCCGCGTAAAGACGTCCGGGTCGAGGTTGCCCGCCGGGTTGATCGGGATCCAGCCAGGGCCGGCGATATGTCCGGGCTGGAGCACCGTCGCGGGAAACCCATGTCGCTGCGCCTGGTCCAGCAAATAATCCTGGATCGCGGATTTTTGAATGCCATACTCGCCAAAAGGATGGCGCGGCATCTCTTCGGTCGCAGGCACCTCGACGCTGTGTCCCATGGACCAGATCGTGCCGCAATGCAGAAAATGCTGCACCTCTCCCCTGAGCGCCTCGACAAGCTGGCGGGCACTGGCTTCGGTGAAACAAATCATGTCCATCACCACGTCAGGTTCGAGAGCGCGCACACGCCGACCGAAAACGCCTTGCTCGTCTTCCGCCCCGCGGTCGACGACGACGTTCTGCACCGCCCGCCAAGCAGGGTGGGCATGATAAGGTTCGCGCTGCCCTCGCGTGATGTTGACGACTTCGTGTCCAGCTTCCACTAAGCGCGGCACGAGATAGGTGCCCACGTGACCGCTTCCACCGATCATCACAATCCGCATGTTCAGCCTCCTCTGGCTTGCAGCCAAACAGATATTTTACCCGGTGCGCCTGCTAATGCAGGTGTCAACCGGGGTCAGCCGGTATCCTTTTCACAACTAGCCACTCGGACAGTGAAGACTCTCCTACTGATAGGGGAGTCTTTTTCGTTCTCGGTCTATGATTAGGATGAAGACTATATGGAGTCTGTCCACACGTGAAAGCGAGATGATCATGCAAACAACCTCACAACCCTCTATTGTCGCAAGGACGTCTGTCCTCACACCCTCAAGAGTTAACTGGCCGCAGGTTGCCTGCTTCCTCGGCCTGGCGTTTGGACTGAGCTGGCTGGCGGATCTGGTGCTGTATTTGAACGGCGGATTGGCCGCTCCGGTCACGACCTTACTCCTGCAATTTCGGATGCTCCTGCCGGCCTTCTCTGCGATGCTGCTGGGTGCCTTTTTCTTCAAGGAAAGCCCCATCTATTACCGCTCTAACCGTACTGCTGCGCGCTGGTTTGTCTACTTTTACCTGCTGTTCACCTTTTTATATCTGATTGGAACAATGACAGCTCTGGTCCGGCCCGAACAGACCATGATGATCAGCTCGCTGCTGTTGATCCCCAACTTGATCGGCCTCATTTTGCTGGTCGTGCTCCGCTGGAAAGGCGGCAAGGAAGCTTTTGCCGGTGCCGGGCTCGCCGGAGGCAAGTGGCGCGTTTGGCTGGTCTATGGAGTCGGGCTGATCGCCTTCTACGGACTCCAGACCTTCCTCAACTATATCTTCAAGCTGGGTCAGGTGGTTGATATCAAAGCGGCCTTCCCTCAGCTGGCCGCCAGCCTGCCTGCTCCAGCGATCATGCTCACCATGGCAGTCAACATACTGATCGTGGGTCCGTTCCTTGGGCTGATCATTACCTTTGGGGAGGAATATGGCTGGCGCGGCTATCTGCAAACGGAATTGACCCGTCTCGGACGTATCCGGGGAGTATTCCTGTTGGGCGTGATCTGGGGGATCTGGCATTGGCCGGTGATCTGGATGGGCTACAACTATCCCGGTCAGCCAGTCCTTGGCTCGATCGCGATGGTGG
>DATGYJ010000180.1:0-13763 GCA_035298105.1 Anaerolineales bacterium | reverse complement strand
GCCCAAATCATGGTGAAAGTGAAACCAGCGGCGCATATTTTGAGATTAACCGCTTCTTGTACTGATGTCAAGCAAATAGTTCGCTCTTCGGTCTAATGCGAGGGATGGTGCTCTCATTATTCAGAGCGATGAACTTCTCTTCTTAATCAGTAGACTAGATGAGTCTCAAGATGGTCAAGTATGGGACTAGAGCTGCGTTTTTGGTATTTGGTAACGAGGTAGAAACACACAGACAGGTTTTTGTGCCTCCCAAAAAATTTCCGCAGGGGTCGACGATGAGGGAGGCAAAATGACGGAGCATCAGGCAGCATTCCATGCTCCTTTCTAAGCTGTAAGATTTTTGCACCGGTTGCCGTTAACCCAATGGCTCGAATTTCGTCCTGGTAATAAATAGAGGCAAGCCTTTCTACGTGTTCCACCAACTATGATTTCTGCACTTAACGCCAGCTTTTTGATTAAGTATCCAGATCATAAATCCATTCACAGAAGCCAAGGATATTTATGTCTCGCAACATTGTTCTCGCTCTCGTTCTATTGTTAGTGTTCCCAACCCTCGGCACCCGGGGGACCGCGACAGTCCAAAATAATACAGTGACCATCCTGCCCAGGGATTGCAGGATGGTGGTCAGTGGAGAGGTGCCATTGAAGCTTGAAGGCTCCATTCCATCGAACTCCGTTATTACTTGGGATGTGAGCAGCGGAGGGATCGTTTCCCAGCTGCCCGGGCGGAAGGCTGTATTTGTCGCACCATCCAGAGCCACTGTTGTGACGATCTCCGCTTCCATTTCTCCCGCCATACCGGGGATGGAGACTCCCATCGTTCAGCAGTGTACCATTACCTCGCTGAATAACACGCTCAATGAGTTGGCTCTGCTCACCGGGGCAGAGGGCTTCTCCGGAAACTGACCAAGCTCCATCCCATTCCAATCACTTGAATTGTCTGATAGTCCTTTCAGGCTCAAGCTGCTGTCTTGCCGCAGATGGTAAACCGCCTGTCTGCGGTAAGGCGGCAACGGCAAAGCACAGACACCTCTACCCGCTGGAACCCCACCTTTTCTCCAAAATATGCCTGCAGGAATCCATACGGCAGCGACACGGAGACCGTCGAGACGATGATCTTGTAAAGCAATTACGCTAACCCGAATCAAAACAGGCAATATTACTTTTCCACGAAGTATAATGCAGGGGTATGTCCATCTTCTCGAACAAACACATCACGCTCGGGGTCACCGGATCTATCGCGGCATACAAAGCCGCCGATCTCGCCTCCAAACTTACGCAGGCGGACGCCCGGGTGGATGTAATCCTCACCTCGGCAGCACAAAAATTCGTCACACCGCTTACCTTTCAATCTGTCACCGGCCGGCGCGCCTACACCGATCAGGATCTATGGGGTAACGAAGCACACGTTCTTCATGTAGGTCTGGGGCATTCCGCCGATCTCCTGGTAATTGCGCCATGCACGGCCAATACAATCGCCAAACTTGCCCACGGAGAGGCCGACAGTTTATTAACTGTCACTGCGTTGGCAATGCAATCTCCCCTTCTGATTGCGCCCGCCATGGATGGCGGTATGTACGATCATCCCGCCACTCAGGAAAATATCGAGACGCTAAAAAAGCGCGGGGCAAGGTTCATTGGTCCCGCCGAGGGCCATCTCGCCTCGGGACTCTCCGGCGTTGGACGGATGCTCGAAACGGCAGAGATCCTCGGTCACATCCGTCTCATGCTTGGGCATAACGGCCTGCTGACCGGCAAAAAAATTGTGATCACTGCCGGCGGGACCCAGGAGCCGCTTGATCCCGTGCGTGTCCTCACCAATCGATCTTCCGGGAAACAAGGCTATGCCCTGGCGCAAGTCGCGCTGGATATGGGAGCGCAGGTCACCTTGATCACGACACCCACCTCACTGGCTTTGCCTGTCGGGGCGCGCCTGATCCATGTGGAAACAGCAAAACAAATGCTTGAGGGTGTATTAAAGGAATGCGTTGAAAGCGATGCCCTGATCATGGCAGCCGCCGTGGCAGACTTCCGCCCAAGGAACCTGTCAAAGCACAAGATCAAGAAGGATGGTGGGATTCCGCAAATAGAACTCGAAGTTACGGAAGACATTCTGAAAACCGTGGCAGGCAGCCGGTCAGAGACGAAGCAGCCACGTGTGATTGTGGGCTTTGCTGCCGAGTCGCGGGATCTGCTCGAAAACGCAGCACATAAGTTAAAATCCAAAGGTCTGGATTTTATAGCCGCGAATGATGTCTCTGCGAATGATGCAGGCTTCGCAGTCGAAACGAACCGCGTTACACTTTTGTTTGCGGATGGACGTAAAGAGACTTTACCGCTGATGAGTAAGGCTGAAGTAGCTGAAGCTATCTTAGGATGGGTTTCAAAATTATTGGAGTGATATGAGAATACTTGTTATCTCTGACATTCATGCGAATTACACAGCGCTGGAAGCGGTTCTCGAGGACGCTGGCACAGTCGATGAAACCTGGTGCCTGGGCGATCTGGTGGGTTATGGTCCTGATCCGAATGCGGTGCTGGAACTCATCCGCGACATCCCCAATCTCACCTGCCTGCTGGGAAATCATGATGTCGCCGTGATCGGCAAGATCCCCTTCGAGACATTCAACGGCGACGCGCGCCGTACGCTCGTCTATCACGAACGAGTGCTAACCGCTGACAACATGGACTTTCTGCGTTCACTCCCCTCGAACCTCAAGGTGCGCGAGGATGCCAGCCTCGTCCATGGCAGCCCGCGCGATTCGGTCTGGGAGTATATTTTGAATACTCTTTCAGCGCGGTTGAACTTCGATCATTTCACCACGCCCTGGTGCTTTGTGGGACACTCACATTTGCAGTGTATGTTTCAACTGGACGAAAAAACCGACCGTGTCAATCTTAAATCCATCAGAGTAGGGGAACCCACCAAACTGGAACCACGGCTGATCGCCAACCCGGGCTCGGTGGGCCAACCGCGCGACCGCGATCCGCGCGCTGCCTACGCCATTTACGACAGCGTCGCCAAGACGTGGGAACCGCGCCGCGCCACATACAACATTCCTGAGGTACAACAACGAATCCGCCAGGCAGGCCTTCCGGAAAAACATGCTGTCAGGATTGCAGAGGGATGGTAGGCCGTGAGGAATGTTGCGAGCTGCTGAGGGACAACCGAATTTAGTCAGCACGCCGGGATCAAGCGCAAGACCCAGGCAACTACCCCAAAATTTCTTTTGCTGTCTGCGGAGGATGTGGGCCGCGCAGTTGTGCAGCTGGTGCATCGTCCGCGCAACAGGTGGATCATCCCAGGGTTATGGTCATTTACGGTCTGGCTGAACAGGAATATGAATTGGCTGGGGATTACACTGCCATTCACCGGTTTACCATCCCCGAACGTGCTGATGAATTAAACGCAGAGTAATCTCCGCACCTGCCTACCTGGCTCTATCGCTGCTCCCTCGCTCCTCTATCGCTTTACCAATAAGTTGTCGAAAAGCCATCTATAGGCTGCCCAAATCGTGTCTATATCCCGCCTATATCCTGGCTATATCCTCCTCATATGCTCCTATCGCCTCTCACTCGCTGGCTCTCATAATTCGTGGGGTTCTCTCGGAGAATCCTTATAACAAGCTATAATGAGGACCCAATGGTGGGGAACATTTGAGGAACATCCGTCGTCCTTCGGATGAAATCATTGCACATTCATGAAGGAGAACAGAAATGAAACGCACTCTATTTATCATCCTGGCTGTGGTCGCGGTATTCCTGATTATCGGGGTTACGCTTGCACAGCTTGCTAGTCCCAAAATAGGACGAACATTTAGCACGATCAGCAATGGGTTGCCCGGCGGACCGTCTTTTGGTTACGGCGGCGGAGCACCTGAGGTAGGAAGTGCACCAGCCCAGGCACCCGCCGCACAGCCGCCTGCACTTGATGTTTATGGGACTGATGCCAGTAGACAAGCAGTGGAGAATAGTTCCGCGGTTGCTGCACAGGAACGACTCGTCATCGAGAACGCTGATCTAGCAATTGTGGTCAAAGATCCCCGGACCCGCATGAAAGATATCAGCAATCTCGCAAAGGAATTGGGCGGGTTTGTGGTTTCTTCCAATTTATCTCAATCCTATACACCTGCAGGCAAAGAAGTGCCCGAAGCGACCATTGTGATCCGTGTCCCGGCTGAGAAACTGGATGAAGCGCTAGATAGAATCAAAAAGGGTGCCGTGGATGTTCCCTCCGAGAACCGCTCGGGCCAGGATGTCACCAGTCAATATGTGGATCTGCAAGCCCAACTCAAAGCCAAGGAAGCCGCCGAAAAGAAATTGCTCGAAATCCTGGACCAGGCAAAACGGGCTGAAGATGTACTTGCCATCTATTTGCAGGTACAGTCGGTTCAGACCGAGATCGAACAATTGAAGGGACAGATCAAATATCTGGAAGAATCCGCTGCGCTTTCCGCCATTAGCGTCCGCTTGATCGCAGAAGAAGGCACCCAGCCAATCGAAGTCGGTCCGTGGAAGCCGGAAGGCGCTGCGAAAGAAGCCATCCAGGATCTGATCTTCTTCTTCCAGAATTTCGTAGACTTCCTGATCCGCTTCGCGCTGCTCACCCTGCCCGCCCTGATCTTAATCGCCATCCCGTTGTACCTTGTCTTTCTGGCTGGGCGCGGAGTGTATCGCAGGTTTCGCAAATCAAGGACCGCTACAGAAGAAGTGAAAAGTGAGGAAGTGAAAAAGTAAGGTCACCTCTTATATGATGAAGAAAGACCGTCAATTGAGACGGTCTTTCTTCTTTCTGTAAATATGGAAAGACGAACGCACTGATTTGCGGATTATAATTTTCTTCCATGGATAAACTCGCTCGCGACGCGCAGGCCTTGTTCAATGTCCACATCACGGGGCGTCAGGTGATCGCCTTGCTCACATATGAGAAGGAATTGCTTGAATGGAACCAGAAATTCAATCTCACTGCGATTCGTGATTCGGAATCTATTCGCACGAAACATTTCCTGGATTCATTTTCCTGCGTCCTGGCGTGGAGGGCTTCACCACCCGATCATCTCATTGACGTAGGCACAGGCGCAGGCTTTCCCGGCATTCCCCTCAAAATTCTTTATCCAAATCTGAAATTGACGCTGGTGGAGTCAGTTGGCAAAAAAGCCATGTTCTGCCAGCATATCGTCCGCGTGCTGGGATTGGAACATGTGGACGTTATCCAATCTCGTGCAGAAGATCTCGGTCAGCGCCTGGAACACCGTGAAAAATACGACTGGGCAGTTGCGCGGGCGGTGGCGAATCTGAATGTGCTGAGTGAGTATTTGATCCCATTGGTCAAAGTTGGAGGGATGGCACTCGCCCAGAAAGGCGAAAGTGGACCCGCCGAAGCGCAGTCCGCGGAAAAAGCCATGGAGCTCTTAGGCGGAAAGTTGAAGCAGCTGATCCCGGTCAACTTGCCGGGTGTAGCCGATGATCGCTATCTGGTTATCGTGGAAAAGGTCGCGGCGACGCCTCCCAAATACCCACGTAAGCCAGGGATCCCGATGAAGCAGCCATTATAGATCGGTGTGTAGTTAGGGCCCCGCTTGGTGCCTTGAGAACGATTTGCCTGCTTAGCAGCTCTCATCCACAATTGTGATCTTATCTTCCTTGTTGGGGATAATGCACAAGAACTCGAACGGTTCTGCGCCGGTATTCTGATAAGAATGGACTACACCTTCGGGGATAAAGACAACATCTCCCGTTTTCACGTGATGCGTCTCTTCACCAATTGTTATCGTTGCTTCGCCCCGTAAGACATATTGCTCATGTTCGACAGTATTTGTGTGGCGCGGCATTCCGCCTCCCGTTTGCATCGAGAACTTACGCAGTGCAAAGTTGGGACCCTCCTGCGAAGAAATCAGAACCTGGATGGTTGTGTCGGTGCCTGCCGCCACATTTTTCGCTTCCACCTCAGTGGAATGTTTGATTGGCATCATCTTCTCCTTTTGATTTGCATTCAATCGTAATTGATTTATTTAGGACCCGTTTTATAAAACTCATTCATCTGTTTGAAGTATTCAGCAATTGGCTCAAGCCCAATGGCCTTACGACGTTCATCCACATTTTGTTCGTCTTCGATCGGGGCCGGCACAATGATCCCGTTTGGTTGACTCAGTCCTTGAGTCCCATAATACTGCGGTTTGCCCTCCCGCATTCGGACACGGTCCGCCAGGTATGCCAGATGAATTGCATTCATTTCGCCTTCGGCGACTGTGGATTCCATTAACCCTAGGCATTTTTTCTGAAATCCAAGATCAGGAGAATGTTGAATAATCAAGAAGGCCGCATTTGCGCCGTCTTCACCGACCAGCGAATTTCCCGGCCAGCCTACCTGCTCGATCATTTTGTCAAGCCAAATTGTGTTTTGAGCATCGATTTCAGTCACATGAGCCGTAAATTCAGCATCATCCTGCCTGTTGATCCACTCCTCCCGCAATCTTTGCTCTTCAGCAACTCGCTGGAGCAATTCATCTCGGAGCTGATCTTCCATAAGTTTTATATCCATCAGGGGAAGATTAAGAGTATTTTTATTTGCAGGAATTGGAACGGCCGGATTTGCCAATTGCCACTTATGGACTTATCGTATTCGTGGGCCAGGGCGTATACGTCGCTGCGAGAGGCAGCGATAGGGTAGGAGCAGTAGTCATAGCGGGAAGTGCAGTAACTGTGGGTATAGGAGTGTGAGTTAGAGTCGCTGTGGAGGTAAGGGTGGGGGTAAGAGTCAGGTTCGTGCTCCACCTCAGCAAGCCCAAAGCCAGAACGGAAGCGCTCGCCAGTAGCAGAATGATACCTGCAATACCTCCGACGATCCATGGCACCCAATCCACATGCTTCTTGACGAGCAACTTAAAATCAGAAGGCACCGAGATCAAAATAACAGTTGTATTATCATGCCCGCCCCGCGAATTTGCCAATTCGACCAATGCCCGTGTGGCTTCCTTCAAATTGGGTTTCGAGCGGACAACCTCAAGGATTTCATCGTTCCAAACCAAATCGGTCAGGCCATCGCTGCATAAAAGCAAAATGTCATTCGGCAGAAGCTGCAGTCCCTGATTGTTCTCGGCATTCTGATCGCCTTCATCGTTAAATAATTTCAGGCGAAAATCGGGTTCAGGTGGAGTAGGGGAACCAAGGTAACGACGAATGACATGCACGTTCGGGTGCTCACGTGCCTTGTCAGGAGTGAGAACGCCCCGGTCAATTGCCTCCTGCACCCAGGTATGATCGACCGTCAGTTGCTGAATGCGCCCACCGCGCATCAGATAAATGCGCGAGTCCCCCACATAGGCAGTATGCAGCTTATCGCCAACGATCCAGGCCGCGGCACACGTCGCGCCCATACCCTTCAAATTCTTATTTGACTCAGAATGGGCTGAAATGGCATCACTGGCTTCGCTAACCGCCTCTTCTATCGTATGCCGAATATGTCGCCCGTCACTTTGGGCAACAGCCTGCATCATATGGTTGACTGCCAGTTCTGCGGCCACTTCACCGGCACGATGCCCCCCGATGCCATCGGAAAGCACTGCAAACAATACCGGCATCTTGTCGTTTTTATCCAGGATGAACGAAGCCACAGCATAACGATCTTCATTGTTTTTGCCCGTCATGCCAGGATGCGTTTGGGCGTCGACATTCAAATGGGCGCGTGCGGTACGTATCATAATGTTGATTTCTTCGAAACAACCGTTGGTTCAGGTTCAGCTGGAGGGCGGTTCAGATCAAATCGATACATCAACTGTCCAAAATGGATCCTGTCTCCGTGTGCGAGACGATAGCCTTCACGTGTGACAGGTTCATAATTTACCCAGGTGCCTGCGATGGAACCATGATCATAAATCAGAAAGTTGCCGTCTGCCGTCTGCTTGATACGAGCGTGGAGAGGTGAAATGGATGGATCGTCCAAAACATATTTGCATTGTACCGGGTCCGTGCCAAACGTCATATCTCTTTCCAGGATGGGGATGGGCAGCGCACTGGCCGGCTCGCTGCCGTTAGCCAGGCGTCGAAGATAAGCCGGCGCTTCTGGCACACGCGGTGTCTTGGATTGTAACCAGCCGGAGCGCCTGGGGATGGTCTTCGACTTTTTGATTGGCGAGGTAGGGGGCTCAGTCAATGCCACAACTGGCTGGGTGAGTGGATCCTCAAAGCGCTTGCGCTTTTGCCGGCGTTTTTTGAATAATTCTCCCCCAGATCTCCCCGTGACAAGAATGATCAATAATGCAATCCCCGCCAGCCCAATTGCGCCCAGAATGAGGTAGGACCGAAAACGCCCTAATAGGGCCTGGATGCCTCGCGGTGGTTGTATAACAGTCAGCGTGACAGGAATACCCATACTGGATTTTTTCAAACCCAGGTTGTCCTCTGCCTCGACAATGATCTCATGCTGCCCGCTTTTTTCATAAACGTTAAGGTCCCATGTGAAAGTCTCGAACGGCTTGGAAGTATTCTCGTCTACGACTTGTCCATCCACATATAAGGTGGTGCGCTTCAAAGCGCGCGGATGTTCATCGGGGAACTCAACCAGGATTTCTATTTTTTGTTGCGCCGGAAGCAACGCTTCTCCGTTATAGGGATCCTCCGCAGACGGCTGGCGTTTGATTTGCAGGGGCGGCGAGACAAAGATCGGGTTGGGCGGCTGGATATCTACGCTGAACGTTTGATCCGGGGTATGAATGGTTTCCTGTGAAGACTCTACCGCAACCCCAAACGTATGATCGCCGGCTTTCTTGAGGGAGGAGGTATACGTCAGTGTATAGATGTGACGCAAGGGTGCCAGGTCTATACTCAGGTCAGGGAACATTTCCTTCCCTGAAAATGCAAAGTAGGATCCATTCGTCTGTAATGCAAGCGACTTAAAGGCATTAGCGCTGGCTGTAGGAAAATACGACTCCGCATCCACAAACCAGACAAAGACCCGCACCTTTGATTCAATGGCACGCTGGATGAGGGGCTCAATAGTATTGTCAATGTTGGGATCATCCATGTGCGGCGTGATGAAAAGGATCGCACGCTTCATGCCAGGCTGCGGTGTTGTGGCAGTGACGGTATCCAAGGCAATCGAAAATGTTTGCAAGTTCGGAGTTGTATTGCGAAAATCAGGCTTGAACGAATCCAGGCTGACAAACCAGTCTTTGGCGTTCGCGTGGGTGATGAGTGAACCTGATAACGAGACCAAACTCAGGTCATCACTGGAATCGGAAGGCTGTGAATTCACCCATTGACTCAACGCTTCGACCGCTCTTGAGAAGCGTTGAATGGCATTGCCATCCCGCACCGCCAGACCAGGTCCAGGGTTGACCGCCACGACAAGCTCGACAGGCACAACAGATTCACTAAGCGTATCCAGAGAATGTGACTGACCATCTTCATAGGCGGTCACATTAGAAGGTTGGAGACCCGTCATGAACCTGCCATCTGCTGTATAAACATCCATGAGAGCGGTGATTTTGGGAAACCCACTCGCCTCAACGGACGCGATCTCAGCATACGCAGCAGCCTGGGCGTAAGTGAACGCCGAGGGAAGGGCAAGTAAACTTAGCGCTTCGACAAGGCTCAGCAGAACACTTAGCGCAAAAATCCTACGCATTCGCCTCAATGACCAGGGGAGCATTCGCCTGTGGCTTCGTCAAGCGCATGAATGTCAGAGTCCATGCGGATTCAGTATATGCCATCAAAATCCCATTCAGTACCATTGCAACGGGAATATAGAGACAGAGACCGATGCCCATGAAGATCAATGGCGTCCAGTTTTTGGCATTGCTGGCTATAAAAGCGATCATAGCCGGGAAAACAATAATAAAAGCCGGGATCGCAATCACAAACCCGATCGCCAGACCAATGACGGCCAGAATGATTGCCATCAGAATGACAGGTCCAAGATTGCCGCGGAATACATCCCAGCCGCGGCTGATAGCTGGCAGAACGCGCATATCCTCCAGCACAATGGCATTTTCTGCCTGACGAATAATCATGCCAATGACGAACATCACCGGAATAAGCAGACAGACACAGCCGATCAGCACTGGTATCATGCCTGCCAGGCCAATGTTAGCGGCGTCATTACCCTGGCTGGCAGAAATAGCAAATGCGACTATTCCTGCAATCAATGCTGCAAATATCACCAGGATGGGGATCGCAACAATCAGCGATAAGCCAAATATGCGCCAGAAATATGGCATGCTTTCACTGAATAATTGACCAAAGATCAGCTTTTCAGCCCCTCCATCTGCCTGATAAGTGCCGCGGATGAGACCAACTTTCCCGATGGTGCTCAGGAAAATCGTGATCGCCCAAAACAACAGAAGCAGTACACATCCGGCGACAATAAATATCGCCAAATTGTCCTGGATCGTCTGGAAAACACGCATCACAGCTGGTGGAAGGTTGGGTTGTCCAAAGCCTCCGTTTCCTCCACCGCCTGAGTTACCACGGAAGTTTGCACCACCACGACCGCAGCCTGCCAGGATACCGAAGATCCATAGGATCTTGTGCTTCCAAATGATCTGCCAGGCACGCGAGAGGACTTCGCCAAAGTTGAAATTCATTGTTACTCCTTTACGGTGTTGCTTCTGCCAGAAGCGACTGCGCTTTGGGACTGCGCGTCAGGCGCAGGTAAGTCAAAACCCAGGCTGATTTTGAGAAGATCGTGGAAAACCCGTTGATGAGCGTGAACAATGGAATAAAAAGAACGAGGCATAAAACTGAAATGGATAACATCATCCAATTGGTCTGATGTTCCATGAAACTCAACGGCAGGATGAAGAAAGGAATCATGATCGGCAGGACCGCAATCCCAGCAATCAGCCCGATCCCCAGGTAGATGACCAGCGCCATTAAAGCAATGGTCATGAGATTGTTTCGAACCAAATTCCAGCCTTGTTTAGCCGCATCCATCACAGTCATATTGTCCACAACGATTCCATTCATCGTTTGCTCCATCAGAACGATGGCGCCATATAAAGCGGGATACATTAATGCTGTGAGAGGCATTGCGCAGATCGCTCCAACTCCAAGCGTCAGGATCGTCAACAAAAATATAACGATCTGAATCCCAAAAACCACCAGCATCATCGCCACTTGAAATAAAAGCGTAAGCCCCAATACACGCCAGAAAAAAGGCAGGCTTCTTTTAATCAACTCTCGCGCCGATAAATGTTCGTTATCCTCATGAGCATTCAGAACGCCCAATGTCAGGGATGTTTGGGTAAGTACGCTCGTGGGATACAGCACCAGCATATAAACGGAAAAGATAATGATGAACCCCACCAGGAATGCCAACATCGAATCCATTCTCGAGTTTCCCGCCAATACTGGAAAAAGAAGCGGAGAGAACATGAGCGGAAACATAATCGACATAAAAAAAGCAAACAGAATTCCAATGATCCAGAGCACCTTATGCTTCCATGTGATTTGCCATGCACGGCTGAGCACTTCCCCAAAGTCATAGGTCATTTCTACTCCCATTCAATGGTCGCGGGTGGTTTGCTCGTAATATCATACACCACCCGATTTATTCCGTCTACTTCGTTGACAATGCGGTTTGACACCCGTGCCAGCAAATCGTGCGGTAAGCGTGCCCAATCGGCGGTCATAAAATCCTCCGTAGTGACGGCCCGGATCGCCGCGGTTTCCTGATAAGTCCGCTGGTCGCCCATGACACCCACCGACCGAACAGGGAGTAGAACAATAAAGGCTTGTGAAACCGCTGGCTGGATAGGGCCGAGAGAGCCGGTTTGACGCAGAGCCGGTGTTCGTTTCCCCAAAAATCCTCCTTTAGTCAATTCCTCGAGCAGGATAGCGTCCGCCGCCCGCAAACGGGACACACGCTCACGTGTCACCTCACCCAGGCAGCGCACAGTCAAGCCTGGACCCGGGAAAGGCTGCCGCCAAACCAGTGATTCTGGCAGCCCGAGTGCTTCCCCCACTGCACGGACCTCATCCTTAAATAAGTATCTTAATGGTTCGACCAACTCGAACTGAATATCCTCCGGCAGCCCTCCGACATTATGATGGGTTTTGATTTTCTCCGCTTTGTTCCGATCCGGGGCGGACGACTCAACCACATCCGGGTAGATCGTCCCCTGCACCAGGAATCTAGGCTCGCCTAGCTGCTTTGCCTGGTTTTCGAATATCCGGATAAACCTCTCACCGACAATTCTTCGTTTCTCTTCGGGCTCGGTAACTCCCTTTAGCCCGGCGAAAAACTCGTCAGACGCCTCAACAGTCAATAGTTCGGCGCCCAGGTGTCGCCGGAACGCCGCTGCGACCTGTTCGCCTTCATTTTTTCGCAACAGACCCGTATCCACGAAGACTGCGGCCAGTTGATCACCGATGGCTTTATGTACGAGCGCCGCTGCGACCGAAGAATCCACGCCGCCGCTTACTGCCGCGAGCACGCGTTCATCCCCAACCTGTTTTTGGATGCGCAAGATTGATTCTTCGATGATCGAGACCGGAGTCCAATTGGGCTTGGCGCCGCAAATTTCAACGACAAAATGCCTGAGGAGTTTCTCTCCATTCAGCGTGTGATGGACTTCCGGATGAAACTGAAACCCGAAATATTTGCGCTTCATGTCGCCCATCGCTGCGAAGGGACTGTTGCCACTGCGGGCCAGTGCGATGAAACCCTCCGGCAAGCGCGTAATCCGATCCCCGTGAGACATCCACACCCTGGAAACTACATCGAGCATCGTGCCGCTGATGGTCGGCTCGATCTCTGCGTACCCATACTCACGCTGCGCAGATGGGTCCACCTGGCCGCCGAGGGCGTGCGTGAGGGCTTGCATTCCGTAGCAAATCCCAAGGATTGGTAAACCGGTTTTGAAGATGAAGTCTTGAATATAGGGCGCGCCTTCTTCATAAACCGATCTGGGTCCGCCCGACAGGATGAAACCTTTGGGTTGAATCCCAAGGATTTTTTCGATTGGTGCGTCCCAGGGGAATAACTCACAATAGACCTGCGCCTCACGTACCCGCCGCGCAATGATCTGGGCATATTGAGAACCAAAGTCAAGGATGGCGATAGAGTCCATAAATTCTATCCCTGATGAATTGTCAGATTCATATTTGGTAGAACGCCCCGAAGATTGCTGTCTCGCGCAAGCGTTATACCGGAAAGACAAAGCTCATTTGGGCAAAGATCCAGCCAATGAGAGGCGCACAGTACCAAGGTAGTTTACGCATTCCTTATTTCTGGGGCGTTTGGGGAGCACACCCCTGCGGGGCATGGCTGACTCCAAAGTTTGCTTATGCAATACGCCAGCACACTCCTTTGGGACGTGGCGGACTCCATAATTACGACGGCTCCCCGAACACAACCTGGTCGCCTTCCATAGAGGTAATACATGCCAGAGATACGATGGGCACGCCGAGCGATTTCAAGGCTGCGCGTCCACCCTCAAAAGTCTTCTCGATCAAGGCGCCAATCCCAACGATCTTCGAGCCGGAAGCTTCGGCAAGACGCGCCAAACCTAAGATCGTCTGCCCGCTGGCAAGGAAGTCGTCGATGATCAACACCTTCTCTCCATTCGCCAGGTATTCAGGCGAGACAATCAATTCAACCATCCGCCCTTTTGTATGGGAGGGCGCCAGGGTCAGATAAACCTGATCGGGCATGGTGATAGGCTTGGTTTTGCGAGCATAGACAACCGGCAAACCGAGATGGATGGCGGTCGTCACCGCTGGGGCAATCCCTGAAATTTCGGCAGTCAGCACCTTGGTTGCGC
>DATGYJ010000179.1:0-17128 GCA_035298105.1 Anaerolineales bacterium | reverse complement strand
GAGCATTGCCGCAATCAATTCTCACGCCCGGTCGTGATTGGCATGTGGATCATCGGCGAGCTGGTAGCGATTGCAACGGACCTGGCTGAATTCCTCGGGGCGGCGCTCGGTTTCTATTTGCTCTTTGGAATGCCGCTTTGGATCGCCGGCCTCCTCACCGCAGTGGCAACCTTTTTGATCTTAGGATTAGAGCGCTATGGCTTTCGTCCTCTGGAGGCAGTCATCACCACTTTGGTTGGAGTCGTGGCATTCAGTTATCTTGTCGAAACGTTTCTCGATAAACCGGATTGGCCCACGGTTTTGTTCCATGCGGTCGTGCCACAATTTTCCGGAACAGAAAGCATCCTGCTTGCCACAGGTATCCTCGGTGCGACGGTTATGCCGCATGTGATCTACCTGCATTCCGCGCTGACCCAGGACCGCATCGTCACGCGCCACCCTGAGCAGCAACAGAAACTCTTCCGCTTTGAATTGATCGATATATTCATCGCCATGGGTCTGGCGGGGCTCATCAATATGGCGATGCTGATCATGGCCGCCTCCACGTTTTTCAATGCTGGCCTGACAAACATCGGGAGCATTGAAGAAGCGCACCGGACACTCCAGCCGCTGCTTGGCTCAGCCGCTTCCTGGGTCTTTGCGATCTCGCTGCTTGCTTCGGGCCTTTCGTCCTCATCAGTAGGAACAATGGCAGGTCAAGTGATCATGCAGGGTTTTCTGCATTTTCATATTCCGGCCTGGGTCCGGCGCCTCGTCACTATGCTTCCGTCGTTGTTCGTTATCTTCATTGGTCTGGATCCAACCCGTACGCTGGTCATCAGCCAGGTGGTTCTTTCATTTGGTTTGCCATTTGCCATCATTCCACTGGTCATGTTTACCAGCAGAGGTGATATTATGGGAACGCTAGTCAATCGTCGCATTACCACCATAGCCGCCAGTCTGGCTGCGGTGCTGATCATTGCCCTCAATCTCTTCCTGCTCTATCAAATTTTCTTTGGAGGCTAGCATGTTCAAACACATTCTCGTTCCGCTGGATGGTTCAAAACTCGCAGAGGCAGCGGTCGCCGTGGCAGTTTCGCTGGCACAGGCTTTGAATGCTCCTGTCACCTTACTTCACCTCATAGAGCAGGATCCGCCTCAAGAGATCCATAAAGACCGCCATATCACACAAGCTGACGAAGCTTCAGCCTACCTTCAGGAGGTTGCCCGGCGCGGCTTCCCTGCTGAAGTAAAAGTCGATTGGCATGTTCATACGGCCGCAGTCAAAGATGTTGCAAATAGTATCGTAGAACATGCCATGATGGAATTCCAGCCAGACCTGATCGTGATGTGTACACATGGACGCGGCGGCGTTCGTGACTTGTTGTATGGCAGCATCGCCCAGCAAGTAGTTGCGCGTGGATTGACGCCACTACTGCTCATCAAGCCCGGGTCGGATACTCCCAAGGCTTTTAAGCTAAAGAAGATCCTGGTCCCATTGGATAGTGGGCCCGTTCATGATGCCAGCCTGCCTGCCGCCCGGGAATTGGCAAACGTCTATAAAGCGAATATCCACTTGCTAACCGTGATCCCTACCTACAGTACTGTAGCTGGCGAAGCGGCAGCAGCCAGCAGTCTACTGCCTGCCACGACCTCCGCGCTGCTGGATATCAACGTTGAAAATGCGGCGGAAGATTTGCAGGAGCATTTGGACGAATTGAAGCAAGTGGGGCTTCACGTGACGGCTGAAGTTGCCCGCGGTGATCCTGCAACCGAGATTGTGAATCTCTCTGAAAAACTCAATGTCGATTTGATCGTGCTAACGACACACCGCAAAGCCGGTACGGCTGCCTTTTGGGCACGCAGTGTTGCGCCCAACATCGCACGGCGGACACGGATTCCACTATTGCTAATTCCCCTGGAAGAAAAGAAAGAATAAATCATCAGCCCGCGATTTTGAAGTGCAGGAGCCATATGTCTCAAATGGAGCAGGCTCCTGACAATTGCAGTGAATCACAGGTTCGGCTTTGGAGTCGAGCAGTCCTGGATTCCAAACTTGTGATTTCCTGAATGGAATATAATTGGAGAGCAGTTCTGATTATTCCTTAGTTCTCCTGCCCCGGATCTCTCGAGCAGGTACAGAGGCGGGCTTTATCATCTCGGTAAGACCATGTCATACCTGGAAAATCTAAAGCACTGCTGCTTCATCGAAGATAGAGTATGCGAAGTTTCATCCGTAATTTTCTGTTGACGTTTTTTCTGTGTGGCATGGTTGCACTCGTTGCACTTGCCAAACTTGATTATCCACTCACCGGCATTGACGATGCAAATATCTACTTGGTTTATGCCAGGAACTTGGCCAACGGTTATGGTTTTGTTTATAACGTGGGCGGTGAAAGGGTGGAGGGATTTACATCCTTCTTATGGACACTGGTCGCGGCAGCGGCGTTTAAACTGTCCACTCATCCAGAAGTAATCCTATTAATCATTAATATTGTCATCCTAAGCTTGGGGATTGCCGTCGCTCTCACTTATGTGCAAAAGGGACTGCCGGGCATGGAACAGAATCGGCAGAGCAGGTTCTTATACGGGGCTGTATTTTTGGTGCTCCTTCTCAGCTCGCCGAGATACATCGTCTGGAACACCCTGACCTTAATGGAGAATGGTCTCTGGAGCACCTTGTTGCTCGTGGGGACCATTTTTGCTATCAGAGTGCCTCCTACTCCGCGCGCGATTCATCCTGGATGGATGCCTCTGATCGTATTATTGGTTCTTACCCGGCCCGAAGCAATCTTATGGGGAGCGATATTTGCTGGAATATTATTCATCCGGATAGCACTTTCAAAAGATCTTGTCAGAGCCATAAAGGATTTATCTCCGGCGATCCTTTGTTTCCTAGGTTCGATAGCTCTCATGACCTTATTTCGATTACAGTATTTCGGGTATCCCCTGCCGAATACTTATTACGCAAAGGTATCTCCATCGTTCATCTATAACTTGCAACAAGGTAGCCACTACCTCGCCAAATACGCCATCTCAGATCCCATCGTGTCACTCAGTGTAGCTGTCATCTTTGTCTCGAGCTTATATACCCTATACGAGATTTTCTCGCGGCGTATTGCCAATGACCGCTCGTCCTTTCTTCCGATGATTGGAGCGGTTGGCCTCTTGACTCCGTTATTGATCGGTGGTGATCACTTCGGCTCTTTTCGGCTTTATCAGAACATCTACCCGATCGAACTATTGTGCCTGCTTTACTTTGCCAGCACACTGCTGCCAAAGTTTATAAACTGGATTGAGAAATTCGGTATATCGCCCTGGAAACGTGGCACGTTCAAGCTAGGCTTGGCTCTTGTGTTCGGCATTGTGTTTGCCATGTCCCAGCTCCAGTTATGGTCTTATGTCCAGTCGGAGATCGGTATTGAGTTCAGCGTGGCAAACTATCAAAGGAAAAACGGTGCGTTTATTCAAAAACTATTTTCAACGCTTCCCCAATTGCCCAGTCTGGGCGCGATCACGACGGGAGGGATCAAATACTCCTATGAGGGTGAAATCGTAGACCTGATGGGACTGAACAACACGCTGATGGCTCACAATCATGGAGACCGGAAGGGGATCAAGAACCATGCAGCTTTCGATATCCCAACGTTTTACCAGCTGCAGCCAGACGTGGTCTGGCCGGTAACCACGATTGAAGCGAACTGGCAATATCGCGAATCAGACATCAAAGAAAGCTGGGAAAACAAGGAGGGGCTCAGAGGCTTGTTCGATGAGCCTCATTTTTTGGAACTGTACATCTACGCGAAGGTGACCGACCAAGCAAATCATCGATACGCACTGATTGCGTGGTTCAAGAAGGATTTTCTCAAACAGCTTGCGAATGACGGTTTTCGAGTAGAAGAATATGAATATAAGCCTTAGTGAGTCTCTGGTGTAAACCTCGCTCACGCCGCTCCTGTAGGCGGCAGTCCCCGTGGGACGGTGGCGATGGCACAGGAACGCCTACGTCACCCTCCTTCGGTATCCCAAAGCCTGCAGCCAGGAACGGGTCTCCGGGAAAGCATTAGCTGTTTTTATTGCCTACCTGTGCCTGGCCGTGATTATTCTAATGATTCTTGCGGTATTGTCTCTGTATGTCCAGCAAGATACCATGCGTGACTGGGGGCTATGGGCATATGTCCTGGTATCCGTCGGATTATTTGCATTTGGCTTCTGGAAGTCGCGGAAGCAGAAAAGCCAGACCTCTGCAGCGATCCCGCCTCCAGTGGAAAAGACACCGGAGACAGAGGCTTCGCCGTCGTCTACCTGATAAGGTAGCAAACATTCAGAGCGGTAAAGACATTCGAAGTTCGAGAAACGTTCGAACTTCGAATGTCTGCTTTTTACCCGCTGGGATCTTTTGCGCTAATGGATCAACGCTTCATCCATCCAATTGGCTTTGCCGCCCGCCCGATCTTCTGCGGCAACTATGATACCCCTTGTGTGCCGGGTGATAACGCTCCCTTCTTCTGGATCCCACCCTGATTTCCAATCCATGGCGTGCATACGGTATAATCCCTCTCATATATCGGTAGGAGAGAATATGAACGTTCGCCAGATTTTGTTTAAAGGGGATAACACAACGAAGGCCGCCCACATTTCGGACAATCATGACATCGAAAGAGCAATCGCTGAACTGCAAATTCCTCATCCCACCACGGTGATCGTCCTGGTGGGTGGTGCAGGAGGCATCTCATGGCTGGATCGATTCCCAATGCGCAAGGCCATTGGGATTGTTGCCAGGCTGGCGGAAGAAACTCAATCCGCGGTGGTCGATGGGGGCACGCAAGCTGGCATTATGACCGAAATAGGGAAACAGCGAAAACGAAATAAATTTTCCTTCCCACTGATTGGGGTTGTTTTCGATAGCTTATTGATGAAAGAAGAACCACAATCCGTTCTGGACCCCAATCACACCCACTTTTTTCTGATCCCAGGCGCGGACTGGGGCGATGAATCAGGCTGGATTTCGAAAATCGCAACGGCAATTGCCGGAGATAAAAAGTCCATCACAGTCCTGGTGAATGGCGGCAATATCTCAAGAGCAGACGTGGAATATAGCCTGTTAGAAAATCGTCCCGCCTTTGTCATGCGCGGAACGGGACGAATGGCAGATGAGATCACGCTTCAAGACCGGATTATCGCGATTGATGTATCTCAAAAACCTGAGGAGATTTTGCAGTTCTTAAAAGCAAGATTAGTCTAGCCTGCTTTTGGCAAAGGGACAGGGGTCGGTGTGGATAACACATGGGAATCACTGTGCTCATGAGCGGGTCAAGCGCCAACCTGGGGTGATCGTTATTTTTTCAAGGCTGTATCGTTAATTTCATTGAAGTCCAGTATCTAGCGGAGCCAATGCCAAATTGCAGATTATATGGCGTTGTAATATTCATATTTAGAGGTTTTATGGTTACGACAACTACTGCGCAAGCTCGGTCAGTTTCTGCTCCATATGAAGTGGCGCGCACCAAGTTGATCGGTTGGGGTGCGCTGACCGTAATGATCTACCTGGTGTTCCTGATTTTCTTTCCACTCATTCCAACGATTTATCATTCTACTCACGTCCTTGAGATCGAGCAAATGCTGCGGCACGGCAGACGCTGGTTTGCGCCACTCTATCTTCTGGCGCTTGGGACGTTGTTCTACGCATTTTGGCAGGAACTGAATATCGTTCATACCCTCTCAAAAGAAGATCCTGGAGCGGCAAAGGCTCTGCGGGTCTGGGTCCTGGGAATCGGCGTGCTATCTGGTGTCATACTGATCAATCTGTATCCCATCTCAGCCCTGGATGTTGTCCTTTACGTAGTGCGAGCACGTTTGTGGGCGCTTTATGGAGGCAGTCCAATGCTCGCTTTACCCGCCAGCTTTCCAGGAGACCCGTATATTCGCTTTGCCGGGGAATATGCAAAGGAGGTTTCGCCGTACGGTCCTTTGTGGGAATTGATCGCTCAAATCCCGGTCAGGTTCGGGATTCTGGACATCGGTGCAGGTGTCATCGCAATGAAAGCGATCGCACTGATTTCGTACATCAGCATGGCAGTGTTGATAGGCTGGCATGCGCGTCAGGATGTTCCAAATTCCGGCATCAGCAGCCTGACTGCCTTAACCTTCTTCGCACTCAATCCACTGGTCCTAATGCAGGCCATTGGCAATGGACACAATGATATGGTCATGTTGGTATTGATGACGCTCGGCCTGGTATTCTGGCAGCGCGGTCGCTGGGCATGGGCAGCTTTTGCTCTCACGCTCGCAACACTGATCAAGGTTACCGGGCTGATCTTGATGCCGTTATTTGGGGTGGCGGTTTTGGCTGCAGCGCCGAACTGGCGTTCTCGCCTGATGCGTGGCCTGGGCATAGCGGCAATCTTCCTCATCACTGCCGGCATCGCCTATCGCCTCACGGGACCCTTTCCGGAAGTCTTTGCAGGAGCCAAGCATGCCATGTTTGGCCGCTGGGGCTACGCACCAACGTATGCCATTCTGGCGATTTCACAAGCAATCTTTCCGCAAAGAATTGGCACCGCATCGATGCTTGCCGGCCTGACCCGTGAGATGTTTATTTTGTATTATGTTTACTTGTTGATCAGGATAGCTCAAGGCAAAATGACACTGGCGCGAGCGGGGTTTATGGCTTACTTCAGCCAGCTTTTGCTGGGTACAACTTTCCGCATTTGGTATCCAATGTGGTTAATTCCATTCGCGGCCCTGAGCCTGACTTCCGGGACCTATTGGCGTACCTTTCTCTTTAGCCTCACGGCGGAGCTCAGCATCTTTGTGTACCTCATTGGATGGCGTTGGGAGCTGAGCCGGTGGGATTGGGGGATACATGGTCCATTGGCAAATTACTGGAGTTTCTGGCTCGTAATGACGGTCATCACCGTCCCCTGGGTATTTGGTATCCCGCTCCTTGGCCCTGTCCTGCGAAAATGGAAAGACCGCCAGCGGTTCAGCAATTCATTCTGGATTTAGCCAGGGATCCATATTGAAATCTCTTATAGCCTTCGGACTATAATTGGCGGATATTCTAAAAACAAGGCAGACATAAACCGTATGGAGTTCTATTTCATCCGCCATGGACAATCACAAAACAATGCAAATTGGAATAACCCCGACTATCAGGAAAGCCCCGACCCGGCCCTGACAGAAGTGGGACATGAACAAGCCCGCCTCCTAGCAGAATTCCTAAAGAAAAATCAAACCATTACTAACGATAAAGTTTGGGATATTCAAAATCGCTACGGCTTTGGGCTCACCCACATCTATACCAGCCTGATGGAGCGCGCGGTCTATACCGCTGCACCGATTGCCCAGGCTTTGGACATTCCCTTGATTGCATGGAAAGAAATCCATGAAGAAGGCGGTATCTTCAGCCGCGGCGACAAACGAAGCACGCCGCAAAGCGGCAGTGCGGACCAGCGAAGCAGTCCTGTGGACAAATCCAGTATCCTTGGGTTGCCAGGCAGAACACGCTCTTTTTTCGTGGAAAACTTCCCCGCTCTGACCCTGCCAGAAGATCTGGATGAAACAGGCTGGTGGAATCGTCCGTTCGAAGAGGAAGAGGAACGCCAGCCGCGTGCAGACCAGGTATTTGCCGATCTGCTCGCCCGTCACGGTGACCAGGAAGGACGGCCCCAACAGCGCATTGCACTGGTCAGTCACGGGGGTTTCTTCATGCGCCTGATCGGCGCGATCCTCAAACTTCCCTGGCGTCAGGCTGCCCTTGGATTGAGATCCTGGATTATCCTCAATAACTGTTCCATCAGCCGGTTTGACGTTCATAAAGAAGATATCAATATCGCCTACCTCAACCGTGTGGATTATCTTCCCGACGATCTGATCACCTGATGGGTACATCCTTTGAGCGCTTCGTGTGCTGTCCTATGTAGGTACTGGTCTGTATTGATGCTCATCGATCGAAGTCGGCATCAGATAGCGAATGGCTGAAATGATAGCGGTCCAGGAGTTGTTGGAATAGCTCTTTATGCAGAGATGTCATCTCAGTGAACTCGACTCCGATGTTGTAAGATTGTGGATGCTCGTCTGGGCGACACCACGCAATCCGAGCTGGAATATTAATAGGGATGGTTGTGATATCAGCTACCTCGCCGGGGAAGATAATTTCTAAAATTGTTTCTTTATTGATCGTAATCAATTTTTTACCAATGATCAACGCGCCGCGCATATTCAGGTCGCCCAAATAGCCTAAGAGCACCCTTGGATAAAGATCATATACCGGCGTGAATGCCGTAAATCTTCGACGTATTTCTTTTCTGCGGTCGCTCATGAAACTCCTCTCGTTTATCTGACAGACCAGGCTTGAAATGAGAAAATATTTGGGATATTGTTAAACCGAGTGTATAGTAAATCTTGCCAAAAGAAAGTTAAAAGAACGAGTCAAATCTGTAAAAATCTTGGCTCTCCGGGATTTGCCGTGGTTAAGGCTAAAAGAGATTGCCACACTTGCCCCGGGTGCACACCTGCCCTGGCGGGCGGTGCCAGGGAGTGCCGGGGAGTGTGTCCTGGCCCTAGCGGCGGTGCCAGGGGGTGTGGCAACACCGCACCGCGGCGCAGGTGTCCAGCCGAGCATCACGGCAATTCCCGGTGACCTATTAATGAGGCAAGCGGTAATCAACCAGCCCTTACGGTATAATTGACTGTATGGATCCAAACATTATCGGTGTACGTTTCACCAAAGTTGGCAAGATTTACCATTTCGACTCTACCGCTATTCCCGGTCTGGGAATCGGCGAACACGTCATTGTAGACACTTCGCGCGGCAGGCATTTGGGCGAGGTCGTGCAGCTCGTAAAGGAACTGCCCTCGAAACCGGAAGGCGGCTGGAGGTCGGTGGAGAGACGCGCCACTCCGCGTGATCTGCTGCTGCTCCAGTCATGGCAATCCAAACAAACCGAAGCCATGATCAATTGCCGCGCCCGGGCTTCTGAACTCGGCCTGTCAGAAGTCAAGATCGTTGCTGCGGAATACAACTATGATGGCTCCCGCCTGACTTTCCTGTTCAGCACGGAAGGTGAGGAAAAGGTTGATCTCAAATCCCTCAAAAAGGATATGCATGACCTTTACCCGGGCACCTACATTGAGATGCGGCAGATCGGCCCACGTGACGTGGCGAAGATCCTTGGCGGCATGGGCGCTTGCGGGCTCGAAACACGCTGCTGCTCAAAATTCCTGACAGACTTCTCTCCAATCTCCATTAAGATGGCCAAGGAACAGGGCATCTCCCTCACGCCCAACGAGATCACGGGCATGTGCGGCCGTCTGCGCTGTTGCCTCATTTATGAGTATGAGCAATATGTGGAAGCGCGCAAGCAACTGCCGAAGCGAAATAAACGCGTTGTAACCCCTAAAGGTGAAGGCAAGGTGATAGACGTCCTGCCCATGAGCAACAAAGTTATGGTGCTCATCGATGGCGAGGAACGCATTATCGGGACGTTTGATCATCAAGAACTTGAACCCTGGGATGAACTCGAAGCTCTGCGGCGCAAATCTCAAGCACCCTGTGATCGTCACAACAGCGGCGGGTGCACTTGCGGAAAATCCAGGAAAAGCGGCGGTCGGGATTCGTAATTCGTATTCGAACGATCCATCTGCCCGATTCAGGACTCCTGACAACTAATCTCGCTCCTTTTTAGGAAACACCTGATCCATGGAACTTGGCATCTGGGACACTCCCCAAAATATTCTTGTCATTCTTGCACACCCCGACGACCCTGAATTCTTTTGTGGTGCTACTCTGGCTCGTTGGGCACGCGCGGGACATCACATTACCTACCAGTTGTTGACCTGCGGCGACAAGGGCTTTAACGACTCCACGCCTGCAGAGATGACTCCCGACGCCTTATGTGCCATTCGCCACGAAGAACAACTGGCTGCGGCCAAAGCCATCGGGGTGGAAACAATCCATTTTATGGATTGTCCGGATGGCTATCTCGTCCCGGACATCAATATGCGGCGCGACATCGTTCGCATCATCCGTAAATTCAAGCCGGATATCCTCGTGACTTGTGACCCCCAAACGTTATTCGCTGCTTATGGGATCAATCACCCCGATCATCGTGCGGCGGGCCAAGTTGTGCTCGACGCAGTCTTCCCGGCTGCAGGAAGTCCCGTCTTTTTCCCTGAACTGCTGAAAGAAGGTCTTCAGCCCCACATGCCAAAAGAGGTTTGGTGCTCATTGACCATGCAACCTAATGTAGTTCTCGATGTTACTGAAACATGGGACATCAAACTCGAAGCCCTCCTCCAACATAAGACGCAGGTTGGCGATATCGAAAAATTCAAAGAACGGATGAAAACCCGCCGTACGGAAGACAGCACCGACGATAACCCCAGATACGAAGAGAAGTTCCGCGTCGTGAAATATAGTTAAAGTATGTCATTGCGAGGAGTGGCGCCTTTAGTTAGATCAGTTTCTTGACCGCATCTGAATTTGGCGCCAGGACGAAGCAATCTCCATATCATAGGGGGCTCCGCTTACAGCTCGCAACGACATAACACTTACCGGTATAAAAAAGGAGTCCTTGATGAACGGCACAAATCTGCGCTTCATCAACGCTCTCATTCTTATTGTGTTTTGTGTTCTCGGTCTGACGGGTCTTTATGGCTTGATGTGGCCGTTCCCCCCTGCTTTATTTACATTGCATCGCATTGCGGGTTGGGCACTCATTGTGCTCATTCCATGGAAAGGCGCCATTGCACTGCGCTCGCTCGGTCGCGGGTTGAGCCGGCGCTTCGATCGCAATGTGATGATCGTAATTTCCATTTTGCTATCGATTGCAACACTGACCGTCCTACTCCTGGTTCTGATGTGGACATGGCAGATCGGCCCGTATTATGTTTGGATCGGGCGGATCGCTTATTCCGGCATCGGGTGGCATTGGGGGATTGCGCTCGGTTTAGCGCCGCTCTTCATCATCCATGTGTGGCAGCGCTGGCCTCGCCCCAGGCGCACTGACTTCGCCGGACGCCGTCAGGCACTCAAACTGATGGGGTTCGGTGCAGCCGCAGTCCTCAGCTGGGGCGTGGCTGAGACTTTAGCAAAGTCATTGGAAAGCACCGGAGCACCGCGGCACTTCACGGGCTCACGTGAAGATGGATCTTTCACCGGATTGAGCTACCCAGTAACGAGTGGAGCGGACCAGGGCAAGATCAGGCTCAACCCCTCAACATGGACATTGAGTCTCACAGGTAAAGTGAAAAAACCGCTGACGTTAAATTACGCGGATGTACTTACTTTATCCATTTCTGAGGTAACCGCCACCATCGATTGTACCGGCGGCTGGTATTCCACTCAAATCTGGCGTGGGATTCGGCTGAGCGATTTGCTCGCCCAGGCCGAAACTCAAAAGAAGGAGTTCTATATCGTGTTGAAGGGTGTTTCAGGTTATATAGCTTACTTCACCTCTGCCGAAGCCTCAGAGATCTTACTGGCAACCCATGTGGGCGGCCAGGTACTTGACCACTGGCACGGATACCCTTTACGAGCCGTTGTGCCACCGCGGCGCGGCTGGCAGTGGGTCAAATGGATCACAGAAGTTGAAGTACACTAACTCGCGCTCCCATTGCGTTCCGCTCACACCGTCCCGGTGCCCTTCGGGAGGACGATGAACCCATCACAAATCACTATGAACATTATCAACGTTGGCTACGACTCGACAAACTATTACCTTGTAGAATTTAAAGGCGGGAAACTGTTGATTGACTGTGGCTGGCCTGGAACGCTGCCAAAATTCATGGCGGCGCTCAAGAGCAAGGGGATTGCCATGAATGAGATCAAATATCTGCTGGTCACACATTTTCACCCCGATCATGCCGGTCTCACACAGGAACTGAAAAAGCTGGGCATAAAGCTGATCCTGCTCGAAAGCCAGGTCAGTTTCATTCCTCACTTTGCGGAATTCTTTATGGGAAAGAATTTTCCCTATGTTGAGATCACACAGCATGATAATCTGGTCTTGAAATTTGAAGACAGCAGACAATTTCTCGCCGGGCTGGGTATCAGTGGAGAGATCATAGCTACGCCAGGTCATAGCGATGATAGCGTAACTCTGATTCTCGATGAGGGGATTGCTTTCACAGGCGACCTGCATCCCCGTTTTATGGTCTCCGAAGAAGACCACGTCACTCAGGAAAGCTGGGATAAAATCTATCGACACAAGATCACCAAAATATTCCCTGCTCATGGCGGGCAAAGGTGACTGTCACCTATCCAGGAAAGGATTTATCCATGATTGACTTTCTGCATGAAGCCACGGAACTCTTCCCCTACACTCAATCCTTACGCCGTGACTTTCATATGCACCCCGAGCTGGGCTTCCGTGAAATCCGCACCGGCGGGATTGTCGCCAGTGAGCTTCAGGCGCTTGGCGTCGAGGTCACCAAGGGAGTTGGCAAAACAGGAGTCGTCGCTCTGATTGAGGGTACAAAGCCTGGGCCCACACTGATGTTACGTTTCGACATGGACGCCCTCCCCATCGTTGAAGAGACGGACGCAGAGTATGCCTCCCAAAATAAGGGTGTCATGCACGCCTGTGGACACGATGGTCATACCGCGATTGGACTCACGGTCGCGCGTATCCTCAATGCTCATCGTGACCAATTGGCTGGCACAATCAAGTTTTGCTTCCAGCCTTCGGAGGAAGGGAACAACGGAGAAGAGGTTGGAGGCGCCGAGATGATGATGCGGGACGGGCTGCTTGACAGTCCCAAAGTGGATATGGCTCTGGCGCTGCATTTATGGAATGAACAGCCGCTCGGTTGGCTGGGCATCTGCGATGGACCTGCGATGGCAGGGGCTGAGATATTCAGCCTCAAGGTCACCGGCAAAGGAGGGCATGGCGCAGTTCCTAATCTAACCGTTGATCCGATCGTCGCAGCGGCTCAGATTGTCAATGCTTTGCAGTCAATTGTCTCACGGAATGTTTCTCCCTTAGATACGGCAGTGGTCAGCGTCACCATGATCCATAGCGGGACCGCGTTCAATATTATTCCGCAGGAGGCAACTCTGGAGGGGACGATCCGCACCTTTGATAACGGAGTCAGGCAAAGGGTTTTGGAAAGATTCGAGCAGGTGGTGCGGGGCACTGCCGAAGCATTGGGGTGTAAAGTAGAAATTAGTCTTAAACGTCTTACTCCTGCCCTGGTCAACGATATGTCGATCAGCAAAAGAGTCCAGGAGACCTCTCGGCGCATCCTGCCAAGCGCCGACTTGCGCACGGCAAATTATTTGACAATGGGTGCGGAAGATGCCGCCTTTCTACTCGAAAAAGTCAATGGCTGTTTCTTTTTTGTTGGCTCCGCGAACAAGGAACGTCACCTCGATTACGGGCATCATCACCCGAAATTTGATTTCGACGAAGAGGCATTGATCCGCGGCTCAGCACTGATGGCTGCCGCTGCAGTCGATGTACTTAACATGAAGTAACTGAGATAGTGATTCTGTTCAAGCCGCCGGTACCGGCGGCTTTTTCGTTCTTGACAAATTTCATCTTCAAATATATACTGTGTTTAGTAAGTACTAAACGTTCATAACAAAACTGATATGACACTCTCACTGACTAAAATCAAAAAAGACTTTGTAGAAGGGCTAAGCCAGATCAGCCGCTTTTGGGGCTTCCCGAAAGGGATGGGCGCCATCTTCGCCGTGCTGTATCTCTCCCCCACACCGCTCTCCCTCGATGAAGTTGTTCGGGAAACGGGGCTGACAAAAGGCGCGATCAGCACAGAAATTCGCAGCCTGGCTCGCATGGGGCTGGTCCATCGCTCCTCTAAGCTCGGTGACCGCAAGGATTACTACGAAGCCGAAACGGATTTTTACGCAGCGATCCGCTCCATTTTGAAGGAGAGGCAGAACAGCGAATTTGACCGTGCCGTTCGTTCGGTTAAGGAGACACTCGAAGCAATGGAGGCAAATTGGGTCGATGATGAAGACTGGCAATTTGTCTATGAACGCGTCCAGGCCTTGCAGGATTTCTTTGACGCCATTGATAGTCTCGGAAAGGCTGTTGTCAGGTTGGAGAGTTTGGGAATCACAAACGTCCGGAAAATCCTGGGCGTTCTGAAATAATATGCTCTCAGCGCCAGGGAGCAATAGGAGTCTGAAGGAGAAAACATGAACACTATTTTTTCTTTTTTCATTGAAGTTGCGCTCACATTTGTCGTTTCAGTATTGCTTATTGGCTATCTTCGTTCGCACCTGCGAAAAGTGCTGGTTGACTTGTGTGGTGCAGAAGACCGTGCTCAGTTTTGGACGATGTTCTCGAACATTCTTCTGATCGGTCTGCCAACGATCATTGCCTTGAGCTATCAACCCAAAGCCAGGAGTGCTGAGGAGCTGTTCTTTGAAGTTGCAGGAAGATTAAGTGGAAGTCTGACTGGTTTTCTATTTGCCCTGATCGGTGTGGGTCTGATTGTTTCCTTCTTCGCACTCACCGCCCCGAGGCAACCAAAAGTGGAGTCAAAATGAGAATCGCAGTGACAGGTGCATTTAGTTATTCAGGAAAATACATCACAAAACGATTATTGGCACGCAACGAAGAAGTCATCACGCTGACAGGCCATCCGGATCGCCCGGACCCATTTGCCGGAAGAGTAAAAGCCTATCCGCTCGATTTCGACGTCACGGGCATGACAAGGAGTCTGCAAGGCGTGGATGTTTTGGTCAATACCTATTGGGTCCGTTTTGACCGGGGCGAAAACACCCAACCGCGCGCCGTAGAAAACACGTGCAAGCTCGTCAATGCAGCGCAAGCCGCGGGTGTAAAACGGATGGTTCACATTAGCATCACAAATCCCTCAGCCGAATCGCATTTGCCTTACTTCTGGGGGAAAGCCGCCAATGAGAAGGCGGTCAAAGAATCCGGCATGAGTTATGCGATCCTGCGGCCCACCGTGTTATTCGGAGCTGAAGATATCCTGATCAATAACATCGCCTATCTGCTCAGGCATTCCCCATTCTTTTTCCTGCCGGGGGATGGTGCCTATCGACTACAACCGGTTTATGTTGATGACGTGGCAGAGCTGGCTGTTGAAGGCATTCGCCGCACGGACAACTACACCATCGATGCAGTCGGCCCGGACATCTTCACATTCAAAGAGATGGTGCAATTGATTGGCGAAAAGATCGGTGCGCCGCGACCGTTGATCTCTGTCCCGCCCCGTTTAGCATTACTTGCGGCGCAATTTCTAAGTCTCTTTGTCGGTGATGTGATCCTCACACCGGAAGAAGTCGATGGATTAATGGCTGGTCTATTGGTTTCCAAAGATCCGCCCCTGGGCAGGACGCATTTAGCCGATTGGCTGGGGCAGAATAAGGATCAAGTCGGCGCGAAATATGCTTCAGAGTTAAGGAAACACTACTCATGAAAACAAGGACTTACCTGCGGTTCTCCCTGCTCATACCGTTTTTGATCTGGGGTATCTGTTTTCTGCTCTTCATTCTTTGGAGCAGGCTTGCCAGTGACGGACCTGGGTCCATTGGGTCAGGCCTGATCCCGGGTCTTATTCTATGGTTGTTCCTGTTCTATGTCTTCGGGATATTAGGTTGGTTTCTTCCTTATGGGCTGCTTGCATTCATTCTCCTGATCCTAAGTTTCAGGAGCCGCGCGGAAGTGCTCATGAAAGTATTCGCATTGGCGCCGGTTGCGATGGCAATCCTGATCATTGCGATTGTGAATCTGTTATCTATTGGTAGCCAGGATTGGAATATCTTCTCGTCAAATCCGGCGGCGAATACTGAAGACTTCTTTGGTACCAATCTATGGTTTGCCATCCTTACTTTGATCTGGGGCTATCTCTGTGTCGGCCTCGGATTTGGCATCTATAAGATCCTGCAACGGCGGGGGCTCATCAAGGATGAAGTGATGCCTACACCCTTGCCACTTCCTGAGCCATTCTAACGGAAAGTATGCTTGAGCAGCAGCGTATCATTCTCTTCGATGGCGTGTGTAACCTGTGTAACGGCTCAGTCATTTTTGTCTTGCAAAGAGAGAGAAAGCCAACATTCAAATTCGCATCCATCCAATCTGAAGCTGGCAAAGAATTACTCGAGTGGTACGGGTTCCCTCCAGGCTACAATCAAGCCGTTATACTGCTTGAGCATGGGAGGGTTTACCTTGGCTCAACCGCGGCCCTGAAGATCGGACAGCAGCTCAAGTTTCCGTGGTCCCTGTTAGCCTACGCAGGCTTTATTGTGCCGAAGTTCATTCGGGATTGGGTCTACGATCAAATCGCAAGACATCGCTATCAATGGTTCGGGAAAAGAGATGTTTGTATGACCCCTACTGAAAATTTGAAAACCAGATTCCTATAAACGCGTTTACCTGGTTTCACCGGGTGGATCGGCTTTCATTCATCCCCCGGGTGACCGCCTGCCAGGAAAGTAGAGCAAATTTGAAGCGGATGAATAGCGAGAGAAGGATATAGCCAGGATATAGCCACGATATAGACACCTTATAGGCAGAGCAGAGATAGAGATGAAGGATATGCGAAGGAGACAACCAGGCCAAGCTTCGGAAAATCAGAAAAGCAGGCTCCCCCGCACTGCACGTTCCCCCAATATCATAGACGCCTGGCGCCATCACTTTGTGCCAGACGTTTCTTTTTTACTCCCTGTTGCTCAGATCCGGGCAGGGAAATGTTTCAGCTTATCTCCAAAACTCCGGGACAATGAGGATTATCGATACACCCGTAATAATTCTTCCCGGCATTCCTGCCAGCGCGGTAGACACGTAAAACCATCATCCGGCCGCAGATTGGGCAGAGTGGGACGGAATCGGTCTTCGCTGTAGCGGGGATCGATTTTGTCTCTTTCACCCTCATGATGGCAAGTTCGAACAATTCTGTTAAATCCTGTTCAGAGTAATGTTCGCTGGATTGAACGTGCACCAGCGGCAATCCCACGCTGCGAAACAAATCCTCCATGAATTGATCGCCCTCGCGCGTCTCGCTCCTGGAAACAGGTTTCACCAGCTCGATACCGAAAGCAGGCTTGAGGGTCTCAGGCTCGCACAATAAAAAATCCACATGTTTGCGAAAAAATTTGTTAAAGAAATGGACATTCTCATTTGGGCGCACGATGTAAAAAACGTCATTC
>DATGYJ010000178.1:0-4446 GCA_035298105.1 Anaerolineales bacterium | reverse complement strand
GATTCTCCGCGGGTGAAATGCTGTTCTCCTGTGCCATGACTGGCGCAACAAATGAGAACAGCAGCAGCGTCAACATCATCGTCAAGGATGTCACAAGAGATTTCCTGATGATAAAAATTCCTTTTTGAATTGACATAAAATTTCTCCTTTTCTCCTCAAGCGAAACTATCTCTTTTGATTGCATTCTAGGACTGCAGATAAAAAAAGGAACCACATAAATATGTGGTTCTACTGGGTTGGATTATGTAGTTTATCCAGGGCCGTGTCTCATTTAGCTGTTATTTGGAACTCCTGGCGGTTGAGACGCTGGATGGCTGGGGCGACAAAAGATGATGCAAAATCCCAGTATTGGCTCTTGAGTAACTGCAGATGAGTTGTTTTCACAATTGCGTAACCTCCGCGAGTTCAGTAACTTGTACGGAGACGCTTGCAGCCCGCCGTTCATTCAGCCAGGCAAGGATTCGATCCGCCACGCTCTGCCATCCTTGTTCGAGCATACTGTTGTGTGCGACACCCGGAATGATCTCAGCCTGTGTGTTGTATGCCCGTGCCGTAGCTTCAACCTCATGAGGGCCGATCATGTTATCTCGCCCAACGCCCAGGACGAGTAAAGGAGTCTTGACCTTTTCAGGTTTGGGCAGATCAAGGGCGACCATATCCAGGAATGCCATAAAAGAATCATCTTGTGTTTGTTTCCAAAATTCCAGCAATTGTTCCTCCGGCAAATCGTTAGAGAAGAAGGCCTCACCTACCAATTGGGGAGTGGCAATGAATGGTAGCAGGCTGAGTGTCAGATTGACCTTCGCGAAGACCCAGGGCTGCCGCCGGGCAGTCCGGATGGCGGTTGGTAATAGCCCTGCTGGAGAGGGTGATGACAACAACACAGCCGCGGGAGCATCGTTATCCTCCAAATACTTCTGGATGATAAATCCGCCCATGGAATGACCGATCAAAATCGGTGGGCTGGGCAGTTGCTTAACTACATTTGCAACATCTTCCACGAAATCGGCAATTCGAGTCCAGCGCAGTTTTTCTCGTCCCTCACTTTTGCCGTGTCCGCGCAGGTTGACGGCGTGAGCGGCATAGCCATGTTGAGCGAAGTAATCAAGAAAATGCACATCCCAGCACGAAGCTGTATGCAACGTTCCGTGTACAAAAAGGAGCGGTGTTGGATGCGAACTCTTGAGCGGATACTTGGAAATCACTTCTAGTTTCACAGTGTGTTCCTTTCTATGTCAATAGCAAATTACGGTTTGTGATTTGTGCGGCGAAGCTACAGATTACGAAATCATTTGAATTCATGCTGCTGTCTCCTTTGAATCAGATGATCTATCATTTATCGACCACTTCCAGCTGTATCCGGCTGATGCCCGCCTTTGTGTTGATCTGCAATGTCACTTCTGATACGCCATAAGCGGCATTCGTGTAGATATTTCCGTCCTGCTTCAGGCTGGTTGACTCAACTATGTGGGGACCCTCGGCTTCAGCTCGGCGACGTTATAGTTGAAATCTGCTTGCATCAACTTTCGGTCACCGTCAGCTTGCCGGCACCCATGTTGATGCTGACGTTGACGGATGTCGCGTCTCCCAACTCGACCGATTGGGACTCCGTCTGCAGCGCGCCTACCTTTGCACCCGAACTGCAGCTCGAAAGTAACGCTGTAAAGAGCAGCAGGGCAATCAATAGATGGTTCGTTTTCATACCTCACTCCTTTGACTTGAAAATTAACTGTTCCTTTTCCCTGGCATTCTAGGACTCAAGTTAAATAAAAGAACCACATAAATATGTGGTTCTCCGACAGGTACATATGTAGTTTTGTTGCGGCGTTCAGATCAATTTCATCTCTCTGGCTTTCAGGATTGCGTGTCCCCGTTTGTTGACCGAAAGCTTCCGATAGATGCTCTTGACATGGAATTGAACTGTATTGAGGCTGAGGAAAAGTTTTTGTCCGATCTCTTTGTAGGATTCCCCGGTCGCCAGGAGGCGCAACACCTCGATCTCCCGGTCACTTAATAACTCTTCATTGACCAGGTTCGTTTTGACCTGGGCGGACTTCCCAGGCATTGACTCCAATAATCGTCTTGCAAAAGCCGAGACACCATTGTCCTTCAGGCGAGGCAGTATGGACTCCAACAGGGGACACATGAGGTCAGCTTCATCCAGAAAGATCCGAAGATAACCTCTCGGTGCCGAAGCGCTGAGTGCAGACTGTATCATGCTGCGCGCATCTTCTGCTTTGCCCTCCACCTGATACATCAAGGCCCGGGCGATCCAAATCTCGATCAGCCAGCCCAAAAGCCCGTGAGCCTCGGCCAGCTTTTCATGGCGGGCAAGCTGGTTATGAACCTCCAACAACGAAAAATCTTTTGGATTTCGCGCCCTCAGCCTTGTTAGGATATGAGCCACATTCAAGCGGGCATGAAAATAAATTTCGCTCACAGGATCAACACTGGCAAAATCGGGTAGATCTTCAAATCTGCCCATCTGCTTCAACCACGAACGCGCCGCATCAAAGTTACTTTGATTTGCAAACGGCTCGCGCGTCGATATGCGATGGCGTAAAGCCTGGGCATAGAAGGCGAATTGCGACCAACTCTCCTCCAAAACTTGAACGTTTTCCAACACCCCTTCCCGGTCGCCTTGAGCAAGGCGTAAACGCGCCAGAGAGGAGTAACACCGCAGGCGAGCATTGGCCTCCCTGGTGAAATAGGCAAGACTCAAACCTTGCAGCAATGCCTGTTCCGCCTCCGCCAACCGGTTTTGTTCCAACAGGAGGCCGCCTTGCATGCTGTATAGTTCCCCGATGGGTGGAAATCTCTGCCCGGCCACAAAGCGGTTGAACCGCTCAATATTCGCCTCGCACAGTTGCAAGGCTTCCTTCAATTCTGCTTTATTGATCTTCATTGAAATCAGGGCCATCTGTCCATAAACAGCGGCATACCAGTTCCCACCGGCGACTCCATCCTCAACCACTTGTTGATAAGCTTTCTCCGCCGAGGACAGATCGCCAAGCCTCATATGGCCATAACCGATGTTCAACGCGTTGACGCTCCGAATGCCTCTCTCATCTTCCGGCAAAAGTTCCTGCGCCCTTTGTGACGTCGCGATCAGCTTACCTGGTTCTTCGCCATCCAATACGGACGATTGCATGAGATACGCTTGAATGCTGGCGATATGTCCCGCGACTAAATTTCTCAGCGCCTGATCCGCATTTGATAGATCCAGAGCACGTTCCGCGGATTTTGCTGCCTGATCGATCTCGTTCATACGCGGCAGATAGTGCATCAGGGCCAAGGCCCATGCCTTGTTAACAAACATCATGGGGGAGTTTTGCATGAGTGATTCAGGCAATCTATCGAACCAGCTAACGACTGTATGAACCTCGCCTTGGTAAAGCATGGTAATTGTATGGCGCTCGATTAACGCGAAGGCTTTATTGAGATTCGAGACCTGAAAGGCATGTTCAACCGCTTTTTGGATAAACCCGTTCTTTATATACCAATCCGCGGCGCGTTCATGCAACTCATCGACTCGTTCCGGTTCAGCTAGCAGGAGTTGGTTCCTGAGAAGTTCCGCAAACAAGGCATGGAAGCGATACCACGTTCGTTCTTCATCAAGGGCGATCAGGAACAGGTTATTGCTTTCCAGATACTGCAGATATTTTCCGCTGGCTTTTTGGCCGGTCCCTTCGGGATGGTCCCCAATTACGGCCTCGCACAACGAAGGAGACAGTTGATCCAGAATGGATGTCCGACGCAGGAATTCTTTAATCTCTTCCGTCTGGCTCTTCAACACTTCTTCGATCAAATAATCCAACACATGACGGTGCGTGCCGCGAAACGCCTCTACAAACTTTGCCTTGTCCGCGCTTTCTTTCAACGACAACGCTGCCAATTGAAGCCCGGCTGCCCAACCCTCCGTCCGGCTTTCGAGAATCTCCATTTCGCTTTTTAGCAGGTGGACTCCCATCACATTCGAGAAAAATTCATCGGCTTCATCGAGTGAGAAACTTAAATCCATTGCCCTGATCTCCGTGAGCTGATTTCGGACTCGCAGGCGGGTCAGTGGCAGGTTGGGATCCTCCCGTGTTGTGATGACCAGATGCAACTTGGCGACATTTTGATTGAGAAGCAACTCGATAAACTGATCTATCTTCTCGTTCTCGATCAGGTGATAATCCTCCAAAACCAGAATGACCAGCTGATCCAGTCCAACCAGATCGTTGACCAGCAATCCAAGGACTTGTTGAAGATTGATCTCCTGCACATTTTCAACGACTTCCAAAGCCGCCTGTCCGAGATCATCCTCTGCCTGCTGCAAAGCGGTCAGAAAGTACGTGATAAATTGTTTGAAGTCGTTATCGGATTTTTCCAGGGAGACCCACGCAACCGGATAGCCGACCTTCTCCACCCACATCCGGATCGTTGTGGTTTTACCATATCCTG
>DATGYJ010000177.1:0-9872 GCA_035298105.1 Anaerolineales bacterium | reverse complement strand
GTGATTATTCTTCTGACATTATTATCAGTTGTGAAGCAAGTGTAGAAGGAAGAGAAGCTTATGCCAGAACCATCTTCAGAGAGAGAGCAAGCGCCCGACGAGCCCGTCTGGACGTATCGCGGCTACCGCTTGAAGACCAGTGAGTTTGTCACTGCCATGGTTCATCTCTTTCGGGCGGAGATTTACCGGGCCAATGTCTGGCGGCAGCGATTGGATACCACAACGAACTGGGCAGTCGTTTCCACCGGTGCCACATTATCCATTGCATTCGGCCAGCCTAATATTCATCATGGCATCATTATTCTGAATACGTTGCTGGTGATCTGGTTTCTTTTCATTGAGGCGCGGCGTTACCGTTATTATGAGCTGTGGAGTTATCGCGTCCGCCTGATGGAAACAGATTTCTATGCAGCCATGCTTGTCCCGCCTTTCCATCCGTCACCGGCTTGGGCAGAGAGCCTCGCCGAAAACCTGCTCTCACCGAGTTTTCCCATCTCCATTTGGGAGGCGTTCGGTCGCCGCTTGCGCCGAAACTACATTTGGTTGTTTCTAATCCTTTATGCCGCCTGGGTGGGAAAGATTTGGCTTTTTCCAGAGCCTGCAGTAGACCTAAGTGAGTTCGTCCAGCGCAGTGGAGTGGGTCCAATTTCTGGACAGATCATGATCGGCCTGGGTTTTGGGCTCTATCTCTTCCTCTTTCTGATTGCACTTGCCACGATCGGTATGGCGCGTGCGACAGGGGAGGTTTTGCCACGCTTTGGGGAAGATACCCTGACCTCCATCTTTACGCCTGACGGCAAGCTCAAGGGATTGCATGCTTTCTTTGCACCGGCTCATCGCAGAAAACAGTTGGTGGCGCTCATCATCACTAACAAGGCAGAGGCTGTATCGAAGTGTATTCTCACTGATCTGAGGCGCGGCGTGACCGCTCTCGCCGGGAAGGGTATGTACACGGGCGAGGAACGTTCGGTCCTGATTTGCGCCCTCACGGTCACTGAAGTTCATAACTTGAAGCATGCGGTCAATAAAGAGGATCCCCAGGCCTTCATCGTGGTATCCGCTGCACAGGAAGTTTTAGGCCGCGGTTTCAATCCATTAGCAGGGGAGCAGTAGGGTAGCCAATTCGCTCGATCGTTCGCCAGTTTAGCGGTTCTATTGTTTGTTAAGCTCGAAGTCGAGAGATCCACTAGAGGAGTTAGCGAATCTCCCGACTTCTTGTCGTAAGCGTTTATTGCATCCCCACAATCACACGTAAGCGCGGGGCCTAGCCAAAGAGCCTGATACCCAAAAGCGCCAGTACAAGAAACACTACGGCGACCATTAGAAACAGACCAAATAATAGTCTGCCCACAGAAGCCGTACCTTGGGCTACGCCGGTAAACCCAAACAGTCCCGCAATGATCGCCACTACAAACGCAATCAGTGCCCACTGTAAGAGGTCCATCTTCAACTCCTTTCACTTGCGTTCTTCACGAAAAGCCACCAGATGGTTTGGACTCGTCTATTATCAATGTACTTCTGAGTTTGAAACTCTACAATGGGGGATGTACCCACTTATTTGGGAACTTATGAATATCTCATTGTTTTCTCTACAATCATTAATTGTAAAGTAAGGGAATCCCCCAAGTTTAGTTCCAGAGTATCCCCATTGTATCTCTAACCGGATTGAGTATCCTTCATAGATGGACAGCCGATAAGGCTTGAGCTCGTCTCAAAAACGTCACTCTGATCCGAGCGAAAAGTCTCAATTGAGAAAGCACGAGACTATTTGGTTATCACCAAGCTCATTTCGAGTGACATTTTTTTTGGAGATGGCTTCCCATTCTATCTAGAAAAGGAGTAAGAGTTAAATATGAAAAAGATCAGCGCACTTTTATCAATGTTGGTACTATCTGCAATGGTACTTGCGGCTTGCGGCGGCGGAGCAACGAGTACGTCCGTGGTTCCTACTACGCTTCCGGCTACGGCGGAGTCTACCAATACGAGCGTGGCAACCGAGAGCCCAACCGAAGCAGTGCCTACGGGTACTCCGGGTGTTCCGGTGACCGGCGGTGTGAATCCTGCGAGCATGTCCAACGAACTTAATTTTAGCGTCTTGGACCAGGATGGCAACCAGGTCGGTCAAGTAGAGGATATGGTCCTGGATTTAAATAATACCCAGGTCGCTTATGTTGTGGTAAACACAAGTGGCTTTGGTGATTTGGGCGATAGAAAGATCTTAGTCCCGTGGAGTTCCCTGAAGTTACAAACCGGACCGGCGGGGACGGGTACAGGCCTCACTACAGAGACACCAACCGCCGGCACAGGTACTGGTCTTGCAACAGAGACACCGACTGCTGGCACAGGTACGAGTGTCGCGACAGACACACCGGCTGCTGGGACTGGCACGAGTCTTGTCACAGACACCCCATCTGCTGGCACAAGTACGGGTCTCGCCACGGCGACAGCGGGTACAGGAACTGGTTCCGGGACGGGTGGTATTAGTGAGCAAGAAAATGCCTTCATTCTTCAAACCGACATGGAAACTTTTAAGAATGCACCAGACTTTGATCTCAGTACCCTGCCTCAGATGGGTCAACCTGTCGATGATTGGGATGCTGAAATCCGCAGTTACTGGCAGAACGCTGGCAGCGGCACTGCCAATAGTACCCCATCTGCAAATGGGACGGTTGCTCCTGAGATGACCGCGACGGCCGGTACAGGATCCAACCTCGGTACGACGACCCCCAGCGCCGGTACAGGTCTGGCTACGGCAACGCCAACGGCAGGCACCGGTAGTGGAACTGGTACTGGCCAGGGCGCAGGACCTTTACAGGGTGTTGCATTAGCGTCCAATGTGATCGGTTCGACGATCGCGTTGGGAACGCAGGGCCCCGCCTTTAGTACCGCGACACCGGGTACGGGTGCAGGCACCAGCCTTAGCACGGCGACTCCAAGCGCAGGCACAAGCCTAAGCACGTCAACTCCAGGCGCAGGTACGAGCCTGAGCACAGCAACTCCGGGCACGGGCACAGGTACTACCCTAAGCACAGAAACCCCAGGTACGGGTACTGGTACAAGCACGATTCCTGGTAATTTGAGCGCTACGATCAGTGATCTGATCGTTGACATTAACGACGGTAACATTCTGTACATTGTGGTGGATACCAGCTTTGATAACAGTCAGCATTTGATCCCTGTCCCGCCTAGTTTGTTCCAGTTTGGCAATGGAGGCTTTGGACTCAACATTGACATGACGATGCTTCAAAACGCGCCAGTCTTCCAGGATGGGGCAATCCCTGATACGACCATGCCGGATTGGGATAGTGAATTTAGTTCCTTCTGGCAGGGTAGTGGGGCAGGTACAGGAGCAGCAACAGCCACAGTCACTCCCTAAGTAAGGTGATTTCCTAAGACGCAATAAAATAAATCTGTGCAGAGTAACACTCTGCACAGATTTTGTTATGTAACAAAACCCATAAGTACCCACTGAGACCCGAGAAAACGAATAAAGAACTCTGTGGCCCAGTGTCTCCGTGGTTGATGATCTTTGTACAATATGTATTTGACCAGTTCATTTCTTCCGTAAAAAAGACGGAAACAACCCGTCAGACCCCCGAAACAGTTGCACGGTGCCAATGGCCCTGTACCAAAGGACTTAAATCCGGACTTTGCAAAACCATGGAATGGAATAAATCCAGGCTATCTTATTTCGAGTTTAATGTTATCATTACAAGACCCTAGGGGAAGTCCGGCGTACCATCGTCGATCATCAAATCCTCCATTGTTCAAGCTTTAAGAAGATACCGGGCGTACTTATATCTTATATCTTGTCTGCGATTGATTAAGAGAGAAGGAACGACACACGGATGGAAGAGAAAGCGATTATGCCGAAGTCTGGTAAATTGAGTCAAAAGAAAATAAGCTCAAATACAAGCGAGTCTCTGCTGGCGAGAGTGGAGCAGCAGACCATTCCATCTGAGAAGGTCTTCGACGCAATTCCGCTGGCGATCATTTCTGTCGACTGGAGAGGGCAGATCCAGTATATGAACCGAGCCGCGAAATCCCTGCTGGGTGAACCCGTCAAAGATATCAAGCTTGAGGAATGGCCCGAGAAATTTGGCTTTTACCTGGATGATGGGATCATGCCGTATCCCGCCCAGAAACTGCCTTTAGTACGCGCGTTGCGAGGTGAGACGGTTGAAAATGCTGAAGATTTCATCCTGCGCAAACAGGGGAGCGAAAAGGGAATTTGGGTCTCCATGTCTGGAGAGACCCTCAGGGATGAAAACGGGAATATCGAAGGAGCCATTGCCCTGATCCGAGATGTTAACTATCGCAAACAAATTGAAGTCTCGCGCGAAAAACATATTAAACGGACAGAAACACTTTACAGCTTCTCGCATGCCATCGCTGAGGCGGGGAACGATCTGAACCAGATCATGAATCTGGTCGTTAAATTCACTGCCGAGGAGATTGGTGAGCTAAGCCTGGTTGCTTTATTGAATACGGCTGGTGACAAGTTAAGGGTCAATGCTTTTTACGATACAAACGCAACCGGGCAATCCCTGCTGAGAAAACTTTTCGTGCCCAATTTTGAATACGAGCATTCGCGGACCCTGTCAGGTAGTGTCATCCGGTCTGGCGAACCGCTCTTGATCCCTTCGATTCCGCCCGAGCATCTACAGGTGGTCACGCTACCTGTCTTGCAGGAATACATGGATGCGATCGGAATTGAGAGCGTCTTGATTGTTCCACTAGTCGGCAGGAGTGGAGTTGTTGGAACCCTTAGCTTATCCCGCCATCGAGGCAGCAAGCCTTTCAATGTTCAGGAGCAATCTTTTCTGACGGACATTGCTTATCGAGCCGCTCTGGCAATTGAAAACTGCCGGTTGTTCGAGTCGCTTCATGCCGAGATCACAGAAAGATTATCTGCAAAGCAAGCGCTTGCAGTAAGTGAGGAGCGTTTTCGCTCAATCTTTGAATCCGTCACGGTGGGGATCAAAGTATTGAATCTGGAAGGCAGGATCCTGCAGACAAATGATGCGTTCCAGTCCATGACAGGTTATGTTGAGGATGAACTTGTAGGCAATTATTTTCATAAGTTTCTACATCCGCAGGATGTTCGCCAGGCCATCAAGCTGTTCGATGATGTGAAAAAGAATGGAATTTCCTCTTTTCGTTTCGAACACCGCGCGATTCACAAGAACAAATCTACTGTTTGGGTCAAAACCATCTTTACAGTAATCTCAAGAGGCAGGGATGATGAGCCGGCCTTCATCGTGGGGATTGTAGAGAACATCACCGAGCAAAAGCGCCTTGAGTTGGAAATGGCAGAATTGAATAGCCGCCTGCAAAATAGCATGGAACTCGAACGGCTGCGCCTGGCTCAGGAACTGCACGATAGCCCGATGCAATCACTCTATAGTGCAATCTATCGGATCGAGGAAATGCGTGGCAATGCCACTCCCGAACTAAAGGAAGCATTAGGGGATGTGAAGCAACATATCCAGAACGTCTTACAGGATCTGCGGGCGACGGCCAAGGAACTCAGACCGCCCACTATTTTCAACTTCGGCCTGGAGAATGCCATTCGCTCTCATGCCAATGATGTCCTGGAAAAGCATCCAAATCTTGATATCCATCTTTCTTTGGCGCATGACCGCCAGATATTACCTGAGAAAGTTCGCCTGGCATTGTTCCGTATTTTCCAGCAATCACTTGCGAATGTGATCCGGCATTCCAAGGCGACAGAGGTCCATGTTCGATTTTCGTTTGATGCTGAAGAAGCGCATCTTGAAATTTCGGATAACGGCAAAGGCTTTGATGTGCCATCCAATTGGATAGACTTCGTGAGGCAAGGGCATTATGGCTTAGCTGGCGCAGCGGAAAGGGCCAGTGTCCTCGGAGGAACGTTTAAAGTGCAATCCAAAACCGGGAATTCAACCATCATACACGTTACCATCCCGTGGAAAGATGTGGTGGAGTAATCACCTGTTCGTCCAGCAAGTTCCATAGCATCCCGCTTATGGATTGCAGGAAGGACAAAGAGAGTTGAAAAAATGGCAGATATTCGTGTTTTGATCGTGGATGATCATCCAATTATTTGTAAGGGAATTCATGACCTATTGGCCCCCGCCGTAGGAATCACCGTGGTTGGTGAGGCGCACACTGGTGAAGAGGCGTTGCAAAAGATCGGAGACCTAAAACCTGATGTCGTTCTCCTCGACATGAAACTACCCGACATGAGCGGGGTCGAAATCATCAAGAAGGTCTACAAAATGGGAAGCAATGCACGCATCCTCGGGTTGAGTTCCTATAATGATCGTGAGTTTATCTCTCAATTGCTGACCTATGGCGCTTCAGGATATTTGCTGAAAGATGAAGTGCCCGAAGAAATCATCGAAGCTGTGCGTGGGGTGGCAAATGGAGAAGTCGGTTGGGTTAGCCGTAAGGTAGCTGCTTTGTTGAGTCAGATCTTATTGAAGGAGCAGGAGGGCGGCACCGATCTGACCTCCCGAGAACTGGATGTACTCAACCTGGTTGTGGAGGGGAAAACGAACAATCAGATCGGAGTAGCGCTGGGGATCAGTGTCAAGACGGTTGAAAAACACTTGCATGCAATTTTCCGAAAGATGGGCGTAGTTTCTCGTGTTGAAGCGGCGATCATGGCAGTGCAGGAAAGCCTGGTAAAAAGAGACATGAAAATAGGCGCGGAGGAGCGGCCTGAGTGATACTAGGGTAATTCCCCATTGTTGTTCCGTATGCAAATCCTGTAAACTCTAGGCTAACATTATGAATCTCTTCAATTCACCAGAAACGAGTCTCAAAGATGAAACTGGCAGAAGAACTTTGATGGTAGAGAACCGAATAAAAGTCTTGATTGTCGACGATCACTCTGGCGTACGTAAAGGTATAAAAAACCTGCTACAAACGGCAAAGGATATGGTCGTTGTGGGAGAGGGAGTGAATGGGGCAGAAGCAATCGAACTGGTTTCTACTAGAAACCCTGATATCCTGCTGCTCGATATCGAGTTGCCGGACCAGCGAGGGGACCGTGTTATGCGTCATATTCATGACACACGACCTGATATGAAAGTTCTAGCCGTCAGTTCCTACAGCGACAGGGATTATATCCTGGGCATGCTGGAGAACGGCGCGTCTGGATACATTACCAAAGACGAGGCTCCCATGATGCTGCTGGAGGCGATCCGCAGCATCATTAATAAGGGCATGAGCTGGTTCAGTCCGCGCGCACTCAAAAATAGTGGGATCCCCTCCATAGAAGAGCAGACGCTGACCAAACGTGAAGTTGAGATCCTCGAGCAATTGGTGCTGGATCGATCCATAGAGGAAATTGCTGCTTCTCTGAGTATGAGTGAAGAACAGGTGGAGAGATATTTGAAATTACTCCTGAGGAAGTTCGAAACCGAATCGCTTGTTTCCCTTAAGCATATTGCAAGCCGCATCCTTTCACGGCGCGGAACTTAAAAACAGAAATAGAATCTTGAATCAAGGTTATGACAGTAGGAAAAAGGTCATAACCTTGTTGTTTTTAAGCTTCCCAATTAGGGAGTTGCCTGAGTAAGTAGGTACATCCCCCATTGATATAAGCAGTCCTAACTTTTATAGTATGAAAGAATTACTTCGAAGAACTGCATGCCAACGCAAATGAGTTCAGCATTGGGGAGCGATCGAATCATTCGATACTTCGGAGGTAGAAATGACGCTTACAGGTCTCTTAGTGCTATTGCTGATTGCAGGCATCGTTGGTGGTCTGGGTCAGACCATCTCGGGTTACTCGTTTGGTGGGTGCCTCATGTCGATTGTTGTTGGTTTCGTGGGCGCCTATGTAGGGATATGGTTAGCCAGGCAGCTGGGACTGCCTGAGATCTTTACGATCACCATAGAAGGCCAACCCTTCCCGATTGTGTGGGGCGTGATTGGATCAGCCATCCTATCTTTGATTCTGGGCCTGTTCACATACAGACGACCGGTAGTGTAATACCGATCGATGTACAAGGAGGTGCTACATGACCGTCGATAGAGATCAAATTGCCCGTCGCAAAAGAGTTATCGTCCATCAAGATGGCGACCACGTACATGAAGAGCGTGTGGTTGAGAATGTAAATCTTGAGTATCGAGAGACCATTTACAAGGTCGTTCAATTTGTCTGGCTGCTTTTTGGTGGATTAGAAGCCTTGATCGGCATCAGGATCATTCTCTTGTTGATCGGTGCAAACCCTGCGAATTGGTTTACTGCGTTCGTTTATCAACTGAGCGATGTGTTCCTCTGGCCATTCCGAAATATTGTCGGCAATCCAGCTTTTCAGAAACACGTTTTGGAAATTACATCGTTGATTGCGATGCTGGTCTATTCACTGATCGGCTGGGCTATCGCTCGACTCATTTGGGTACTTTTTTATCGAGCGCCCACCAGCCAGGTGACTACTTATGACCGGGAGAGACATGTGTAGTAGCTTCGGAAACAGGCAGAGAGTCGCCTGATCCGTTCTCAAAAATAAAGAGCAAAAATTAATCAGCAAATAAGGAGATATAAAATGAGAAGTTCAACCGAAAATGTTTTGGAAGGAAAATGGATGCAATTACGAGGTGCAGTTCGTGAAAAGTGGGGAGACCTTACCGATGACGAATTGGATCGAATTGCCGGGAAACGAGATAAACTGGCTGGTCTGCTCCAGGAAAGGTATGGCTATAACCAGATGGAAGCCGAACGACAAATCGATGATTTTCTGGAGTCCTGGGAGATGCACCATTAGCTTTAGGTCTGAAACATTGGCTAGAGGGGGGTTCCCCTCTAGCCTCTTGAGAAGTGAAGATAGAAAGGAGAAAGCTTATGAGTACCATTCTACTTATCATCTTGATTTTGTTGTTATTAGGAGCGCTGCCGGTGTGGCCATATAGCCGAAGTTGGGGCTATGGTGGCAGTGGGATCGTTGGGTTCCTCCTGCTCCTGGTAATCCTTGGTCTGCTGTTTAGATGGTTCTAGCGATTCGAAACCATGTAGACGCGACCGGAACGGTTCGTCATCCGGGGTTATGAGAATCTCTCCCTCTGAAGAAGTAACTACGTGGACCACAGGTCAGGTTGTTTTAGCAACTCTGTTTGTGGTCTGCGTCTTTTTAATATTCTGGCTGTTATACAGTTTGCGCCTGGTGCTGCTGCTCTTTTTTGTTGCGATTGTCATCGGGACAGCGATCCGCCCGGCAGTTGAATGGCTTCACCGACGTGGGATTTCCCGGGCAGCCGGGACGATTATCATTTATGTCTTAATTGCCGGGGTTTTGATCGGGCTCCTGGCCATCATTTTTCCGCTGGTCGCCGATCAGGCGACACAAATTTCCCAGAATCTGCCCCAGTATTATACGGACCTGCGAAGTTCGTTGATTAATTCCCATAATCGTTTGTTGCAGAATATCGGCGCGCGCGTTCCGTCCCAGTTATCCCTCTTTATGATCCGGAGTTCAGACACCGCCGACGTGATCGATCAAGTAACTCAAACTTTTCTCTATACCAATTTGGTATTGAAAGGGGTCCTGAGCACTCTGGCGATCTTCCTGCTGGCCTATTATTGGAATCAGGAAAGCAACCTGGTCCTTCGCTCAGTGCTGCGTCTCTTCCCTCCGCAACGCAAAAAGGGCATTAGAGAATTTTTCCAGCTGGCGGAAACAAAATTGGGCGGATATATTCGAGGGGAGGGACTGCTTTGCCTGCTGGTTGGCTTTGCTGCTTTCATCGCTTATTTATTAATAGGGCTCCCCTATACGCTGGTGCTTGGCATATTTGCAGGACTGATGGAAATGGTGCCCATTTTCGGACCGGCGCTTGCCGCCGCCACGCTCAAGGGCGAAATACCCATGGGAAGGCTGACC
>DATGYJ010000176.1:0-3134 GCA_035298105.1 Anaerolineales bacterium | reverse complement strand
GATCGCGCGGATCAGTGTGGCGCGAGCCGCGGTTTTCACGGAGTGTTGAGCTTATACAGCGGAACTCATTGCCGCCAGAGACCCACTTGAGCGCTTCCTGCAATAATCCGGTGGCGATGTAGCAAACCGGCTTATCCGCATTTGTGCGTCCCCAACACACAGGACATTTATGGATCGTCCAAACAAACTCCGCATCCTTTTCTTCAACTGTACTATATTGATCGCTCAACTGGGAGAAAATTTTTGCAAAAGCAGGCAAACCGATCCGAAGCTTGGACTGGAGAGGCAGGACAACAAACGCCAGGTCTGCCGCGCCAGCCAAGGCTCCAAAATTCTTCAATGCATCAGAGAAGGTGGCGCGCCCGGCGCGCAGAGCCAAACCGCGGCCCCCGCGGGGACCGTACATTTCCTCCAGTGCTACACCAATGGCAGAGAGTTCAGCAAAATCGAAGCCTTTATCCAAATTGTCAGGTGGGTAATTCTCAATGTAATTATTCAAGCCGCCCAGATTGAGAATGGCATTGAGTCCATTTCTACCCATCACTTCTTCAAGAGACTTGATAATGATGAGTCCAAACTTGTTGGGGTAGTACAGACCACTCTTTTGAACAGGGCTCATAAAGTGACTCCACTTAAATCAGTTTCGATAGATCTGCAGTAGCGCGGCGCATGTCCAAAAGGATCAGGCCCAGTTTTGCCTGTTCACGCGCAAGTGCGGTGAGAACAGCCTCTTCTCCTACCGACATAAGGACAACGTATCCTTTGACTCCCTTTACATAAACTTGCTCAAGGGTACCGCGTCCCAACTCAGTTGCGATTCGTTCACCCAACGATAACATGGCGGCAGACATCGCAGAAACGCGATCTTCTTCGACGCCCTGAGGCAAGGCAGAAGCGATGCTTAAACCATCTACGCTTACGACTGCAGAAGCTTCAATATCAGGCGATGAAGCTTGCAGTTCGCGCAGACGGTCTATCATTTGTTGCGTACGTGACTTTGACAAGACAACCCTCCTGCATAGAGTTGATGACCAGCCGTTTTGCCAACCGGGTGGAAAGATTTTGATGTGCGCATGATAATTTAGCATAGTGGAGGAAATGTGTCAAGCCAACCCCCTAAAAAAGGGGGCTATGCGCTAACAGAAATGTAAACATCGCCATGCTATAATCGCCAGACCATAAACAGCAAATGGATAGAAAAAGATTTCTTTATGTTCTAATCGTTAGTCTTGCCCTCATTGCTTTGCCGTATGCGCGTGCAACCGCACAGGGTACCCTCATAGATGAAGAACCGGAAAGTGGCGCGGTCGTCTGTGCACCAGATGTATATGAGAGCCCTCCGGGGGATTGCTTGCCGTTAGGACCCTCCGCGTATATCACCGAAATGGCAAAATTGGGATTAACGTTTCCTCAGCGCGCGTTACCCGCTTACAAGCCAAATCCAGCGCTCACGCAGCTTCCTTATTTGTATTTTAAATTGGATGACGACATCGTACCGATCCTTAGTGCACCAGATGATAACAGCGCCACAGGGCAATCCTTCCAACCCGGATTCGTCTATGTATCCTATGTGAACCGCGTTGAATCGAATGGTGTCTTTTATATGCTTCAAAACGGCGGCTGGATTCCGGGGAAAGGCTCTCGCATTGGAGAATATTCGCGGTTTCAAGGTTTGCAGTTCAAGAAAACACCACCGAATGCCTTTGCATGGCCCTTGCCCTTTTACACAAATAATATTCCCGTGTATCGGGCGCCGAGCTACAGCGCACTACTTACCGACAGAGTCATTTACCCGTACGCAGAGGTCGTTGAAGTCTACGCCACACAAAGTGGAGATGGCGTGGATTGGAACATGATCGGGCCCGATCAATGGGTAGAAGCACGGATCTTTGCCATGGTCACCCCAAATCCGACTCCACCGGAAGGCGTGACGACGAGTCGCTGGATAGATGTGGATCTTGCGGAGCAAACGCTCTCGGTCTATGACAACAATCAATTGGTGTTTGCAACAGTCATCGCTACGGGACTCGAACCGTTCTGGACACGCCCTGGATTGTTCCAGATCTATCAGAAAAAAGAAACGGAGACAATGCGAAATAATGATCCAACGGATTATTACTATTTGGATAACGTTCCATGGACCATGTATTTCGATAAAGCCCGTGCGTTACATGGCGCGTACTGGCGCACACGTTTTGGTTATCCTCAGTCACATGGATGCGTAAATCTATCGGTTGGTGATGCACATTGGCTTTTCAATTGGGCACATGAAGGCGATTACGTGTATGTCCATGATCCAACGGGACAGACACCGACCGATCCTGCCCTCTATCGTGATTGGGCGTATTGACACCTACTAGTGCGCATGGTAAACTCCTGCCCGCTTGTCAGGAAAGATGGTCCCGTGGTGTAGCGGCCAAACATGCGGCCCTGTCAAGGCCGAGATCGCGGGTTCGAATCCCGTCGGGACCGCCTGTATAGACAACTTGATGATTTCGTCAAGTTGTTTTTGTTCTTATATGTAGCTTAGTCAAAATCCTCATTCCCCTCTTCCGGTCAACGATTTATTTGTCTGACTTACCCGATGTTCTGGAGAAGCGACGTTATTCCTATATAGTGAATTTCTCTGATTTACATCATGCCTAATCCTTCGTAGTGGCAAGTAGGGTATGGGTTTCCAAAGTGGGAAAAGGTCGATTCGCTGTAAGAGCAGGCCAAACTAATTAAAAACAAGGCATAACATACGATCAGCATTTCACAAAAAAAGCAAGCACTCTATGGGGTGCTCGCCTTTCTCATGTTCCAAAGGGATAAGGATTTTACTGGAAGGTCACATCACTAGGCATGCCAGGTTTTAGCTTGCCGCTCATGTCCAATAGCTTGAGTTTCACTGCAAAGACTGTAGTCTTGCGTCCTTCTGCTGTCTGGACGTTGCGCGGTGTAAATTCCGCTTGATTAGAAATATAGACTACCCGAGCGTTGAACTTTTCATTGGGATACGAATCCACGCTCACATTGGCTGTTTCTCCGATCGAGACTTCGCCTAAACGATTCTCTGGAACATATACAGTGATCGTCAAGTCCCTAAGCTGTCCTATCGTAAGAACAACATAGCCTGAATTCACTGTTTCGCC
>DATGYJ010000175.1:0-7046 GCA_035298105.1 Anaerolineales bacterium | reverse complement strand
GCTGCGCCGCGTGCCAAACCGGAGGTATTGACACCCAGCACCGTTCCATCTGCGGCCACCAGGGGACCGCCGGAAAAACCAGGGTAGGAGATGCTATCGGTGCGGATGTATCTTTCGAGCATGCCGCCCTGCCCGGTCCGGATCGGTCCGCCAATAGAGCTGACGGTTCCCAGGCTGGCTTCGATCCCATCCCGGGACGGACGGCCTAATACCAGGGCGATCTGCCCCAGCCGCGCCGGGCTTTTCGTCACCTCAGCGACGTTCGCCAGTGGGCGTTCCAGCTTGAGGACAGCCAGATCCGAACCGGCATCCCGACCCGCCACCTTGGCCGGGATCTCCGTGCCGTCTGCCCCGATCACCGTAATATTTTCCTCATGTTCGATGATATGGTCGGCCGTGAGGACCAGGTCCGCCCCATAAGCGATCCCACTGGCAGGCATGCGGCGCCGCGCATTCACGAGGACGGTCGCCTGGCCCGCTTTTTCGGCGGCATCGGCCAGTGCATCAGAAAGTTCTACCAATACATTTTGGCTCATAGTAAGGCTCCTTCTTTATTGGTAGGCAGTATAGTTCTGATGTTTTCAGAGCGCATCGCCGAAGTGACTAGTTTTAATACCGGAAAAACGGGTAGGGGAAGAAGTAGATAGGTACACAGGTACACAGGTACACACGTAAACAAGTAAACCTGTATACCTGTGTACTTCTTTACCTGTCTACTTTCTGCCGAAGTCCGCGGGGTTCTCTCCCCACAGTTCCGTATCCCACTTGAGGACCGAATCATCGAGCAATTCATTTTCAGCCAGCCAGTTCTCGGCGCTGCGGATCATGGCAAAGAGCGGCGCGTTCCGCGTGGTATGTCTGAGCTTCGTCCGACACTTGCCGGTATAGACCCAAGCAATCCCGTTTTCGGAATCGGAATAAATAGACATCTGGGTTCCATGCTTCGCCAGCCAGACCAGGGCATGGACGATCGCCAGAAACTCTCCGACGTTATTGGTCCCATCCGGGAAGGGACCCACGCGGAATATTTCTTCTTCCGAATCGGTAAACACCGCCCGGTATTCGAGTTTGCCGGGCGATCCGCTGCAAGCCGCGTCCACGCAAATGGATGGCAGGACGGGCTTGCTACTGGCCTCGCGCCACTTGCCATGCGAGGCTGGTTTGCCCTTATAGACTTCATATTTGGATTGGTAAGCAGATTCCGCTTCCTGGCGTGAATCAAAGGCCTTGAATTGTGCCGCGGCAAATCCCTTCACCTGCTGTTCACATTCCGCCCAGGAGGGATAGATACCAGGTTTGCGTCCCTGCCAAACGACGTAGTATTTTTGCTTGGGCATAGGTCTCGACACCTGCACTTGCACGCAGGTGCAAGTGTACGGTCGTTAGAATGGTTGAATAGGCTTGCAGCGCACGGTCTTTGTTGCCGGGACTGCGGGTGTCGAAACTACTGCAACGACCTACTCGACCACCGTTTCACTGTTACTCCTCTTCCTGCCAACCGGCTTCCTCGACAGCTATAAAAATATCCGTCGCAGAGATCAAGCCGATCAACGTGCCGCTTTCGTCCGCGATCGGCAGATGATGGATGCGATGCTCCTGCATCACCTTCGAACATTCCATCAGCGTCCAATCGGGGTTGCCCGTGATGATGGGACCCGACATGATCTCACGGATCGTCGTTTCGGCAGGGTTGCGACCGGCCGCGGCGATCTTGTCGCGAATATCGGTGGAAGTCACAATGCCATAAGTGGGATTCTTCTCTGAAATGGAAACGATCACACTATGGATTTTGCGGCGGCGCATTAATGTGAGGGCATACTTGACACTTGAATCGGGATCAACGACAACAACAGGTCTCGACATCCAATCACGAACTGTGTTGGGCATATTCTCCTCCAAATGAGTAGTCTTCTCGCATAGAGTCGAGCGAGCTGAAGTGTGGGTGTGACAGGGGCTTGGATGGACAAACGCCGATCCGCTCTCCCCGGGCGGGGATGATCAGCGCCGATACCTTTATTTTACAACCAATTCGACCGAATCCATCGCCAGTCCTTACCAAAGAGCTGTGTTAGGCAGTGTTTTGACCTTAAGACTCCCCCCGATTATGGCTTATGACAAATGCATGAACACATCAGGCTTTTGTTCGGCAATGCGGAGTAAAGCAACCGCAGGACCGCTGGGCTTGCGCCTTCCCTGTTCCCAATCCTAAATGGTGCGTAGGCTTACACCCATTAAACCCGCAAATACCGCCTGGGAGAGCTTCAATCTTTGTCGAATAATTTTGGGAGAAGAAGGTGCTTTCAAGGAGCGAACCTGCAAGACCTTCTTACCTGCCTTGTATTCTTTCACTTCACGAATGCCATCGAGAATTTCCTGACCAATATCACGCTTAGCCATTTTCAATTTCCTTTGCGATCTGACGCAGAACATGAGCAGGGATACTCTCTACTTCATTCTTACTGTAAATGGTCAATAACCAGATTTCATCTCGTCAGGCGTTTTATTACCTCCCTAGCGTCTTTGCGAACTGGATAACCTGATTTGAAGATTCGCTCCAACAGCTTTCGCGTATCGCCGAATGGTGGATAACCTGACATCATCAGCATGATTTTCAATGCGGGAAATTGCGGATTTCTTGGTTCTTAACTTTCGCGCGACTTCATCTTGTGTGAGACCGGCCGCTTCTCTTGCCTGGCGTAAAATCACTCCAATTTTGAAATCCGCATAGCCTGAATCATAATTTTCTGCAAATTCAGGATCGCGCTTCGCCCGATTTTGAATATACCGTTTAACATCACTCATTGCGATTTTCTCCTAGCTAAATAATCATTCTTGCGGCGGAGCGCAAGTGCAATTTCCTGCGGAGGGGTCTTTTGCGTTTTCTTTGCAAACCCATTTGTCAAAATCAATAAAGTACCATGATCAAAGAACCCTAACAGTCGGAATATATCATTTCCGAATTGGATGCGGACTTCCCAGATCCCTTCGCTATCGGCCAGTTTCTTGAGGTATTGGCGAGGCACTGATTCCAATTCTTCGATCAACTGCAATACCCATAAAACCTTTTGCGCTTGTTTGCCAGTCAAAGAGTCTAGAAATGTTTCAATCGGACTTTGACCATTGGGAAGCCGATAGAAATTGATAGTCCGCATATTCCCATGTTATCATAAATGTGAACATGGTACAAAAGCATTTCAACCTCCTGAAAGCGAGCGCCTAATGGCGAGCGTTATGCCTGTGCGGTGTATTGCGTTAGCACCCCTGCGAAGCGCCCTGTGGGTGTAAAGGTCTGGTGGGCAGGACAACGCCACTTTGACAGAACCAACTTGGAGCTACGCAAACTGCTTGAAAACGCGCACGCTGTCCCTTCTGGCAACAGTCGCACTAGTTGGGTGTAAATCAAAGACTGTTGCGAGAGCGACATGCGCAGCGGGATTGTGTCAGGCGCTGGTCTACTTTGTAATCGAGACTTGTCCATCCTTGAAAGTGTAGACATTGGCAATCCTATTCACGCTTTGCCACTCTGCTGAGGATGGCCTCAGCACTTGCAGCTCATAAAAGGAGTCGCTTACTCTGCGGTCATTGACGATCCAAATGCTGTCGTCTGTGCCAAAAGAAAGGAGACGCGGTGGTACTGAGCGTCGATAGGCATCGTATACCGAAATGCCCTGTGACACAGTGGGCAGGCTCGTTTTTTCCGACCATGTCACGCCGCCGTCTGAGGTCGACATGGATGAAATCTTGTCTGTCCCGGGCGCGCCGCCGATATAAAGGATGTCCATTTCACCGTAGTCTGGTGTAAGGAACTGCAGACGGGTTGGAGATCCGTACCACTGCCACATGGGTATTTTTGACACGAAAGTCCAGGTCTTTCCGCCATCGGAGGTCTGGTAGAGCTTGAGATCGGCGAGTGCTTCAAGGGTCCAGGCGCAGAGCAGCCAACCCTGGCTTTGGTCGATGAATGAAACGAACAGAACCGAGTTGTTGTCGATTGGCTCGAACACTTCATCCCAGGACCGTCCTTGATCCACAGACTTGAGGATTAATGACCTGCGCCAGCCCTCGAAGATACTTTGGAGATCGCCGTAGACGAATAGTTCGCGGCTGTCCACGGCAGTCATGCCATCCAGACTAAGTGAAAATCGATCCCCCGGCAATTTAGTGATATTTTCAACATTCCAGCGAATTTCTGCGAAAGCAGGAGCCGGAGTCATTGGGAGAGCCGTTGGCAAGCTGGTCGGGCGCGCCGTGAGCGTCGGTGTGAAGTCGACCCTGGTTGGGACCGAATTGGGTTGAGGGTTACAACCCAGGAGAATGGATATAAACACCGCGATTACAAGCCTAAGCTTAGTCATCAGGAAGTCACTTCGCATCGGCGAACGCTACATCCTCCTGGGCGTCAAGGTGACACATAAGCATGTTCGTTCATGAAAGTTTGAATTTCAGCGCGAGTGAACACATAGTCCGCAGGCTTAGCATTCATACTATTGGAGACGCCTAGATTGCCAATCGTATCCCCGTTGAGTGTGACGGTTGCGGTCTGTACAGATGCATTCGCAAACACCGTCATGAGAATCTGCATGCGGGCAGCGATCAGCGTAACATCACCCACTCCAAAATACTCACCCTGCAAGACCACGTCTGCATGACCATCGGCAAAAGTGACATCGACAATTTCCAAATTACTACTTATCCAACCGTTTCTACCATCCTTTAGAACGGCTTCCAGTGCCGTCCCAAGGTTGGCGGTGGTATCGGGGCTGTAGGTCATGTCAGATCGTGTGGGCGCAAGGATGTAAGCATCTGGGGCTATCACCACACTTCCTTCCGGGCGGGGATTTTCCGCAGTCGTCACAAAATAGTAGTAAACAATCCGCTCTGACATCGGTATGGAAGGGTCTGTGAACAGCAACGGCGTTGGTGAGGCTGATAGCGTAGGAGAAGAAATGGGTCTTGCCGTAGGAAATGCTAGCGTAGGAGGAGAAATAGGTGTTGCCGTAGGAATGACTATCTGTGTCTCAGCAACTGCTGTACCAACTGTGGATATGGCTGTCTCCATCCTATCTGTTGGACTCGTCATGGGTGTGGATATGAAACTGTTACAGGATGCCAGCATTACTGCAGCCAGAAATAAAGGGATTAATGTATTGTCGAAGATTTTCACATTTCACCTAGCTTTAGTGTTTTGCAAGGAAACGCTCAATTGTTTACGGTATCGTCTCCTTTAGAGGATACCCGTCATGTTAGCAGCCTGTAAAGAGCTGGTGATCTCGACACGGCTACGCCGGTCGATCCGGCGGTGCAGGACGAGGCAACACCACTTTGCGGGTTATTGCAGTGACATCTTCTTGTCCAGTTCTTCGATGTAAAACTCTACTCTCTTCTCGATCAATTCAATTAATTCCTCATCCATATACTCATATTCGTCAGGAATATCAAGGTTCTCAATCCTGGGCAAAGTAAGGTCACGAAACAAACCCAAAATCCGTGATTTGTAACCAATCTCCATCACTAAAATTAAGTCTGCCCACAGTACATCCGCATTGGAAATTGGATGCCTGCTTTTTCCACTCATGCCTGCCGAACGTACTTCTATTCGTTGGTCGTCCTTGTAAATGCGTTCGGCGGTAGGACTGCGCCATTTATTTTTTCCACACACAAAAAGAATATGTGGTTTTGTATGCATAGCCTTGTCTCTTGGGTGAGTACGGTTCGTCTCAGCGATCAGAAGAGGCGAAGAGATTTGTTGAGTTAATTTCCACTTGTCGCCTTCGACAAATCTAGTAATGGATCGTATTTAGCCATCGAGTGCGTGCTATGTTAGCCCACATTTTCTGTTCCAGCATTCGTCGAATACTACCGCAAGATATTGCTTGTCCACGCGCCGAAGAGATAAGCAGCCGGGAATGGAAGTACCGCCACCGTCACAGATAACAACAAACTGTCACGCCAATAGCGGCATTACACAACCTTACGATCGTCACTGATATTCATAAGCGAGGAGGGTCTTTTCCAGCGCTTTCTCTTCAGGGCATTTCCTGCGCAGCCCAGCTCGAACGGATAGCGTTCCAGGAAGTCAGTTGCGGCCTCGCAAATTTCCGCCGGACGCTGGACACTTTTTCGCCCCTGATCTCGATCTCGTCCAGACTTTGCGGCTGCATACCGGTTTTGTGGGCCCAGACGAACATCGGGATTTCGTCTGGTTCAAATCCCATCACATTGGCCGCGACCATGTCCGTTGCCAGGGGGTTCGTTCCAGCGATGATGAGGTTCATCGGTACCAACACCCCATCACTGGGGCCGTTGCCCTCCATGGCCGTTGAACCGTCGATGACGACCAGCCCTAACTTGTTGGCTCTTACCATGTCAAGGATCTCAAAGGCAATCCCCGGCGAGCCGGCGTCGGCGGCATGATCGTGCACCCCGGCCCGGACGGTCCGATAGACGCTCCCCGGGTAAAGACCGATCAGGTTCTTCATCCCCAGCGTTACCGAGGCCAGGCCATGTGTTTTCATCATCGGCACCGAACAAAGCAGGTCGATTTCGGTCAGCGAGCGATGGATCGTCAATCGCTGATAGGCTAAGCCGCCCGGCACCTCCACATCGACCATCTCACCCGTATGGAGGTTGACCAGCGGCACGTCCAGCGAACGAGCCAACTCGGTATAACCCAGGCGGTCAAACACGAACTGCTGCATAGCATCTAGCCTGTCAGGATCTTTCAGGCGGTAGATTTCTCCAGCTACCACATTGAAGCCACCGGCCGCAGCCGAGCCTTCGCCAATCGATACCGCCTTGCCGGCCTTCTTCATCAGGGCGGCCAGCGAACGGATTACCTCCGGTTTGGTCGTGATGTTCGGATTATTGGATACGAGATTGGGTTTGAGCATGATACGCTCTTTGCCTGAGGTTACCGTCTCGATACCGCCCAGGAGTTGGATCGCCTCTTCGACGGCCGCTCCAATGTTGCCGTCTTTGATTTTGACGATGCTTACCAGTGACGCTACCGGTGTTGGCGTCGCTGTGATCAGAGGCGATGTCGGAGT
>DATGYJ010000174.1:0-11777 GCA_035298105.1 Anaerolineales bacterium | reverse complement strand
ATCGTAGTTGTAGATGATTTTCATCGCCTCGAGTCGGGTGTCCGTGCAATGCTCATTGATTACCTTAAGTATTTAGCTGACTACGAATTGTCCGATCGCAAATTAGTAATTGTAGGCATTCCTGAAACAGGCCATAAACTTGCTCAAGTTTCTTTCGATATTGCCACACGGATCCAAATATTCAAGTTTGGTAAGGTGTCGGATAGTCTCATTATTGAAATGATTCGGAAAGGTGAGCAGGCTCTCAATATCAAATTTCGTCAAAAGACTGAGATCGCCACTGCTGCTGCTGGAAGTTTGAATGTAGCACAGATGCTTTGCTATTACATTACTGTTCAGGATGGGATTGAGAAAACAGTGCCAACTACCAGAAGGGTTGAAACTGATCTCGAAAAAGCCATTGCACGAGTTATGGATCAGATGGAGCTTAAATTTAGCCAAGTTATTCATTCTTTCGCTTGGCTTGGTGGCCATAAGGATCACACGACGATCGAGTTGCTGCAGGAATTGGCACGTACGCCAGATGGATATCTGCCTTTAATTCCATTCAAGGATACCCGTCCCGATCTTGCTAAGGGCATTGACCGTTTGATTAAGACTAATGCTATGTCCCAATTTCGCCAGGTGTGCCCGGATGGTGAAAAACATCTGCTTCTTGATGAGTCAACACCTGCTATTTTCATTGATGATCCACAATTAACTTTTTATCTCTTGCAGACTCCGCCTAGTAAACTTGCTAAAGAAACAGGCAAAAGCGCAGCACTGCTGCGTAATCGCGTTTTCGTTAGTTACAGCCATGCAGATGAATCATGGCTGGAGCGCTTGCGTACCCATTTGAAGCCTCTGGAGCGAGATGGGTTAATCGATCTGTGGGCTGATACCCGTATCCAGGCAGGAGCGCTTTGGCGGGATGAAATAAAGCAAGCAATTGATTCTGCAAAAGTCGCATTGCTGCTCATTAGCGCGTCGTTCTTAGCTTCCGACTTTATAGCCAATGAAGAATTACCACCGCTGCTTGAAAGGGCCACCAAAGAAGGTGTGGTTGTTATCCCCATTATTCTTAGTCCTAGTCTATTTCCTGGCACGATAAGCTTATCTCAGTTTCAAGCAATCAATGCCCCATCAAAACCTCTTTCCAAGCTCGATTGGAACGAACAGGAAGAAGTACTAGTGAAAGTTGCTCAGGCCACGATTGATGCAATTGAATACTGAGAAATAATCCTTAGCTTAGCTTCTAGGCAGCCATGCTGAACAGGCGCTTTTCGTATTCTATCGCTATAATCCCCGGCGCGATGAATTGCGCTACACGTCTTTCGCCGTCGATCCGAAAGATGTCTACGGCGAGGATTTCCCTGGCGGGACGTTCCGTGTGCTGAAAGAGAAGGAAATCAAGCAGTTCGGGGAGTACAGGACGAGAAGGTTAATCCTTGAGGCGTGGGACAGTTTGAAAGGATGAAAAAGGATTTCTATAAGTGAAGATCTGCCAGCATGGCAGTACAAGAGAAGCAAGCGCTTTGGCTGTATTGGATTCGGTGCTCATCCATGGAAGAAAGTAAATCATAAATATGAATCGGTACGAAATCAATGCTATGATCACCCGTGATGAATCGCTGAAGTATCGATTCATTGATTTTGCAAGTCGCCAGAGCTACAACGCGGGTCAGACAGCAAAAGATTCCATTGATAAGACTTTTGACTTTATCGAGACACGTTATTTGCCGGAAATCCGGGACGCCGGTCAGTCATCCTTTTTATCCAACAAAGAGTTGAAAGGAGCACTTAGGCACTTAGCAGGGCTAGGGAGACAAGTATACAGTGATTTCGTTCCTGAGCATCTCCGAAATTCGATTCGCGGCTTGGAAAATGGTTCGATCCTGACCTTTATTTCAGATAATATAGGCATTCCGTGGGAGCTCGTGTATAACGGCATTGATTTTTGGGGTAGAAGATTTGTAATACACAAATTGGATACCATGTATGACTTGCCTTTGCAGCCCATAACCTTGGGCTATGAAAAAGTACTAAACATTGTTGGCGCGAATGTACAACAGCCCGCAAAACGCCAAGCGTTAAACTTGTTTAGAAATATAGAGGGTTCATTTTCTGATTTCGTAAATATTGACGGAGGCAAGATCGATAGTATCGAGGACGTTTATGAGGAAATTGCGGATGCAGACATCATTCACATTACTAGCCATGGGCAACTCGACGAGAGAGGCGGATTATACTTGCAGATTGTAAGAGAAAGCAGAGCATACTTGAATTTAACTCCGGCAGTCATTGGTGTTTTGCCAATAAAACCCGGGTGTCTTGTATTCGCAAATGCCTGTGTATCAGCAGGCTCCCAACCTGGGATTGAAAAATCCATCAGATTCGGGACCATGTTCTGTTCAAATGAAAAACAGGGTGGCGCCTTTATTGGGACCTTGGATTTGATTCCCGACGAACCTGCCATCGAGTTCGCGCATTGTTTTTATTACGAATATTTTTTTAGAGGATTCCCTGTGGGAGAAGCTCTGCGTCTCGCTAAAGGCTCGCAGCTCGCCCATGGAAAGACAAGGTACGGACTGTTCCCTTTAGTGTATTCTCTGTATGGAAATCCTTTTGTTGAGGGAGTGCCCCTCTATGAATAGTTCAAAATAACGGAGGAATGCTATGCCAGTAAAAATTCTTGTAACAACAGCAGCGCCAGATTCCGGAAAATTAGAATTGCCTAATGGACGTAAAACGTTTGATTATTTGGGTGATAAGAATCAATCAAATCCAACTGTTCAAATAAAGGAAATCGTCGATAAGATTTTTGACGAAATCCGCGAAACTGTGGATTTTGAATGTGGTGTTGAAATTACCTTAAGTGGTTCTCTTACCCTGACAGGGAAAGGAGAATCCAAGTATCTGATTTTCAATGTTGGTGGTAGCGCCGAGGCTACAGCAAGCATGGAGGTCAAACTAAGCACAAAATTAGCCTCTAAAAAAAAGGGCAGTTGAAATACCTTAGAAGGGTCCAACTCCGCGCTGAGTTGGATGCCTACAACGCCCGCCCCTACGGTCTCATCCACGATGAACTGCGCTACACGCTTTACGGCGTCGACCCGAAAGAAGTCCAGGGCGAAGGTTTCCCTGGCGAGATGTTCCGCGTGCCGAATGAAAAAGAGGTCAAGCAGTTTGGGGAATATAAGACAAGAAGATGGTACTAAAATCATGGGATAAGCCTGCAACATCAAGCGGAAGGACAGAATACTATGCCTGCAACCAACTTGCCAGACACACTGCTGAAAATTGGCCTAGCACTCGCTAAACATCAGGTCAAAAACGCGATCGGTGATGAAGCGCTGGAAATTGTTGCGACTACATTTGCTGATGTGGGAGGGGAAAAGGTACAGGCAAAGGTGGACTCCATTTTTGCCAGCAAAGAGGGACAGAAGCAATTGATCAATGCGGCAAAAGCTGCTGATGGAAGTTTCAAGGCAAAGTGCAAAGATAACGATTTGTGCGAGTTGTTCACAATGGGCTATGGAGACCTGCCGTCTGTGCAAGAAGCCATTGCGAAGCTTCCGGAAGCGTTTGATGATGAATCTCTGCGGGAAACCTTATTCAAGGCATTCCGCAATGACGCGCCAAAAAGAATCAGCGATGAACAAATCAATGAAGGCATAAATCTTTATATTGAGTGTTTACAGAGCGCGCTAATACCTGTCAAAGACTTTGGATTGCGCATCATTCACAACGCGCTCAAGGAAATAGGGAGGGATGTCAAAGAAATCAAAGGGGATGTCAAGTCTTTATTAGAGCAGGTGAACCGCCAGCAACCCTATAAACGCATCATAAGTTTCAACACATTGATTGCCGAGAAGACAAAGGACTTTGTCGGTAGGCAATTTGTTTTTGATGCACTGGACACTTTCCTGTCCGAAGAGAAAAGTGGTTACTTTGTAATTCGCGGCGAACCAGGTATAGGGAAAACTGCTCTAATGGGCCAACTGGTCAAGACCCGGAATCTCATCCATCATTTCAACGTTATACAGCAAAATATCCGCTTGCCTGAATTGTTTCTTGGTAATGTCTGCGCTCAATTGATCGATCGCTATAAGTTGGATTTGAAGATTCCCGATGAGCCGATGGGATCAAGTGTTTTGTTGGAGCAATGTTTACATCAAGCGGCTGCCAACTCCGCCAACCATCCAATTATCATTGCTTTGGATTCTTTGGATGAGGCAGAATGGCGCCTGCTACCGCCTCGTGTTAATGTTCATTTCTTGCCGCCAATTTTGCCAGAAGGCGTTTACGTGGTTGTCACTACCCGCCCTGATAAAGATATTCCACTGCATGTGATCTCCCGACGCGACCTAGATATTGAGCCTGATTTGGAAGGCAACTTGCTGGACATCCTCGTTTATTTGGAAAACTATGTCAAACGAAGTGAAATGCAGGAACGGTTGAATGCATGGAATATCACAGACATAGATTTTGTTGCCGAGTTGTTGCAGAAGAGTCAGGGAAACTTTATGTACCTGCGTTATGTGTTGCCGGTGATCGAGGCCGGAAAGCTAGGTCAAGGCGGTGTAGGCGAATTGCCAAAAGGCTTGGAGGCTTACTACCAAAGCCATTGGGCGCAGATGAAAGAAGAAATTGGCGGAAATTTCAAGGAAACGCACGAGAAGGTCATCTGTGTGCTGGCAGTGATGACTGAGCCTGTAAGTTTGGACGAAGTCTCTGATTGGACCAAGATTGAACGCCGGAAGGTGAGCCAGATTGTCCAGGCTTGGGAGCCTTTCCTGCTGGAAGATACATCAACTGATGGACGGCTATACCGGCTCTATCATGCCAGTTTTGCCGATTTCCTAGCAAAGCAGGTGGATCTCCGCAACTTCAGTGAACTTGTGGCAACCGCTATCGAGGCCAAGATCGAACGGGCACGCCAAGGTTAATGAACAACCCCTTCCTTGTTTGCGGCGATCGTGAGCTACGCGCCTTGCCTACCCAATGGTTGCTTGCTGAGCGGTGGGAGAAAGCAGGGCGCATCCTAGATGATATTCAATTCATGGATACGATTGTCGGACGACTGGGGATAGACGAGCTATTGCAAGAGTATGCTGCGGCGTTGCGCGTGGTACCGCCGGAAGATAGCTGGCACGGCAAACTGGCAGCGACAAATAGGGTCTTGGATCGGCAGGCGCATCATCTGCGCGGCTGGAATGCACAGGAGCAGCCCTCTTTCTTCCTGCAGCAACTGCATTATGAGTCACTTGAAAACGACTTGAGCTTGCAAGCGCGCGCAGAAGCAGAATTGATTCAGCTTGGCAAGCCTTACCTCCGCGAGCGGTTCAAGTTCAAGGTTGGCCGTGAGTCACCCGAACTGATGCGCACGCTTGCCGGTCATAATGACTGGGTGACAGGCGTGGCGCTGAGTGCCGATGGACGGCTGGCCGTCTCCGCGTCGCGTGACAAGACGCTCAAGGTGTGGGATGTGGCGACGGGTCGCGAACTTCGCACACTTACAGGGCATAGCAGGGAAGTGGAGGGTGTGGCGCTGAGCGCCGACGGGCGGCTGGCGCTCTCCGCGTCGGAGGATATGACGCTCAGAGTGTGGGATGTGGCAACAGGCAGTGAAATACGCGTGCTCGAAGGGCATGGATGGCGGGCCATGCCGGGTGGTCAGTGGGGCGGCACAATGTGCAGGCGTGGTGTGGCATTAAGTGCTGATGGACGGCTGGCTGTCTCTGCATCGGATGACAAGGTGCTCAGAGTGTGGGATGTGGCAACGGGCCGTGAACTGAGCACCCTTCAAGAACATAGCGACCAGCTTCAAGAGTATAGCGGCCGGGTGTGTGGTGTGGCGCTGAGTGCCGATGGACGATTGGCGCTCTCAGCATCGTATGATATGACACTCAAAGTATGGGACGTGACGACCGGTCGCGAACTGTACACGCTGCAAGGGCATGGCAAGGCGTTTGGCGACCACGGCGTGGCACTGAGCGCCGACGGGCGGCTGGCCATCTCAGCGTCATCGGACAACAGCACGCTCAAAGTGTGGGATGTGGCGACGCGTCGTGAACTACGTATCCTCCAAGGGCACAGCGGCTGGGTGCATGACGTGGTGTTGAGTGCTGACGGGCGGCTGGCCGTCTCCGCGTTGGACGACCACACGCTCAAAGTGTGGGATGTGGCGACGGGGCGCCAACTGCATACGCTCGAAGGGCATAGCGATTGGGTGGAAGGTGTCGCGCTGAGTGCCGATGGGCGGACGGCCATCTCCGCGTCGATGGACGCCACCCTCAAGGTGTGGGACATTTCAGCGGAGTCTGTCCCGAGCACAGGCGAAGGACTCGATGCGGGCGTGACACATGGCCAAGAAATGCGCATGCTCACAGGGCATAGCGGCCCGGTGCGGGATGTGGCGCTGAGTGCCGATGGGCAGTTGGCAGTATCCGTATTGGATAATTGTACGCTCAAGGTGTGGGATGTGGCGACGGGCCGTGAACTACGCGCAATCCCAGCACATACTCTGATAGTAGAGGGGGTGGCGCTGAGTGCCGATGGACGGCTGGCCATCTCTGCGTCACATGACAAAACACTCAAGGTCTGGGATGTGGTGACCGGCCGTGAATTGCGCACTCTCCAAGGACATAGCAATGAGGTGTATGGAGTGGCATTAAGTGCTGATGGGCAGCTTGCCATCTCGGCGTCGTCAGACCGAACTCTTAAAGTATGGGATGTGGCGACTGGTCGCGAACTGCGCACCCTCCATGGGCATAGCAATCCAGTACTTAATGTGGCATTGAGTGGCGATGGGCAGCTGGCGGTCTCCGCGTCGAATGATGGGATGTTCAAAGTGTGGGACGTGACAACGGGCCGTGAACTGCGCACACTCCAAGGGCATGGCAAGTTGCATTGCGTAGCACTGAGTGCTGATGGGCGGCTGGCCGTCTCCGCGTTGGATGACCACACGCTCAAAGTGTGGGATGTGGCGACGGGCCGTCAACTACGCATCCTCCGAGGGCTCACTAGGAGGATGAATAGCGTGGCGTTCGGTGCCGATGGGCGGCTGGCCGTCTCCACATCAGAGGACATGATGCTTCAAGTGTGGGATGTGACGACGGGCCAAGCCGTTGCCGCGTTCGCCACCACAGCATCCTTAAGATGCTGTGCGATTACACCGGATGGAAAAACAATTGTCGCCGGGGATAGAATAGGGAGGATGCACTTCTTTGAGTGGGTAAATTTTGGGGGATTAGAACCAGGTTGAATCGCATAAAACATATCTTGCTTATCCCCAAGCATCTTTACGGACTCACCCGGGACGAACTGCGCTATATCATCGATCTCAAAAAGATCTATGGCGAGAATTGCCCTGGCGAAACCTTTCGTGTGCTGAAGGAGAATTAAATCAAATCGCCATGGATACGAGCAAAACCCCTACATGGGAGGCTTTTCTATACGCTTACTTAAGGTGAGAAAGAGACCCAGCCCGAGCATCTTTCTCTATGCACGACCTCAAAAAACTCCTCATAGATAGACATTCTTGATCAAGTGGTATAACTATTGAATAGAGGCATCAACAATTTTCTCAGAGGCTGAACATGAAAAAGACGACGTTGCTTCAATCGGATTTGTCTTACATCATCGCGACCTTGGGTCATCTGGATACGCTTGTGATCGCGGATGCCGGCTTACCCATCCCGGCGGAGGCGGTGCGAATTGATCTGGCGTTAACCCGCGACATCCCGCGGGCAGTGCAGACTCTGAGGGTAGTTCTTGACGAAATGAAGGTGGAAAAAGTCATCCTCGCCGAGGAAGTCAAAGAGCGTAATCCCAGGTTCTTGGCGGAGGTGCAGGAATTGCTGCCCGGTGTACCTGTTGAGTTTGTGACACATTCCGAGCTCAAAACCAGGACGGCGTCTGCGCGTGCGGTGGTGCGTACCGGCGAGTTTTCTCCGTATGCCAATGTGATCCTGGTATCGGGAGTTGTTTTTTAGATATTTTCTTCTCCATTCGTGCCTGTCGAATGGAAGATGTGCCCATAGAGGGGGTCAGCGTATCGCAGGCTTATCATTCATCGTATAAATAGTTATACCGAAGAATATGATGGAACAAATTAACGCATTCCTCTCTCAATTGAAAACAATCTACAGGCAGCAGGGACAGACCGGCAAGATCCTGATCCCGGGTGTCTTTCTGCTGGGGTTATGCTGTCTTTGTTCCATTCTCTTCAGTTTCTTCCCGGCGCGTAATTCTCCAGATATCACCCCAAGCCCTTTTGTTTTCCCGAGCGCAGTCACCGGACCCACACCCACGGCCTTGTTTAATTTCGGCCAGGAGACGTTTACGCCCTTCCCGACCTTCCCTGCTCCGACTGCTTTCCCGACCCTGACCAGCCTGCCTACAGAAACGCAGACGGCGACTCAGACTGCACCTCCAGCCACGGATACAGCGCTCCCTACCGTTACACCCTTGCCTCCTGCAAGCACCGGTTCCGTTGCGATCGTGGCGGTCAACAAACAAATGGAATATGTGGATCTTCAGAATACGGGGAATGCACCCGTGGACCTAAGCGGCTGGAAGCTCCTCTCTGAGACCGGCAATCAATCCTGTACGCTGAATGGGATCCTGCAGCCGAATGAAGTCTTAAGGGTTTGGGCGCGCAAAGGGACCTCTGGCTTTAGCTGCAGGTATTCCAGAAATATTTGGAACGACAGCCAGAGCGATCCGGCCGTGTTATATAACGCCCAGGGGCAAGAGGTCAGCAGATCGCCGTAACTATGAAAATTCAGTGTTTGCTTATTTTGGCAAATACACCCTGAACCTGGTGCCATCCCCCGTTTCGCTCTGCACCTCGATCCTGCCCCGGTGTGCCTGTACAATTTGCCTGGCAATGGACAGGCCCAGGCCCGCTCCCCCGGAGGAATGTGCCAGGTCAACCCTGTAGAACCGCTCGAAGATATGGGGTAAATGCTCCGCCGGAATGCCGATCCCTGTGTCCAGGACCTCGATGAGCGCGTATCCTTCAGCCTCCCATGCCGACAATCTGATCGTGCCTTGTTCGGTATACTTGATGGCATTGTCGAGCAGATTGACCACTAAACGGATCAATTGGTCGGGGTCGCCGGAAATGACCAGGCACGGAGGCAGATCGCAGGTCAGTGTGAGCTGCCTGCTCTCTGCCAGCGGGCGCAGCGAATCGGCGATATCTGTCAACAAAATGGTCAGGTCGATTTCTTCGGCCTGTAGTTTCAATCCCCGTTCTCCACGCGCCAGTTGTAACAGGTTTTCGACCAGCGCCTGGAGACGGTCGGTCTCTTCGGCCAGGTCGTCCAGCGCCTGACGGTAATCCTGGGCGGGACGCTCTCCCTCCCGGATGAAATTCAGGATGGTCCGCATGGCAGTCAGGGGCGTCCGCAATTCGTGAGAGGCATCTGAGGTGAACTGGCGTTCGCGGGCAAAACCGCCTTCGATGCGCCTCAGCATCTCATCGAATGTGTTGGCCAGGCGACTGACCTCATCGCCGGTATCAGGCAGGTTGAGGCGGGCCGAGAGATCCTCGGTCGAGATCCGGTGGGCGGTTTCGGTGATCTCGTCAATGGGAGCCAGGGCCCGCGCCACCAGGAAATATCCCGCGAAGCCCGCCAGCAGCGAGAGCAAACCCGTGCCAATCAAAAGCACAGTGCGGAGACGGTCCAGCGATTCTTCCTCGCCGCCCAGGCTTTTCATGGTCTGGACCCAGCCCAGAAGCCGCCCGTCCTGCATCACAGGCAGAATGTAAACTAGGATGGGGTCACTGTCTTCTGTTTCGGCAATGGTTTGGAAGCTGGGCTGCCGCAGGGACGGGGAAACCGGCATGGGTTTGTCGTGATAGGGTCCAACCGCCTCCAGGACTTCTCCGTTGGAGGAGAGGACGATCAGCGTCAGGCCACGTTGAAGAAAGGCCCCGAACTCCGCCATATGGGGTGAGCCTGGATCCGGAGCCAGTGTTTGGAAGCCGGCGTCATCTTCGCTCAGGCCCGCCAACACCTGGGTCGCGCTCAGCGAGAGCGTATCTTCCACGGCGCCATACAGACTACGGCTGAAGGCAAAATAGATGCCTCCTCCAAAAATCACAAGAAATCCCAGGATGAGGACTGTCAACGATAGGGCAAAACGGGCGCGTACGGTCCTAATCAGTCTCATAGAGGGAGAGGCAATAGCCCACCGAGCGCACGGTGTAGATCAGGCGCTGTGGGAAGGGATCGTCGATCTTGCGCCGTAACTTGCGGATATAGACGTCGACCACGTTGGACTGGTTGAAATTATCGTAGTTCCAGACATGTTCGGCGATCTGCGCACGTGTCAGGACACGCCCCGGTTCACGCAGCAAACATTCGAGGATGGAAAATTCCTTGCTGGCGAGGGGGATGAGCTTTCCGCCGCGCCAAACCTGATGAGTGCGGGTATCGAGACTGAGGTCGGCATACGACAGGATGGATGATTTGGGTTGATCACCAGAACGGCGGGTGAGTGCCCGCAGGCGGGCCAGCAATTCCTGCATCGCGAATGGCTTGACGAGATAATCGTCTGCGCCGGCATCCAGTCCGTCGACGCGGTCATCAATATCATCACGCGCCGTCAGCATTAGCACGGGCGTACGGTCGCCGCGCTGGCGGAGCTCGCGGCAGACGGTCAGGCCATCGATGACCGGCAGCATGATGTCGAGGATGATGAGATCATACGGCGCCGCCCCCACCCAGTCCAGGGCATCCTTACCTGTGAAAACGGCGTCCACCGCATAACCAGTTTCCTGTAAACTGCGTTTCACGTACGCGGCGATCTTATGTTCGTCTTCCACGAGCAGGACGCGCATGGACATAGTATATGCTGAAATCATGATCTTGACCGAAAACCTTTCTGAGACTCTCTGGGATTTGCCGTGATGAACCGCCAGCAGTAGGTCGGACACCTGCACCCACCGCAGGTGCGGTGTTGCCAATCCGACTTACCCCACACCGCTAGATATGCTGGGCCACCACAGCAAATCCTGAAGAGCCCTTTCTGACCAAAGTCCAAATGGAGTGAACCACCATTCCCCTAGCCGGGAAATGATGTGCCTATGAATATTATGAGAGCTGAAGATGAACTCTAGATGAAGCCGGGCCGGCTTCCCCATCAGGGCCCGAAGATTCGTCTGTACCCCGCATGAGCTTGTGACACCCAGACCGGTCTCGCCGTGTTATATATAATGCCCCCGGTCACACACCTGCCTGATTTGTCTAGCAAATCAGGCAGGTGTGTGACCGTGAAGGGTAAAACTCGCAAGGGTATGAAGTATCCCGCCCTGCTGTCTGTCAGCAGCAAGGCGTATTATAGGAGTCTGGAATATGTCACAAGCGATTTCTGAGGTAGTCCTTCAACTGCTCATCACGGTCCTGATCGGATTTATACTTTTCAGCGTCGTAAATAGGGTCATATCCAGGCGGTCCAGGGAGGCCGGCGCAAAGGCAACAACGACCGGTGACCTCGCCCGGCTGGTGAACGGCCTTAACAAAACCTCGGGTCAATTAGATCAGATCCTTGAAAATATTGTCGAGGTTGCACAAAACCGGGCAGAAGCCGCGACAAAACTTCAAGCTGAGATCAAGCGACTGGAAGAAGCTGAGGAAGAGTATCTGGTACAGATCGAAATACTGAAAAATGAGCCCCTCCGGGTTGTCAGCGATCTATTGGACGAATTACATCCAAGTCAGATCCGCACTCCACGCCGCGACTTTATGCTCTTTAGCCTCGGCGTCCTCCTTAGTGCTATTATC
>DATGYJ010000173.1:0-10357 GCA_035298105.1 Anaerolineales bacterium | reverse complement strand
CTTCGGGAGGGACATTGACAGGGAACATTGTGAGGATTCTCCTATTCAAAAATGATTTTCAAAATTGGCCGGGTATGCATGGGGCGGGATTCTCGGTATTCAGAATTTCGGCGGGTGGATGCGGCTCTCATTCTCAATTAGTCGGGCCCGGTGCGATGCTGGCTCTCTGTGCGACCTTGCCGCGGCGCCTACTCTTTCACGACCTGCAACCCTGCCCCATGCAACAGGCGGATAATTGCCTAGCCTGTTTTTACCTTTTGCGTTTAGGGTCTGCGGTGACCTGAGCACTTGACCCTGCTCTGAGTTGGTTTCTTTGTGCGGTTTGCTCCGCTTGCCTGGTTTTCAAGTGCCTTTTTAGATGGAGGACTACAAAACAAGCTGTAAAAAAATTCGTACCACTTTGGAACTAACAGGGAGCGACCCTGAATTAGCCAAAAAGAGGGAGCACTACAACCGACCATTGCCAGCAGGGGAAGCCGTAAAACACAGCGGGCAACCAGGAACCCTGACCATTGATGAGAGCGGGCGGATTGGTGGAAAAGGCATAGACCGGAAGTGACCTAACGCAGTGTTGAGCGACTGCAAGCGAGCCGGGACCTGGCTCGAAAAAAACTGCCGCCTCGCAACCCTGAAAAGCAGCGATTGAGCGAAGCAGGAACCGCGCAGGCATAGGGGCAGCTGCGCCGCCTGCCTCGCAACGAACGCGCGCGCCCAGGCCAATTGACCACGCGAACATGCCAGGGGAGGGACGAAAAAGACGCAACGGCGAAAACGACGAGGGACGAAGGCGGGCAGGCGTAAGCAACCTGAAGATCCGCGCCCAACTGGCAGCCCACATGCACAAGGTGACCGGCGGCCACAACTGCCGAAACGACTTGGCCAATGATGGGGGAAGGTGGAAGGGATCGAAAACCGCCGAAATAAACTGCTGACATAGAAACTTTACCTTTCTGATTTTGATTATATGACCATATAATCAAACTGAGGAGGAAAACATGAGAAAACTCTAATATTTGGTTACGTGACCATAAAATCAAAATGGAGAATTAGGACTGAGAATGACCGGACGCCCCGTTTGAGGATGAAAGTCTGGGAGGGGAGGGAAAGGCTTGGTGATTTGCGACAAGATAACGCTTGGGCGCGGGGCATTTTCCAGAGTCCTATTTAAACGGGAAAAAGCCTATGCCATTGAACCTCCCACCTGTTTAAACGGGACGAAAATGCCAACCCTCGGGAGACGGGCAATGATCAGACGCCCCACCCAAAGCAGCGAGACGGGATCAACTGTCAGACGCCCTTACCCAGGGCTGATATAACGAGACGGAGAATGCTCTTGCCCGCAGAGCCGGACCGATCGCTGTCTATAAGGGGAGCAGGCAGGTTCCGGCGTGAACACTCAGACTCGTTTGGCGGGCGCTGGGAAACGGGTGGATGTGTAGGGGTGGGGAGGTGGGTGAAACGGTATCAACCGTCGATGGAGGGGAGAGCGGTTCTTCATCCCCCAGGAAGAAATATACCCTTCACGGTCACAAATTGCGCTTTTCTACTCTGTGGGAAGCGCAATTTGTGACCGGGGGCATTATAAAAAATCCCCTCCATTCGGAAGGGATTACGGATTACGGCTTATCTGTGCCGGCGAGGATGCGGATGGCTTTGGAACGATTGCCGGGGTAGATCCTATCGAGAGCCTGCAATGTCGCTGCGTCAAGATAGAGCTTGATGGCGGCGCCATCTCTCATCTGCCTGGGTGCTCCGAGTTTTTTGCCGGGACCGGGGACGCGCACGCCGCCGCGGTTGTCCTTTTTGGGTTTGGCTTCTGGGGTCATGTGAGAATTTTCCTTGTTTTGATTGTATGACCATATAGAGGTGGTTGTCAAGCGCATTTTGTTGCGGTTGTTTCTCGGCGGGGTCGGGCCCTTTATCCCCTTACGAGGACCTTCAGCACTCTTGTCACCCTTAGCAGGGTGCTTTGCAAGGGCGCTCACCTGCACTTGAGGCTTGCACCTCAGCGTAAGGCGCAAGTGTCGCAGGGGTGCTACGCGATCCCACGGGGACGCTACGCGGCCCTTTACAGGGTGCTTCGCAAGGACCCACGCCGGGCGGAGAGCGCGAGAGATAGTGCTACGCCGTTGGCGGCAGCAAATACAAAGTGATAGGCGGTCGCCACGATACCCAGTGGAACCACATTCACATGGACGAATACCTGCCAAAACACCAGATTGCAGATCCCCAGCAGAAGATGCGCCGTCACAGCCGTTAAATGCCACATGGCATTGTCTCTGATTGCCGCGTGTCGAAGCAACACAACGGCGAGGATGATTGCCAATCCGTGTGCTTCGACTGCACCAACTGCCAGCGCATTGTTGAAGAACATATCTTTCCATGCTCCGACTCCAGCAAAGTAGCCCAGCAGGTCCATGGTCATACCAAACAGGCCAAACAAAGCAAGAAGAATGGAATCTGTGCGGAGGATAAGGGTACGTATCGAGTGAGTCATTATTAGACCCTCGCGGCAGTGTGCCCTGGCTTTAGAGAGAAAAAGTACGCGATGATCGCCGCGTAGGCAAATAAGAGGATGACACTGAACCACCAGGGAAAGAAATCAAAATAAGCCAGGCTGCCGAACGCCAAAAAACCAATATGTCCGGGAACACTGGCAGTAATATAGACTGCGATGATCCAATAGATCACTTTGCGCCACGTGGAGCGTATTTCGAATACCTGAAAGAATTGCCGCCAAGCAAGGATCATAGCGAATGCACAATATGCCATCATGATTGCCAATGGGAGATCGACCAATGGCAATATGATTTGTGAGAGATTTGCTGTTCCATCTCGAAGGTAAATAGCCACCCTGATGATATGCAGTGTAAAGCCGTACGTCATAAGCAACGGCACATATTTTTCGGCATGCCAAATGTAACGATTCATGGGATAGAGCTCCTTGTTATTTAAATGGTTTGGACAGTTTTCAAGAAACAATGAGAGGCAGAAAGCGATCACTTCGCGCGTTGCGTCGTGAGATCCGTGATAAAAATCCAGTCAGTGGCTAAGCTGTTTTTCTGATGACCCCTGTTTTGGAGGAGTAGTAATAGACCAGGGCCGTCAACTCCAGCAGCATAAGCGAACCGTGCAAGGGGATTGTTCCCGGAGGCGTGGTGCCGGGAAGACCCGATGACACAAGCAGATCGGAAAAGATAAAATTCGCCAGAAGGGGCGAGAGATGTGCCAAAAGCCCAACCACATGCCATTTCCCTGGATCATCCTGGAAAGAACCAATCCACATCACGATGGCGGCCAGCATCATGAGCGCGTAGGCCTGAAATAGCCCCACTTCAACGAGTGGATATGTAGATAGGATTGCCATGACTCCAACTGCACGAAATGTTCCAATCAGTGAGACTGTGATCAGGAATCCCGTGAGCAGGATTAGAAAACTACCATGTAAACGGAGGACAGTACGGCTAACTCGGATGTTATTCATTAGAGTGCTCCTTTCTTGTTTTTGTACCTTCCAGGAAGGCGGATACCACGGTCTCGACGTATGTCTCGATGGGTGACATGTCCTCGATGATCCGCGGTAAGAGCGACCGACCAAGCAGGACGGTGAGGATGGAGCCGGCGAGGAAGCGTGCTGAACTTGTTGTGTCGTGCGAGCGCAGCCAACCCATCTCAACCTGGCGATTCAGATAGGATGTGAGGAAATCAAGACCTGCCGAATTGACATCTCTGATCACTCCAGTCAATTCTTCATCCTGGGATATCTCGCTGAAGACCACCCGCAGCAGTAAGCGAGTATCCGGCTGGTCGAATGTATCCAGGAGTTTCCTAAGCAATACAGGCAATAAGACTTCAGGCTCTTGCTCGAGCAGGGAGTCCACCTGTACATCCATTGTGCGGAACGGCAAGAGGTCCTGTGTCAGCGTGCTGAGCAGCTCGCGTTTATCCTTGAAATACCAATAGATCAACGCCGGTGATTTGATTTCGGCCTCCGCAGCGATCTGTTTGATGCTCGCTTTGTGAAACCCTTGCCGGGCAAAAACTCGGAGAGCTGCAGAAAGGATTTTCTGTCGTTGGTCTGTACCATGTTCAGTAGGCATAATGGCTTCTTTCTTGATTGAACGTTCAATCAAGATTCTAGTTGATTTTGACGCCGGTGTCAAGGTACAGGCCCTGTAAAAAAATCAGCTCCCGATTCGGCTGGATGACGCTGTACTTAAAGCGAAAGATGATTGGGCGGAGAAGATCCGGCTGCGGCGACATATTGGGGATTTCTCAGGGGATTATGCAAGAGGTTTTCAGCGGTTGTTGAGGGATTTGAAAGCGCAGTGATTTCTCCCTCACCCCGGCCCTCCTCCACTCCGCTATGCTACGGGAGCCATGGTCCCGCTGGGAGAGGGGGGCTATTCGGCGGGGTCGGGCCCTTGGCCCCCTAACGGGGACCTTCGGCACCCTTAGCAGGGCGCTCACCTGCACTTGCCGCTGCGCGGCTAAGCGCAGGCGCAAGTGTCGCAGGGGTGCTTCGCAATCCTTTCAGGACGCTTCGCAGATACCCACGCCGAGGGGAGTAGAATCTCCATATCACGAAAGGAGAATCCAATGCAGAAATGGGAGTATCTTCGTCTAGACGTGACTTATAACGACAGAACAATACATTCAGGAATTTATAACGTTGTCTTAAATGGCAAGGAAATGTCTAGTAAGGAAGAATCTAAGAGCTGGGATGCTTTACAGCTTTACGTCAATAGTCTTGGCGAACAAGGATGGGAACTGGTTTCTCATGCAAAATCCGACTATCATGAAGTACTCTACTTCAAACGCACCATGCTGGATGCGAAGCGTAGTCAAAGCGACGCGACGCGAGAGTGAAGCAGACGCGGGGGATAGGGTTGGCTGCCCTGTGATTTGCGGGGCGTGGGAGGGGCAAGGGACGGCTTGCGCGAGGTGCTCGTGTCGGTGTGATGAGCATTTGATCTTAAGGCATCCCAGTGGATCAAAAAGGTTTATCGCCTGACGAAAATCATATCTCAAATCCCAAAGAACCTGGCGGAGGGATCAAGTAGCCAGCACAGGTCTTTGATGAGTTGATCCATGGATGATCTCTTTGTCTGCTATTACTCAACTTTGGTTTACTATACTGGCAATTGGTGTTCAATTTATTTATGGCATAGGCGGACACACATCCACACGTAGATATTGCTGACATTCTTCCAAAGTCAATGTGCGTGTGAGGCGAGACTTGGCTAAGGCGATCAAATCTTCAATATGCAAGAGATAAATCCGAGTGGTGCCATCACTGCTGCCAACCGCCAATTGTGAGCCATTCGGGCTAAAAGCCACACCCGTAAGTGAGGCTGGGGCATAGAGTGTGAGTAATTCCTGGCCTGTAAGAGCATCCCATACTTTGGCCGTTTTATCCACACTAACGGTTGCAAGATATCTGCCATCCCTGCTAAATCTAACGTCAAATAGAGTACCGGAATGACCAGATAGGGTAAAAAGTTCCTTGTGTGTATTCGCATCCCACACTTTGGCGGTGCCATCAAAACTTGCCGTGGCGAGTCGTGTGCCATCTGGGTTGAAGACGACTTGCTGAACCAGACCTGCATGATTTAGTGTAAACAGTTCCTTGCCCGTAATAGCATCCCACACGATCGCTGTGCTATCCGCACTGGCAGTGGCGAGTCGTGTGCCATCTGGGCTGAAGACAACGCTTAAAACCCAATCCTTGTGACCAACTAGTGTCAACAATTCCTTGCCAGTCTGGGCATCCCATATTTTGGCGGTCTTATCAAAACTGCCAGTCGCCAGGCGGGAACCATCCGAGTTGAAAGCAACACTAGATACCCAATCCTTGTGGCCGATCAGTGTCAACAACTTCTTGCCAGCCTCACCATCCCATATCTTAGCTGTGCCATCATTACTGGCAGTGGCAATCCGCGTTCCATCCGTGCTGTAGGCGATGTTTGTCACAATATCGGTATGGCCGATAAGACTAAATAACAATGTTCCACTGGTCGCATCCCATACCTTAGGCGTACGGTCAGAACTGGCTGTTGCCAAACGAGTTCCATCCGGGCTGTAAGCCAGTTCTGTCCCTTCTATAAATCCTATGGCTGGTCCATTGACTAGGGTAAGGAATTCACGGCTAGGGGTGACACGCCATACTTTGGCGGTTTCATCAGCACTGGCTGTAACGATGTGGGTACCATTTGGGCTGAAAGCAACGCTTCGAATCTCTCTACTGTGTCCTGCCAGACTAAAAAGCTCCTGACCTGTAAGGGCATGCCATATTTTTATTTGACGATCCCCACTGACAGTTACAATGCGGTCGTCATCTGGACTAAAAGCTGCGTCGTAAACAATATCTGTATGCCCATAAAGCGTTAATAGTAGGTTGCCAGTGTGGGCATCCCATATTTTCGCTGTTGAATCATCGCCTGTTGTAACAATACGCGCACTATCGTGGCTAAAGGCCGCGCTTTCTACATTCGTAGTGTGCCCACGTAGGGTAAAAAGCCTCCGGCCCGTGCTGGCGTTCCAAATACTTGTCCAGCCCTCACGCAGACCTGAGTTTGGATTAGCAACATCGGCAATCTGTGACCCATCTGAACTGAATGCCATTGAAAGTATCTGGGCACCATCCTCTTCGCGAAGGGTTAATAATTCTTTGCCTGTAAGAACATCCCATTCCTTGATAGTTCCGTCAGCACTGGAAGATGCCAACATACTTCCATCTGGGTTAAAGGCTACGTCTGAAACCCAATCTGAGTGACCTTTCAAGATTAGAAGTTCCTTGCCAGTAAGCGAGTCCCAGATGCGAGCAGTTTTGTCATCGCCGGCAGTTGCCAATAGTTTTCCGTCAGGGCTAAAGTCAACGCTATCGCCCCAGCCTTCGGAAGAAGCCTGTAAAGTAAGTAGCTCTCTGCCATTGGCCGCATCCCAGATCTTCGCTGTTCCATCGGAACTGGCTGTCGCAATGCGCATACCATCCGGGCTGAAAACAGCTCTTCTGACAACGCCTATACGACCGCCCAGAGTTAATTCAACGCTTGAGGCTTGCACTGCACGATGCAGGGCATCTTGTGCTTCCGGTAAAACGGTATGGTCTATGGAGTAAGTTTTATCCACAGCTTGAAGGGCAAGCAGGATACTGCGTTCAGGGTCAATGTCTAAATTCGAATTTGCTACACTCGACAATTCTCGTACTGAGGCGATCAGCGCCTGTTGTTGCGCCGTGTTGCGCTCTGCCAATGCATTGGCTTCAGCAGTAGCGCGGCTTTGCGCCTCGGCTTGTGAAGTAGCTTGAGCGTTCAAGGCTTGCTTGGCGTTCCGACTTGAACTCAATCCAAAGGCGCCAGCCATTACTGCGAGCACCACAGCCACGACGCCAATTGTTGTGATGACTCGATTACGACTTCGCAAGTTAATGACAGACCGCCTTTCTGTCTCAGCTAGCTTTTGCACAGCTTCAAGTTCACGTTGACGTTGCGCTTCGCGCTCCAGTTCATCGTGCTGTGCCTGTTCAATGGATGCGGCCAGAAAAGTGAGCTCCGCCTCATTCAAACGATTCGTATTTGCATCAGCCCATTCACGCGCCTGCGCCAGACGTGCGCCGCGATATAACTCACTCGTATCACGTCCCAACGCTTCCCACTCCTTTGTAGATTCAGTCAGATGACGATGTAAATGCAGACCCTCGCGATCCTGCGTAAGCCATTCATGCAATCTCTGCCATTCCCTAATCAGCGCTTCATGCGCGACCTCGGCGCTATCCTCATTCAATGTAATTAACCGTGCCTCTGCAAGCGTGTTTAGTACAGCGCGCAATTGAGTCGCTTCTGTAGATTGGCGTACAAGTTCATTCAATGCCGCACGCCGCCGCGTATCTTCAGTCCCTTCGCCCAATTCGGTGAGTCGCAAGAACACATCACGCGCCAGTTCTTGTTGCTGTTGATTCAACTGATCGGTAAAAACACTTTCAGCTGTCTCTGCAATTGCGCCGCGCACGCCGCCCGAAGCACGATAGCCATCCAGTGTAAACGTTCGTCCGCGCCGCGCTTCCCATGTAGCAAGCAGGGCGTGGGAAAGCAACGGCAACGCGCCGGGTTCGGGTTGCCCCATGCCATCAGCGCCAACATCATTTAATAATGTATCCACCAAGCCTGGCTCAAATTCCCAGCCGCTACGTTTGGCAGGTTCCTCAATGGCTCGCCGCAACTCTTGAGTGGTCATCTGGCCGATGTATTCCTGTTCTGCGGCAACAGCCTGACGCAAAAGCGGATATTGTGCACAATGCGAATAGAAATCGGCGCGCAGAGTAATGACAATAATTGTTTTTTGCGAGGAAGCGAGCATTAATAATTTTTCGATGAATGCGACTCGTTCGGATTCATCGTGACATAAAGTGAATACTTCTTCAAATTGATCAACAAGGATAAGAACCCGTCCAGCCTCAGCCGCGGCTTGATCTGCTTCGAGTTGCATTTCCAACGCCTTGAGCGGATTCGTCCCCGGCGTGAAGATACGTACATCCCAACCTGTATGTTTGAGTGTCACAGCCAACCCTGCGCGCACCAGTGACGACTTGCCACTCCCTGATGCGCCGACCACGGCCAGGAAGCGGATAGAAGCGTCCATTGCCAGACCAGTTACACGGTCCGCGAGATGCGTGGTGAGAGTCTCGCGTCCGAAAAAGAGGTCTGAATCAGATTCGTCAAAAAACAATAATCCTTTATAAGGGGCGATGCCAGGAACAGGCGCATCCTGCTGTCGCGAAGATTGCGCTAATTCCAAAAAGCGCGCAGTCAATTCAGGTTCATTTTCAAGATGCAATGCGGGAATGAAGAGCGCTTTGAGCGCAGTGAGATCGGGACGACGTTGATTCTTTTCGAGGCGGGTGATTTGCGCCTCGCTATATCCCACAATGATGGAAAGCTCAATTTGGGTAAGTTGTTCGCGGCGACGCAAATATTTCAGCAGATCGCCGAAGGTTGGAAACGACTCGGGTGTGAAGGGTTGAATAGGCAAGATAATCTGTTTTCATTCTATGACCTTGTAACAATCAAGACAAGGTTTTGATGCACCAATTTTTCCTTTTGGCAGGAAATGTCAGGTTTTAGTTTGGCTGAGATGTTAGGATGCAATTGTAAAAATCATTTCAACCAAAGGAAAAATTCATGAACACCAAACGTATATGTTTAAAGAAGTGACATACCGCATCATTTGTTAATTTACAAGTATCAGATTTATCAATATCAAAATAAGGAGACTTTTTACCATGACGGCTACTTTGTTTGTTAAACATAAGGTCAGTGATTACAGCAACTGGAAACGTCGCTCAATGGCACCATTGGTCACAAAAGGAGACTCAATGTTACGCAAATCGCTCAAGAGTCATTTCATCGGCATCTTCATCAGGTTGGGCTGGGCATCACTGCTATTGTTCGTCTTATCGGCCTGTGCGAGTCCCAAGTTTACATACGGAACGTTTGAGAGTGGCGATGGTTCCATTACGATGCACCTGCAACCCGATGGAACCTTTTCCATCTACAACCATACACAGCTGTTGGATCAGGGAACCTTCTCCATCCAGGGAACGCAGTTTACCTGGGAAACATCCTCGGCCTGTGATCCAGGGGGGAAAGCTACCTACACCTGGACTTACCAGAACGCAACTCTGGTATTGAAGGTCAGCGGCGCTGATCCTTGCTCCCATCGACAAGCGGGCATAAACGGGCTTGAATACCGCCTGAAGCCATAGGCGGCCACTGCAGCCGGTTCGATCCTGAACGCAATCGTGAAGAATTTTTGGAAAGCACTGGAAGCCCAAAAATTGAAGAGGCGATGGCTTCTCTTGCAAACGATGTGCAGACTCGTGGCGGTCCTATAAATTTCGATAGTAAGGATGGCAAGCTCGTTTATATTGGATTTCCTATACTATGGACACAGAGACCAATACGGGGCTCTGAAAATATTATAACTGGCCTAACCGGAATGGAGAAATCATGAAGAAGATACTTATACCTACTGGCGTTGCTATGCTGTTGATGATTGTTCTGGCGAGCGTGGTGTATGCGGCTACCGGCGTCACAGATCCGGCAGTCTTGAAGGAGCTGGCCCAGGTGCGTCAGGCAACAGATAAATATCACGATGTAAATGTTGCGCTGGCAGACGGGTTCATCCGTACACCCTCCTGTGTTTCATCGCCAGATGGTGGCATGGGCATTCACTTTATTAATCCCGCGCGTCTCATGGACCCGGCAGTCAACATTCTCGAGCCTGAGATTCTGCTTTACAACGAAACCACCGATGGGATGAAGTTGCTTGGAGTCGAATATATGTTTGCTATTGGAGC